>JAUXIK010000094.1 GCA_030620995.1 Candidatus Aegiribacteria sp.
ATTGTGGTTTATCCGATTCTGATAGTGTTTTTCATCATCAGCGCAGGATGGGCACAGACTCTGCCGCTGAAAGCACACATCCCTTGGAGTTGGATACATGATTTTGAATTCTATGAAAATGGAATTTTCATTACTTCATACGATGTTGGTATAGGTTATTATACTGTTGATGAAGATTTCAACCTGACATACCGGTACACAATTGATCCTGGAGGGCTTCATCAGCTGTCTCAGTTCTGCGTTGAAGAATCATATCTATTTGCTCTTGACGGTGCGTCCATGCATCAATGCGGCACACCGATCCTGTTTGACTATGAAGTGAATGAAACAGGTTACGAATACCTGGGTGGAATTGAACCAGGTGGAACAATCTGGGCTGAATTTGATCCAATAATTTATCATAACGGCAGTATTATTTACCAGGAGACCCCTGGAGATTACTACAGGATAGATGTGAGCCAGCCCGACAATCCAATCCTGACCGGTTCCCTGTTAAGTACCGACGATGTCTGCCTTGATATCACAGCCTATCAGGATACGCTGTTGATTGCATCCATGCAGAGAGGGGGATATTTCTGGGATGGGAACTTCAGAATCATGAGGAATGTTCCACCTGATCCGCTCGCTTCGGTTGGAACATACGGATTGAATTCCTACTCGTACACATCTGCTGTGCTTATCGTAGATAATATGTTATTTACTTCTCATAATCAAGGGTTGAAGGTATACGATCTGTCCGATTCAGGGTGTGCACCGCAGACTTATTTTTATCCGACCGAATGGGGCAGGTGCCTTGAACAATCAAACGAATTCATATTTATGGGATGTAACAACGGATGGCATGTTTTTGAATACACGAGTTCCGGAGACATACAGCATCTGGAGTTTTATCCAAACGATACAAGAGTGCTTCGTATGAGGATGAAACCGGAAGAACAGGAACTCTGGTGCTTTGTGGACGGAGGTTCCCTCGGTGGGCTTGTTGTTCTTGATATTTCCTCTTACACGGGAATCGAGGAGAGTGAAACAGGTCCTCTTTCAGGTCTTTTGAATGTTCAGAGCTTTCCTAATCCATTTTCAACTGGAACAACGATAAGCTATTCAATACCTGTTGACGGTCACACAACTCTCAGGGTCTATAATCTGAAAGGCCAACTTGTAAGAACTCTTGCGGATGATTACATGCAATCCCAGCAATCAGGTTGTTATTCAGTGCCCTGGGATGGCAGAGACGAAAGAAACAGATTACTGCCGAACAGTGTATACATCTGCCATCTTGTTTCCGGCAATTCCACGGCCACCTGCAGGCTCATGCTTGTCAAATGAATATCGTGAATCTGCGCTGATTGGAAAATGCTGATTACTGATAAAAGATAGTTGAATCTTCAATACCTTTATAGACTAATTCCTGTTTTCCAAACGGGAATAATAATTGCCGTTGGAACTGAAACGATAAGATATTCCATATCCTTCCCGCAAACAGCTTCATATTTCTGTCAGTAGAATAATAAGCTGTAAGGCTTTATGGCATTTCAAAGATATTCCGGATCATACTCCCACTCTTAAACAGACCTGAATAAGTTGTAGAGAAAACACCAGGAAGAAAATGCGAACTTGACAATTCAATTCGGATTAAATAAAGTTGTCTAGGGTAGGACAACTAAATACAATAGCAGGAGAACAAATGGACATTAATCATCTTGATGAAATCTTCAGCTATATCGATCTGACAGCTAACGAAATTCAGGTCTATATGGCTTTACTGCAAAAAAAGAAATGTACTCCAGCCGAAGTTGCGAAGATTTCAGGCTTCAGGAGAACTAAAGTATATGAACTGCTGACATCGCTTGAAAAGAAGGGCGCATGTGTTTTACTGCAATCCAATAAGAAGATATTCGAACCCGTTGACCCGACATTGTTGCTGGAAAAAGTGAAGAAAAGGCTTTCACTTGTAACAGTAAACATCAGCGAAGTATCTGAAGAACTGAGCAAGATGTATAACGACCCGTATGATGCCAACGATACGGTCGACTATGTGGAAGTTTTAAGTGATCAAATACTAATCCTCAAGAAATTCAATAATCTCGTCGAAATCGCGGAAGAGGAAATACTTATGAGTTCAACCGGTGAAACTGTCACAGAAAAACTGATGAAGAAGGACAGAGAACTGGCAAGAATTCTTGATGAGGAATACGCCAAACTTATCTACAAGGCACTACAGAAAGGTGTACTGATTCATGGAATTGTCAATTTAAACGATTTAATAAAAGTAGTAGTAGAGCAAGAGTACAGGCAACTGCTTGAATTCGAAAACTACGACATACGCATTGTCGAGAACATACCCTGCAAACTGGCGCTGTTTGACGGTGAGCACATAGCTATCGGTCTGAGAGGAATCGAAACCAGAAAATACGGAAACAATACTACCTATATAAGAGACAAGGGGTTGGGAAGCTACCTCAGGACGTCATTTTATTCCTATTGGGAGAAAGGAATCTCGATCAAGGAAATTGATATCGATGCTCTGGTAAATGAAGGAAGAATAAAGGATACTGCAAAATCGATTCCGGTGAAGTAGAAGGAGGGTGTTATGGGAAAAATAAAAGTAAAAAAGAAATTCAAATCGATGCCGATAGTGTTTGTTTTATTGATATCGATTCCCTTAACAATCATTGCTGACGCGCAGTGGCCGATGTTCCACTATAATCCTCAGCTTACTGGCATGTGTCCTTATTTTGGGCCGGAAACACCTGATATGCTCTGGACTCTACAGGTGGTTGACTATCAAGTTCCACAGGGAAATTCGATGATTGGCGAAGACGGAACCATATATTTTGCCGCTGCCGAGTACCCCGGGACCAATTCAGGATTTTTTGCAATTGATCCATCAGGTTTTGTTAAGTGGAGTCTTCCTCTGACCGGATACGATTTGGGTTACGGCTGCCCGGCAATAGGTTCTGATGGTACCATTTATGTGCTTGGGGACAGCCTGTGGGCTATTGAGGATTCGGTAACCTATGGAAATATCAAGTGGTGTATCCCGCATATTGGATGCTCAACTTCTGTTCCTATCCTGATTGGAAATGACGATGTAATCTACTATAAGGATGGGGGCCATATCAGGGCGATATATCCGGATGGGACTCAGAAGTGGAGGGAATATTATGGTTGTGATATGAGTTCCGGACTGGCTATGTCGCTGACCGGTGATACACTGTACACACCAAGCCTGGATCCGGGGAATCCGAATGCTCTCATGTTTGCCGCGGCTGATGCCGAAACGGGGAACAGCTTATGGTATACTTATCTTGGTCAGGCTCCTGATAGATTATCCGCGGCCTCACCTGCAGTTGGAGCGGATGGAACCATTTACTTTACCATCAACAATGATGTAGAGGTTATTGCATTCAGCCCTGATGGCGATATTCTATGGAGTCACGAGATCCCTAATGGTGAGAATATGATGGCTTCTCCTGTCATAGGGCCGGATGGCACAATATATCAGACTGGCTGTTGTATAGAATATCCTGTGTATGCTGATTCACTCTTTGCGATTAACCCTGACGGCACAGGCAAATGGACCTGTTTCTTACCTGGCGAACCTGCGTTTGGTTCTCCTGCGATTGATGCCGCTGGAACTATATATATCAGTGACTCTGACGCTGGTGATCCCGAAAAGATCAATGCAGTCTGCGCTATCGATACTGGTGGAACTCTGAAATGGACCTGTCCAGTGGAAGACCTTTGCTTCTGTTCTCCTTCCATCAGCGCGAATGGGACAATATATGTAATAACTTTCTACGGTAAAATGTATGCCATTGGTTCGGAAACCGGGATTGAGGAGCAAGAGGAAGGAATACCACTGAATGCTCTGCTCCTCCATGATCTTCATCCCAATCCCTTCAGTTCCAGCCTGAGCGTTTCTTTCAGTCTTCCTGAAACAATGCATGCCGACTTATCAGTGTATGACATCAACGGCAGGGTTGTTGAGAGGCTTGAGGAATCCATCATGAACGCCGGTGAGCATACTTCCTTCTGGAGTCCGGGTTCGCTTCCTTCGGGATGCTACATTATCAGGCTCTCAACGAAACAGGGAACATGTTCAAAGAGGTGCATATTTGCCAGATAAACAACGCAGGCCAAAACGGTAACCAGAACTGAAATATTCGTATCAGTGAAAAAGTAAGGAGAGAATAATGGGGTTAAGGAAAATATTATATATGTGTGCAGTAGCGGGTTTATTGCTGCTGATTCCCATGACAGCAATTGCTGGCACGCAGTGGCCGATGTTCCACTATAACCCTCAGCGTACAGGCGTAAGTCCTTATTTCGGACCGGCAACACCGGATACGCTATGGACTCTCCAGGTGGTTGACTATCAGGTTCCATCGGGTCATGCAGTGATTGGCGAAGATGGAACCATATACTTTGCCGCTGCCGAGTACCCCGGTACCAATTCAGGGTTTTTTGCCGTTGATCCATCAGGTTTTGTTAAGTGGAGTCTTCCTCTGACCGGGTACGATTTAGGTTACAGCTGTCCGGCAATAGGATCTGATGGTACTATTTATGTGCTTGGAGACAGCCTGTGGGCTATTCAGGATTCAGTAACCTATGGAAAAACCAAGTGGTGTATCCCGCATGTTACAGGCACAGATTGTGCTCCTATCCTGGTTGGAAATGACAGCATAATCTACTATATGGATGGAGGCCATATCAGGGCGATATATCCAGATGGAACTCAGAAATGGCGTAAATATTATCCCTGTGATGGAGCTTCCGGCCCGGCTATGTCGGTGACAGGTGACACGCTTTTCATACCAACTCTGGATCCGAGCGCAAATCATCTCATGTTTGCCGCTGCTGATACCGAAACCGGGAACTGCTTATGGTGTACTTATCTTGGTCTGGCTCCTAGCAGATTATCCGCGGCCTCACCTGCAGTTGGAGCGGATGGAACCATATACTTCACCATCAACAATGATGTAGCGGTTATTGCGTTCAGCCCGGATGGCGATATTCTATGGAGTTACGAGATCCCCAATGGTGAGAACATGTGGGCTTCCCCTGTCATAGGACCGGATGGCACAATATATCAGACTGGCTGTAGTATAGAATATCCTGTGTATTCTGATTCGCTCTTTGCAATTAATCCTGACGGCACAAGCAAATGGGCTTGCCTTTTACCCGGAGATCCTGCTTTCAATTCACCTGCGATTGATGCCAATGGCGTTATTTACGTTTCTGTCAGTACTCCGAACGATCCGGAGAAGATCGATGCAGTTTGTGCTATAGATCCTGATGGAACGGTGAAGTGGACATGTCCACTGGAAGACCACTGCTTCTGTTCTCCTTCCATCAGCGCGAATGGGACACTCCATGTCATTACTATCTATGGTAAATTGTATGCCATTGGTTCGGAAACCGGGGTTGAGGAGCAAGAATCTCATACGGTTCCTCAAGGTGTATCCTGTTTATGTCAGATAACCCCCAATCCATTCCAGAGTATAGCTGACATATCCTACAGCCTGGGGTATGGGGCAAATAACGCAAAGCTGGAAATCTACGATATGAGCGGAAGATTGATCAGGCGCTGGGATTATTCAACTGTGGGACAAACCAATCATGTCATCTGGGACGGCACGGATGAAAGGGGTAACGAGGTTCAGAACGGTGTTTACTTTGTGCGGCTTTCAGATACAGCAGGCGAATATCAATCAGCAGGTAAACTCGTACTTTTAAGGTAATTAAAATTGAAAGATTGGAGAAATGACTGATACAGGCAGTCAGGTCTGATCGTTGGAACAGCAGGAGATAAATGAAGTAGCTCAGATAGCAAAAAGAAACAAAAGGGAGGTTAATAATTATGAGAAAGATACTGCAGATGTGCTTAGTAATGATGATATTGCCAGGATTTCTATGGGCTAGCAATGAATCATCCCTGAGAGCTGACAGGTTCTCTAGAACAGGGATTTACGCATATGTTGCTGATCATGATGGCAGTTTACGTGTAATAGATATTTCAGATCCAGCGAATCCAACTGAAGTGGGCTTTTGTGGCATTTACGGTCCTCACGATGTGTGTGTATCGGAAAATTATGCCTATCTTGCTGATGCTCAAGCCGGTCTTCGTGTAATAGATATTTCAGATCCAACAAATCCATATGTGGCAGGAACCTATAATACAAATTACTATGCTGTTGGTGTTTATTATTCAGATTCATACGCTTATGTAGCGGATAATGACAGTCTTCTGGTAATAGATGTTTCAGATCCAGCGAATCCAACTTTTGCAGGTTATTATGATAATGGATATCACTTTGCTTCCGATGTTTATGTATCAGGGAATTATGCCTATGCCGGTGCTCAATTCAATAATTTTAAGGGTGGTATTCTAATACTGGACGTTTCAGATCCGGAGAATCCATTTGAGTTAGGGTTTTACGAATTAACTCAAGACTGGTTCTGGGTTGAAGAAAGTGTTGTATCAGGCAGCTACGCATATCTTGCGTTATGGTTTCCTGCTAAAATGCATGGGAACTCAGACCGCGGGTTAGATGTGTTTGAGATAGTCGATGTTTCAGACCCGTCAAATCCGTTTAGAGTAGGTGTCTGTGAGCTACCCAGCATTGCTATGGGAGTTTCTCTGGCAGGGAATTATGCCTATATCGCCGGCTGGGAGCATGGTCTTCGAATAATAGATATTTCAGATCCGACAAATCCAATTGAAGTTGGTTTCTGCAATCAGTCCGGTGACTATCTTTTTGGGGTTAGTGTATTAGGGAATTACGCCTATGCTGCTGATTTTGGTGGATTTTTTCGTGCATACGATGTTTCGGATCCGACAAA
>JAUXIK010000043.1 GCA_030620995.1 Candidatus Aegiribacteria sp.
AAGGAAATCGAGCTTCCCGACAAATTCGAAAACATAGGCGCTCAGCTCATTCGTGAAGTAGCCAGCAAGACGAGCGATGTTGCCGGTGACGGCACCACGACTGCTACTCTCCTTGCAGAGGCCATTTATCGCGAAGGTCTCAAGAATGTAACAGCAGGTGTGAACCCGATGGCGCTCAAGCGCGGTATAGACGCTGCCGTAAAGACGGTTGTGAAGGAACTGAAAACCCTATCACGCGAGGTTTCCGGCAAGGACGACATCAAGCAGGTTGCCTCAATCTCCGCGAACAATGATGGTGAAATCGGTGATATCATCGCAGAGGCAATGGACAAGGCCGGCAAAGACGGAACTATCTCCGTTGAGGAAGCCAAATCCATGGATACAACACTCGATGTCGTAGAGGGTATGCAATTCGACAGAGGATATCTTTCCCCGTATTTCGTAACCGACGCTGAAAATATGGAAGTTGTTCTTGACAAGCCGTACATTCTCATACACGAGAAAAAGATTTCCAGCATGAAGGATCTTCTTCCCATTCTTGAGAAGATAGCACAGCTGAGCAAACCGCTTCTTATCATCGCTGAAGATGTAGAAGGTGAAGCTCTTGCAACACTGGTTGTCAACAAAATGCGCGGTATGCTTCAGGTTGCCGCGGTAAAAGCTCCCGGATACGGCGACAGACGTAAAGCCATGCTTGGTGATATAGCTGTTCTCACCGGCGGCCAGGCCATCACTGAGGACCTCGGTATCAAGCTCGAAAACATCACCATTGATGATCTGGGTACTGCAGGAAGTATCCGCATCGACAAAGATGACACCGTTATTATTGATGGTGGAGGAAAAACCGAGGATATACAGGGTAGAATTGCACAGATCAGGAAACAGATCGAGGATACAACCTCTGATTACGACAAAGAGAAGCTTCAGGAACGTCTGGCCAAGCTTGCCGGCGGAGTTGCTCTTATCAAAGTCGGAGCGTCAACCGAGACTGAGATGAAGGAAAAGAAGGCCAGAGTGGAGGACGCACTTCACGCAACCCGTGCAGCCGTTGAAGAAGGGCTTGTAGCAGGTGGTGGCGTTGCCCTTCTCAGATGTGAAAAAATCCTTGACAAGCTTGACCTTGTGGATGACGAGATGATTGGCGTGGACATTATACGCAAATCCCTTTCTGAACCTCTCAGACAGCTCGCTATTAACGCCGGACTCGAGGGCGCTATAATTGTGGAAAAAGTCAGAGGACTCGACAGGGACAGCGGGATCAATATTCAGACAAACGAGTTCGGAGACATGTTCAAATTCGGCGTGGTAGATCCTACCATGGTCACCAGAGCCGCACTTCAGAACGCGGCAAGCATCTCCGGACTGCTTGTTACCACAGAATGCATCATAACCGAGATACCTGAACCGGAAAAAGCTGCCCCGGATATGGGCGGCGGCATGGGCGGCGGCGGTATGGGCGGTATGTACTAGAAGGCATACAGGGGACACGCACCAGAGCGTGCATGTCCCCTAGTCAATGAAGCCCCGGGCAAATCGCCCGGGGCTTCCTGATATTTCTGTTCTTTATTCAATCAGTCAGGCGGGACAAGATTCAACGTAACACCTGTTGGAATGTTCTCTACCTGCTCGCTTGAGGAACCGAAGTTCAGGGATTGCACTGCTGCCTGAACTGAAGCGGTAAGAGAAGAGAGAGCTCCCGGGGCGGATACGCTGACATTGACCACTGAGCCACCCGGTGTGATGGAGAAGTTTACAGCAATGGTGCCGCTTGCTGTCGGGTTGCTCCTGAGAAGATCTTCGTATGCGCGCTTAATCCTCATGATGATCATATTGGTTTTCCGTCTGATATCATTCATGGTTCGGCCCTGTACACCTATCTCTGAACTGGATGAATGTGCCGAGAATGTTATTTCAGCAGCCCTGTGAACAGCTTCAACTTCGCTGGAGGACACGCCATCAATGTTTGCACTCGGGCCGCCTCCTGAACCCAGAAGTCCACCAATACCTCCGGAACCTCCGCCACCTGCGCCGGCGATAAGAGCTTCACCTCCGCTGCCGGAAGCGAGTCCGGCACCAGAAGTCGCCGCAGCCTGAAGATCAGATGCAATACCGGATGATCCACCGGAACTGCCGGTTCCATATGCCGCAAAACCGATGCTCTGAAGAACAGCTTCACCGGCTGCCTGACCATCTGAAACACCATCGGATGGTCCGCCGCTGCCGGCAGTACCGCCACCGCCGGTCCCAATTTCCACATTCTCCTCACCGATACTCATATCTGAAACGATTTCTTCGCCTATTCCCTCGGATGTCTGTTGTCTTGCAAGTGTGGCAACCCGGGCGGATGGAGCACTTCGGAGCATCTGCTCTTTTGATTCATGAACTACTGTGATAAATCTATCGAATACTGAACCGGTAATCAGCGCAATAGCCAGACCAAGCCCAAGTATGATAGCATTCCTGTTGGATTCCTCCCGGTTTCCTTTCATCGCCAATCCGTCATGAGGTCTTGCGGCGAAGTTTTCCCAGTTGTATTCCGGAGGAATGTATTTGATTCTTTCTACTGGTTTTTCTTCCGCTTTCTTTTCAGCAGCTTCCGGTGGTTCAGCAAAACTGAAAGACACTTCGACATTGCCAAGAGTGAATATACCGCTTACGTTCTTATCAAATACCCACAGATAGGATTCACTGCTTTTGTCCTTGTCCATCAGGTTACGTTCGATAAGTGTGACAAACGGGACAACATTGCCCTTAACTTCAACACCGCCCTTGATTCCGGGAATGAGACGGAGCAAATATTTATTTTCATGCGGTTCAAGAAGTGTATGTATCCGTGGAAGACCGATATTCTTGACGCTTACGGTATTGTAGTCCGCTTCGCCAACAGTCATGAGACCGGCATTAGGCAGCATTTCCTTCTTGCCGCCCGGTCCTTCAACGATGATCTTCAATACTCTGTTATCAGGTTTTTCTTTTTCTTTCTCTTTCTCTTTCTTCTTCTCCTTCTTCTTTTCGGGAGGAGGAGCCTGTTTTGGAGTATCAATAAAACCAAAATGAATTGTGAAAGGTCCGGCTGTTATCTGTCCCTTATCAAGATACTTGATATTCAGAAGATAATATCCGTCAGAGTCAACCGGAAATATCCCCAGATCCCGCAAATCCCCGAATTTCAGAGTAGTTCCATCAGAGGATTCTATTGTAGAATCCATCTCATCTGAAAGTCTTAATACCAATGTGTCCGCGTCATCACCCGGTGTAATCAACGCCATGCTGTCCGGCAGGTTTTCGCCTTCGACTACAATGTGATTGTTGTATCCGGTACCAAGCGTGACGGGCTCCGATCCGGGTGTCAATTTGCCAACAATCTTGTCATCCCGCATTATTGCGATTGCGAGAATTTTTCTTTCTTCATCCTTCCGGGGAGTCATTCTTCTTCACCTTCCACCTTGATTACGGTCAGGTTCTGGGTAGCGTAGCCAGCTACAGCACAACTGCTCATGACCCTTTGTAGAAGAATAGCCTGTACGGCAACGTCACCCTGTATGTTAACCTTCATTTCCTTCTCATCTGTTATACCGCGCATAAGCCTTGTGTATTCCAAATGATCGGAAAGCCTTTCTACAAGGACAGGAATCGGGTTACCCTCTCTAAGAACCGCTTCATCAACATAAACGATGGGATCACCATCAACCAATATCGCATCATTGGTAACAATAATCTCGAGAAATAGTTCCACCGTCTGATCTGCTCTTGACTCAGGAAGAGTAAGGGCATCGCTGAGTGTTACTATCTGCCCTTCAGCGCTATAACTCTTTAGAAGAAAGACAACGAGAATGGTGAACATATCAATCAATGCAGTAAGATTCAGTTGTACTTTTTTATCCTTTCCCCTGAGCAATGCTTTACTTTTCTTATATCCAAGCAACAGTGGAAGGTGTCGTTTGGTTGGCGGGCTACTCATAATCAATCACCTCCAGCAGCTCCAGCAGTAATCTGTCTCTGGAGAACACTGTAAGCCGCAACCTGAAGTCCCGGCTGGTCGAATTCTTGGTCGACACAAACGTCAATCGTATTGATTATGTTGTCATATCGAATATCATCAACCGTAAGGATGATTATCTTGTTAACCGGAATTGTGGGGAACTCTGCATCAAGTTCCTCCCTGAGGCTTTTGAGGGCTTCAGAAAGAGCATTGAAATCATATGTGGGTACAATTTCCCCATCGCGGTTTTCAAGAAGGACATAACTCACATGCCGGGTTCCAAAGACAGTACCCAGAAACATCTCGTCATTGGTAATTATTACTTTAGGCTGTAGAAGTTGCTCTTCAGATCGAGCCAGGCTGGTTGTACCGGCTCCAGATGCACTGATACCCTCCGTGGGACACATCTCAATAACGGTTATTTCAAGGAATGATGCACTGAGAAGCAGGAATGGTATTATCACGCAGAACAGGTTCATCACCGGGAGGAGATCAAGCTCCGGTACATGCCTGACTCTATGACTTCTACCAGTCGCTGCTTGTGCCATCAGCCTTCCTTTCTGGCCTGTGCCAGCATGTTGATGACCATGACAGAGTATCTGTCGATGTCATCAATAAGATTGTCTGTTTTTGCAGTGAGGAATGAATGCGCGATGAGAAGTGGAATCGCGGAAATAAGTCCGAATGCGGTCGTGCTCATTGCCATGGAAATACCGTTTGCGAGCATTACGCTCTTTTCTGCCGGATCTGCAGCCGCAACCGACTCGAACGCCGCGATCAATCCGAAGATGGTTCCAAGAAGACCAACCATTGTTGATACATTGGCAAGCATGGCAAGATATCCCGTACGCGCATTTAATCTTGGCAATTCCGCAAGTGCCATCTCATCAACAGCGTTCTGAATATCCCGCTCGGTGTTTCGGTAATTTCGGAGCGCGGCTTCTATAATTCGTGCCAGTGGCGCGCTCTTGTCAGCGCAAGACGCGATTGCACCCTCGATACTCCCTTTTCTTATGAAATCTGCGATTCTTCCCATGAATTTCTCAGGTTTCATATCTGCCACACCGAAAAGAAATATCACCCTCTCAATGACGATCGCAATACCTATGGTAAGGAATATGAGAATAATCCACATTGCGCGGCCGCCGGAACGGAAAAACAGAGCCATCTTAGAGAAAAGTCCTCCTTTTTCGATTTCCTCAGCTTCTTCCTCAGCTTCTTCAATATCTGCTGCTGCGACAGTATCAGGAACTACCTGAGGAGGTTCGGGCTCAACTGGTACAGTATCCTCCTCAATAGCTGTAGAATCAGAAATTGTACTGTCAGCAGCAACTCCTGTTTCTGATAGAGCGTCCCCGGATTGTGCAAACACAATCCCGCCGCAAAGGAATATTGAAAGAACCAGCAGTAACGGAAGTGAAATACGTCTCATCTATGATCTCCTCTCGAAAGAACAGGTGTCAATTTCCCACCAGGTCCAGTATTAAGTTTCCAATCAGATCGAGACCGGCTATCACACCAAAAACCAGTCCCTGTTCGTCATCACCCTGACTATATCTATATGCCGACAAACCACCAAACAGCGCAACAGACCCGTATCTAAGCCAGACAGGCAATACTATCATCTCCCGACCGGCTCCAAAATTGGGTTCATTAGCGAACGCCCCTGGATAGACAGGTCTGATTACATCTTCTATGAAGCTCCTCTCAAGCAGCACATTACTAAGATCAGGAGTTGCTTTCAGCATCATGAAAAGAGCCTGAGGAGTTCTGAGTTCGCCCCTGATCGTTATTTCCTCAAGCACCAGCCTGCCTTCCACCCAGGATGCTCCTGTAACCTCTTCGTTATCACTCTGCGCGAAAGACTGAATCTGAAGAGCAGAAATCATAAGAACAATGAAGGAAAGTATAATTGATTTTCCCGAAGTCCTCAGAAGATATCTGAATTTATTCATTAGAACGGCCACAGGAAACACCCCCCTCCGCTTTCTTCCTCTTCTTCTTCATATCTGATAGTATAACCGGGTTCATCAGAGGAAGTTTCAGATTCTTCACTGGAAGTTTCAGATTCTTCATCCGATGGAATATCAGTATCGATTGGATCGGATGTGAATCCTTCTTCCACATCACTGATTTCCTCGATTTCAGGTGTCTCCTCTACTATTGGAGTGAATGATGAGTAACCAATGCTCGCGCTTGAACCCGGGAGCAGAAGATCAAGGTTTACCGCGATAAAATCGGTCCACTCGGTGCGGATTCCATTATTCATCGCGAGCTCCAGACCGTTCTCATAGGTGGAGACTGCCCTCTGAATGTATAAATCGTACGCTTCCATCAGTATATTGTAGAAAGCCTCCTCACCCTCCGGAGTAAGATCCGCTGGAGGATCCATGAAACCGATTGAGTTCGCAAAATCCTCCTGAATTTCACCGATCTTCAGAACTGCCCGGAAGACATAATCGTCATCAAGGTACGAGAAGGTTCTGTTATAACTGGCAACCGCTCCATTGAAAAGCTGTGTTTTATACTCAACATTATCGTTATTTACATGAGTCAGGGCATAATAGTCCCTTGATACTATTTCACCCATAAGATAGGCGGACATGGCAGGATAAATCAGCTGGCCATCATGATACTGATCATAGATGGAAATGCAGTTCTCAAAGTAGCTCAGAGAAGTTGTCAGATTACCCATATCGTAATTGTATTCACCAATCTTAGCGAAGGCTTCAATTACAACATCAGCTGTTCCTGCTCGTTCCGATGCAATTTTTTCATAAACACCCATTGCCAGATCGCGTCTGTCCCCGTCTTCGTAACATCGAGCTGCGCTGCTGAGTGCCGCCACCATATCCGATGCAGTCGGGAATTTTTCATAAGCTTCAAGATATATCTGAGCTGCTCTTAGATATTGCTCATCCTCTCGAAGCAGGAAAGCAGCTCTGAGCAGACCGGAGGGAGCATTTTCGTTGGAGGGATAAAGCTGTGCCAGTTCCTGGAAAAGTCTTACAGAATTAGCGATGCTTCCAGCTTTTCCATACGTCTCAGCTGCGTCATACAGCGCTACTGGAGCAACATCGGATCCGGGGTGTTCATGAGCTGTTTCCTCCCAGCGCTGTGCCGCTGCGAGAAGGTCTTCCGTGTTTTCACTCTCCGCCAGTGAAGCTGCATCATTGTATGCGGAAGAAGCCGCGAGATACTCTATATCAGCTCCAAGATCTTCTCCGCTCCTCGCGGCCATCTGTGATGCAAGTCCGTACCATTCCTCAGCCTCGGCATATATTTCTTCATGCTGATATGAATCAGCGATGAATTTGGCAGCCCGTGCGGCATAGCCGGAATTCGGATAATTGATATAAAGTCGTGAGAACATCTCTCGAGCGGAATTGTAATCACCTGCGTTGTAGAACTTTGGCGCTGCAGCCCACAGGAACCAGGCGACATTCTCACCATCGGGGAAAGTCTCGGAATATTTGGTTACAGTTTCCTGCATTTTCTGTCTCAGGTAAAGGCTGTCAATTCCCGGAGTTTCATCGTACGCAATCAGGTATGATGAAAAAGCGTTGTTGAACGCATCATTCTGTCTCTGGAAGGAACTGCTGTCAAGGGAAACCTGATAGTACATATCACCGGCTTTAACATACTGACCTGTATGATAGTACGCGTCACCAAGGTGAAATCTGTATTCATACGTTCTGCTTGACGCGGAATACTGTTGAAGGTAAGCCTCAATTCGGTCAATAAGTGCTACATTGATCTGATTAAAGGCAACCGGATCATCCTTGGAGATAACTGTCTGTTCAAGGTAATACTGTATTGCATCTTCAAACGAAGAACACCGCAGGGAATCGGCGAGAGCAATAGCTGACTCCTCTCCCATAAAGCTGTACCACTCACTTTCGAGGCCATAATTGGCAATTAATTCATCTCTGGCTCTGGCAGCAAGCGCGTATTCCCCCAGTTCTTCATATGCCTGGGCAATCTTCACCTGATAGAGAGGAGCATCTGCGCTGAACGGATTTACATCGAGGATTGCATTATATGCTTTAATTGATGTCTGCCAGTCTGCCATTTCCTCTGAAATCAAAGCCATGTGATTCAGAACCTCAACTGTGGTCACTGAATCCCTAAAACTGTCAAGGAACATGACTGCAGTGGAAACGGCAGAACCTGATCTGTTACTCATCTCCAGAAAATTATATGCGAGATACTCTCTGGTTTCATTGAGAATCCTGATATCGCCTCTTCTATGTATACCCAGGCTGTCAATGTTTTTATCATCCTGAAGAAGATATGCGAAAGTGGCAATCGAATTTCTGAAATTCTTTGTCAGATAAAGTGTCCATCCGAGTTTGTACAATCCATGTTGGAAGAGGTTGGGGCTGCTGCCGGGATAATCCAGCACATTCTGATAATAAACCAGAGCGGAATCATACTCAAGGATATCAAAGTAGAAATTGCCTACGCGGATGTTACATTCCGACGCGAGTATGCTTCGGGGATATTGTTCAAGGAGATTACGGTAGTTATCCATTGCACCCTCGAAATCCATCATGGATTCCAGACAGTATCCAAGTGAATACAGAGCTATATCCTCGACTTCACTACCAGGATGTTCAGTCAGAACCTGCTGATATAATGTAATGGATTTTGAGTAATCTTCAGGAACGTACTCTTCTATTCCAGCAATAGCCTGGCGCTCACTGTGATGCAGATTATCTATGTCGTAATACAGCTGAGCAAGTCTTACCAGAACATCGGAAATGAATCGGGAATCAGGATAGTTGGCAAGGTATTCCTCGAAGAATCCCGCACATTCAATAGCAGATTCATCAATCCGGCGGTTAAGAGAACCTATCTCCCTTGATCGAAGACTGTCCAGAGATGAGGCTGTCAGGGAATCATCTTCCTCCAGTGCCTCCTGAATCCTGTTCCTGTAATAGCCACCAAGATAATTTACCGAATCGCGCTTCAGTTCCCTTTCCATGAAAGTAGCCACAGCAATACCGTACTTGGTCTCCTGAACCCAGTCATGCTCTGCTGTCATCCCGCCTTCAAACTTGGATGCGAGATCCTGAAGAGAAAGTCGTATTCTTTCAATTTCCTTTTCAACATCTACGAGATCCTGGCGGTCACGTTCACTTCCATGGGATTCAGCAAGCATTCCTACTTCTCCGGCAGTCAGGGTAAGGACTTCAGTACTGTTTCTGCACTGCTGAATGAGCCTGGCAATTTCATACTCCATGGTTTCCGGATCAATCTCAACCGGCAGGGAAAGCATCGTTTCCAGATAGCTTATTTCCGTGAAGAGCTCGCGGAGGAATGCTTCTTCCTCTTCAATGAACTCAACCATCTCCATGTCTCCCTGAGTAAATGCTTCTTCCTTAAGTTCTGCAAGACCCAGTCTTATCCGGTCAAGTCGTTCCCTCTCAAGTTCAAATTCCTCCTGAGCGAGTGATGATCCGGAAAGAAACAGATCGTAATAATCACCGGTATCATGAAAATGTTCGAGCAGATTCTCGTACATTCTTATAGCGATATCAAGATCTTCCGCGCCAAGGGCACAATTGGCCTGAGCAAGCTTGAATTCAGATACTATCTCGGAGTTTGGAACTTCCCCCAGAACTTTCTCAGCAAGGTTGTACGCATCCTGATATTCGCCCTGTCGCATAAGTGTCCAGACGTACCCGAGCATGGCAACATCATAGTAGGAACTGAAGGGAGAGACTCTGGAATAATATGTGATAGCTTCATCATATCTGTCCTCGTCAACAAGGATCTGAGCAATAGCAATTCTTGCTCTGTCAGCAAGATTCAACTCTCCCGGAGTTCCCCCCGTTCGATTAAGTATTCCTTCCAGGGAGGCAACAGCGGACTCTACGTTATCCTCCTCTACGAATGCTACAGCCTTCAGATACTCAGCAAGCGCTCCGTATTCACTTGATGGCATCACCTGATTGTACAGGGCTCTGGATCCGGAAAAATTCCCCAGATTATAGGTGGAAAGACCTGCGGCAATAATTGCGAGGTCAATGAACTCAAATGAGGGATCTGATTGCCTGAGAATTTCAAAATACTCAAGCGCGGTTTCGAAATCCTGAAGCTCGAACGATATCAGTTCGAGTCTGAAAACAGCGTCTTCATAATAAATGGATTCCGGAAAATTGATCACTACTGATTCGAAAGCATCTCTTGCCCATACTATCGATCCGGAAGTATACAGCTCTTCGCCAAGAAGGAACGCGCTTTCAGCATTTGAAAGAATCGCATGCTGCCTTCGAAGCTGAACAAGCTCAGACATGATTCTTGCCAGGCGATCTTCTTCCCTGGCAATTTGCTCTTCAAGTTCAGTGAGTTCCTCTGCGGTTCTCCTGAGAAGAGAACTCGTGTCTTCTGTAATATCGGTGGATTCGTATTCAGCAGAAGTATCGTCTTGATCCTGAGCATACAGAATCGAACTGAACGAAATCAATATAAGAAGTAACAGTCGAATTTTCATATCAATTGACCGTTTCTTCAGCGGTTCTCAAGAAGGTCTCGGAGCCTCTGCAGTTCTGATTCAGCCGATCTTCTGCGGGCCTCAAGTTCCTGCAGCCTGTCTCTTGCACGCTCAATGCGTTGCTGCTCGCGCTCAAGTGTGATCCTGTCGGCTCCGAAAACAGGGCCTATTCTGGATCTCAAACCAAATGAGACTTTTGAATTCTGCATGATGTCAGTTTTATTCTGGTTTTCCGGAGGAAAGATCGTCTGTTCCAATTCAGCCCATGCAAGCTCGATAGTTAAAAAACTATTAATCTTATAGGATACACCCAGGTTCAAATCCCTGCCGTCCTGTTCAAGGGCAACAGTAAAGAGATCATTCGGGTAATACACAACCGATCCGAAGAGTCCGTGGGCGATTGAACTTCCAATACCAAGAGCTCCTGAATCAACAATTCCGACAAACCGGCCAATTCCGATCCCGAGGTTTACGGTTGCAGGGATTCCGAGCAGAAAGCTGAGATCTTTTGAAGCAACACCGTATGCTGACCAGTTCTGAGCGTGGTCGTACTGGTAGAGTACTTCTACCCCGGCACTATCTATCTTGAAACATTCAATATTCTTTTCTCCGGTGATATTCTCAAGACCGATTGCAAATGCGGGTACTGAAATACCTTCCTGAAGAACAGCAAATTTGATGTTTCCGGCAACTCCTCCATCACCAAGGTAGGAAATGCCTATCTGAGCGTAGCGAAATAATCCCACCTCAAGATACCCTGTAAGCATGAATTCACTGTTGCTGGCTCCGGTAGAATCCTGTACGCTGTAAGCCGCAGCAGATAGTGCAGCTTCAATCTCAGTGTGTTGCAACACATAAGCATCCGGACAATCTATAACTCCCGAACGTGAAAATGGTAAGGATCCAGCTACTGCAATAAAGGATACTACTAGAATACAAACCACAGTGAACTTCATAACCTCTCCAGACTCCCTCCAGACCCCAAGTCAGAACAGAGATGATGGAAAAATTCCTTCAACATTCTTAACCGTATGTACGATTATTTATCAACATGAGTCATGAGTCAACCTCCACATTAATGTAAAGGAAAATAACAAGTCTGTAGTTGACTTACATGGCATACCGGCATAATAATAAGTTATTCAATCGTCTACTCCATTATGTGGAGGTGCATTTGTGTCTGCAGTTGACTTACATGACATACCAGCATAATAATCAGCTATCGGTTCCTCTTTAACGGAGGTGTATTTGTGTCTATATGTCTGCTTTTATATGCATCATTGATCTGTCAGATTCCCCAATGGGAAATCAATATTGGATATACCCCTATGAGCAATGCATTACTGGCTTTCAATCAATCCGGATCAATGGATATATTTGTATCACTTGGAGACCATGGCCTTGGGGGATGGACCGGATCCGGTGTACAGCTTGATGGATTCCCGATATCCAGCGAAGCGGGTGTTTCAAAAAAAGCTGCTGCTTTCTACTCACCTTCATCAGGACACGTAATTGTATACGCAGATAACAACGGCTATGTTCATATGGTTGATCACAGCGGAATCGAGAGCCATGGATGGCCTGTTTTTATCGGACCAGGGATTCTGACAGGAATATCGGCTGTAGATCTGGATAACGACGGCAATTACGAGATTTCTTTTGGAACCGCTGATTCCCGGGTTCACCTGCTTGATCTTTCAGGCAACCCTGTACCGCAATGGCCTGTTCAACTCCCGGCCAAACTGCGGTGGCAACCCTCTCAGCTTTCCCTTGGAGGAGGTTCCGGATATTCCCTCGTATGCGCACTTGTCAATACTCGAATATATGTACTCTCCATGAACGGATCTATTTCACCAGGCTGGCCAGTCAATACCGGCTATTCATCTGGAAGCATTCCTGTAACCGGTGATATTGACGCTGATGGTCTGGGAGATGTTCTGTTCGCGACTCATAACAAGAGACTGTACGCTGTGAGCATGAGTGGCAATGGAATTGATGGGTGGCCCTTTTTTCTTGATGACAGATGCATCAGAGGACCTCTTGCTATTGGACGTCTTGATCCGGATCATATAGAGCTTCAGATAGCTGTTTCCTGTGTCGACAGTACGGTAACTCTGATCGATGGTGACGGAAGCCTTGCCGGAACCTGGCGATGGCCTAATTTCACAGACGGTCGTCCGACTGCTCCGATAATTGCCAGGACGAGCGCCGGGATGGCAGTTATAGTGGGAACAGACAACGGCAGTGTTTATGCATGGAACGCGGAAGGCCGGGCAATACAGGGGTTTCCAATTCCATTCGGCCAACCTGTGTCCGCCCCTCCTGCAGCGGGTGATATTGACGGAGATGGAAACCTGGAACTTGTTGTGCTCGGAAGAACAGGCAAGATTGCAGCATACACAATCTCCAGAATCGGCATCAATCCCGGGCCATGGCCGCAGATGCTTTGCGATGAAGCTAATTCAGGAAGCTACGGTGTTTCCTTTCTTCCTGTCGTCTGCGCCGGGGTGATTTCAGAAGAATGTTCCGGAGCCGTTTCTCTATCCTATCAAACCAGCAGTAATAATATCACAGGAATCTCACTGGCTTATTCCACAAATTCAGGATATACATGGATTGAGACAAACAGTTTCAGAGACAATGGATCAAGTGTACTTTGGTACAGTGATGAAGACCTGCCTGGCCAGGATATGCAGGAGTGCGTTCTGAGAATAACTCCATACTGTCCGGATGGTCCGGGTATCAGCGGTCTATCAAACATTTTTCATGTGGACAACAATATTCCTCCATCACTTTATCTATCCACATCCCGGGAAGAATCAGATGGAAAATATACTATCCTTTACTCTGTAGATGATCCCGAAGGTGATATAATTCAGCTTCAGGCCCAGTATTCAATTGATAATCAGACAACCTGGAGAAATGCTCACCTGCGCGGCAGTACTTTCGAGATCGCACCCTGGTTCTACGGTGAGCCGGTTACATGGAATGCTAACTATGATCTCGGTAATGTTGATGTTATGAACATCTCTCTCAGAGTAAGAGCAGCTGATTCAGATCCGGGGCCGTGGAGCGTACTGGGAAATCTCCATCTTGACTCCGACAGGCTTCCATCAGGCCAGATCATTGCCCCAGAAGAAGAAGTCTCAGGTCGGATATCATTAGGAGTCAGGTTGGCAGATCCGGAGGAAAACCCGCTTGAGGTACACTACGAATTTTCCCTTGACGGTGGAGCAAACTGGCGCGCAGCAACAGTATCCGAGAGTTCAATTCCCAGCACAGGTACTTACCAGTATGACATAATCTGGGAATCAGAAATAGATGCTCCAGGATTCGATGGTAATCAGGTGCGTTTCAGAGCAATTCCCGAAGATATCGACAGAGGTATTGCTGTTCCTTCCTCTCCTTTCCATCTGGACAACAACATATCTCCATCCATCGCAATCACCTCTCCCGGCAGATGGGAAACGTTCAGAGGGCTCGTACCGGTCACATTCCATATCTCAGATCCGGAGGGTGGTGAGATTCTTCTTGAGCTCGAATACAGGATTGATGGTGCGTCTTCCTGGATCTCCGCCGCTGGTCTGGATAAAAGAGAGTTCCTCACTTCTACATCGCAGAATTTTACTGTCAACTGGAACAGTACTGAAGATCTTCCAGGAATGGAAAGAGATGAACTGGAAATAAGACTGGTCGCGATTGATGGTGATACAGTCTTTTCGGAAGCTATAGGACCACTATCACTGGATAATTCCAGAACACCGTCAGTCATGCAGGCTGCTGTCAGCTATATCTCTTTTGAAACAGGTACGGTATCGATTTCGTTCGAATTGTCAGACCCTGAGGAACGGGCTCTGGATCTTGTAGTAACATTCAGCACCGATGCAGGGCATTCCTGGACTGAAGCAGCGGTATCGGGAGACCTGTTCGGCAGATACAGCAGCAATTATGAGGGGAAATTCGAATGGCATTACGATCTGGATCTGGGTGGAATGAGCGGCACAGTAATGCTGAAAATCACTCCCGTTTCAGGAACTGTTCAGGGCACTCCGAGAATACTTGAAATGGCTCTCAGGTAAATAATCCTGAAATATCAGACTTGCCACCTGTAAGAACCGTGGTTAACGGTGCTGCTTCCCGGACTGCATGGAGCATGGAATGTGCAATTGATCGTATATCCCACTGTGCATGAGAATCTTCCCTGAGTCGGGAAAAATGGTAGAGTTCCCTGCCGTTGATTTTAATAACAACCCTTCGCCTGTGAGCATTTGTAAGCATGTAGGGATAGAATAAGCCCAGAGAACCTGAGACTTCCTCAGCAATCCTGATTCCTTCCATGAAGTCATTTTCAAGTCCGGCGTTGGAGATACTTGCCGGAACAGTCACTCCAAGAACAGGATCGTACACCGAAACGAGTCGGGTACACATACGATGCCTTTTCATCTGAGCGTATGCCGAGGCTGAAAGGATCAGCTCAAATTCCGCATGAAAAAATTCCCAGCACCTCGGAACAGAATCATGTATGCCCAATCCTGAGAGAGCATCCATGAACAGTTCTTCTCTCCCCCCTTCATCGAGTTCGGCCCACATCCTTCCGGCGACCTCAAGCGGAACCCCGGTTTCCCTCTGCAGCAGCAATGATCCAACTTTAGAATCATCATCACAGTCCACAAGTACCACATTACAGGATACAGCTGAATCAACCGGAGACATGGAATGAGCAAAATTATCCATGGCTGTAGGCTCCAGAAAAAGAAACAGCGATGGAGAGGCTTCCATTACCAGTTCAAGAAACTTTTCCGAAAGCTTTCTGACTTCGGCGAATGGATGGCTGGACAGTCTTCTGATAATATGCTCGAGCTCTCGAGCATTGGCCGTCATCCCCATCTGGCATGAAGTTGCAAGGGGAAGAATATATCGCGCGTCTTCTTTTGAGGTATCTCTGTCCGCTCCACTCTCTATCAATCCGTTGTAGAGCTTTTCATATATTTCAAACAGATTGTCAGCAGTATCGCGAAATCTGATTTCATTATTTCCATCAAGCTCCGGGGGCATGATAAGATCTTTTCCTATACGGATGTATCTCTGGGATTTCTCTGTAAAACTGGCCAATCTGAAATTCTGCAGTTCCTCAGCGGCAAGTCTTGAAATGTCAATAACATCAAAATTGAAAACAGCGTGTTCGGCGACTGAGCCGTGACCATACTCAAAGACGATCCGCCGATTGGATGCCCTGGCCTTTTCAACTTCCCCGGCCGCTTCTTTCCTGAGAACGTCTATTGGCCTTGGATCACGGCTGATTCGAGCATAGGAAGCAGAAAGTGTTTCAGGTGTTCCTCCGCCATTCTGGATATCAGTATTGAATCCAGCCAGTTCGATTCTCATTTCATTCCTCTCTTCTGGATACGACTGCTGCTGTATACGCCGCTAACGGGTGTTCGAACGGAAGCCTCTCAAGCATCAGGTATCTGAGTTCGCGCACTCTCTGTGACATAGTTGGCAGACGCAGGACTTTTATCCACCACCCTATCAGCTTTCCAACGTCCATGATATAGGGCATGAGATCAAAACCACCCTGAACTTCATGTGTGTATTCAACGAATCTATCAAGCGTGGATGATATCCTCTCCAGATCTGTCATCAAACCTTCTGAAGCACCATCAGTAACAGCAGTTCTCATCTTCCCCATAAGCTCTTCTGCTTCCATTCCCGCAGACCACGGAAGGTGATGGAATTCGCCAAGCAGCTTCCAGGCCGCCCTGTTATTCCCAAGTTCATCAGGCCAGCAGTTTTCAATTCCTGACGCAAGCAGAATCTCATGAACCGCATGAAGAGCTGCTGGAAAACAGGATGATGGATTCAAAAGAAACGAGTGCCTTTCGGGTATTCTGTCAATGAGTCCTGCAAGAAATATTCTTCTGAGAGTGTAGTCATCCGCCAGAAGGTTATCCCAGAGAACCGGCTGCCTCCCCAGCAGTTCCTCAGCTCGAACAAGAGAAGTGGAATCCAGCTTTCTTGAAATGACAGCATCACCGGTCCAGAACAGATTCCATCTCTCAGGAAGATTATCCTTCAGGAAATGGAGATACTCTTCTCCATTAAGTACTTCCATAAGCTCTACACAGTAAACCGATGGACACATATATACCTGGCAATCGAAATCAGCCAGTGCTTTTTCCGCTAATTCAATTTGTCGAAATGCCAGTTCAGGATCAGCTTTATCAGGAACATCGTCAAAAAGAATGGAGATTCCGAAAGCTCCGGCGGAAAGTGCCTTATCTGCCTTTTTTCGAATAAACTCACTATCGTCATCCGTGAACTGCCACGGGCTTATCCCGAAGATGAACTTCACACCGGCATGCCTGGATTTTCGAATGTTTGCGGCAAGAGCTTCAAAGCTGTCATGAGGGTATTCCTCCCGCCATTTCAGCCTGTGATATGGATCATTCTTGGGCGCGTACATGTATACAGGATCATCAAGCATGGATAAGTAGCTGATAATTATATCTCTCTCTTTCGAGGTGTAAGGCCTGCCGTAAAAACCCTCAACAACTCCCCGAATCATGCCCTCTCCCTATCCTGCAATCGTTGACTTTTAACATTCCTTTTCCTAGCTTTGATGCTTGAATCTACAGGAATTTTCCCTTCTCTGAAATGCCTTCATGTATTGAGAGGATCATATGCCCCGAAAGATAGTAGAATCTGTTCCAAATATCTCTGAGGGACAGAACATGGATCTTATAAACGAAGTTGTAAAAGCAGCAAATTCCATAAGCGGAGCAAAGGTTCTTGATGTTGACCCTGGAGCAGCAACAAACAGAACCGTCATCACCATTGCGGGTACTCCGGATGCAGTCATGCAGGCCTCATTTGAGTTGATAAAAAAAGCCGGTGAATTGATCGATATGAGTAAGCAGACCGGGGAACACCCTCGTCACGGAGCAACTGATGTCTGTCCATTCGTTCCGGTTTCAGGTGTAACCATGGAGGATTGCGCGGAATTAGCCCGGAGACTTGGCAAGCGAGTCGGTGAGGAACTTTTAATCCCGGTTTACCTCTACGAGAAAGCCGCTTCAAAACCTGAATGGGAAAAGCTTCCCAATATTCGTGAAGGAGAGTATGAGGCGCTCCCTGACAAACTTGGCAAACCGGAATGGACACCGGATTTCGGTCCGAATGAATGGAACGAGAGAGTTGCCAGAACAGGTGTCTGCACGATAGGAGCAAGAAATTTCCTTATTGCCTACAACGTGAACCTGAACACAAAAGATCCCGGTGTAGCCCGTGACATCGGCCTCACTATCCGTGATACCGGAAGATTCAGAAGAGACAATAACTGGAAGTTCGTCAGAGATGAAGACGGAAACAAGGTAAACCAGCCCGGAAAGCTCCAGTACTGCAAGGCAACAGGCTGGTATATAAAAGAATATGATACCGCTCAGGTTACGATGAACCTTACCGATCTATCCGTTACTCCTCTACATGCCGGATTCGAAGCGGTATTTGAAGAAGCGGAAAAACTCGGAACCCGGGTAACAGGATCGGAAGTGGTGGGGCTTCTCCCCCTGTCATCAATGCTGGAAGCGGG
This sequence comes from Candidatus Aegiribacteria sp., assembly GCA_030620995.1. Lineage (GTDB taxonomy): Bacteria > Fermentibacterota > Fermentibacteria > Fermentibacterales > JCC-6 > Aegiribacteria. The sequence goes on from JAUXIK010000043.1 coordinate 18,070, forward strand.
AAGATTCTATCTTGAAAAGCAGAATTCGGGTCTGTCCTCTGTTGGAAGACAGGGAAAAACTACCGGTGTACCGGAGAAGGAACTGATAGAGATCGCGATAAAATCGATGGGCCTTCGGGATGTGGCTCCATTCATACCTGAGGAAAAAATCATCGAGTACATTGTCGCTGAAAAAGATGTAGACCTTTCCGGAATGACCTGTCGTGATTTCGCGGACGAGCTCTCATCTGATTCTCCCGCTCCCGGTGGAGGCTCAGCTGCTGCCCTTATTGGCGTGCTCGGCGCTTCTCTGAACGCGATGGTGGCAAATCTCACAGTTAAGAACAGGAAATACCGAAAAGACTGGAATCTTATGCGAAGAATCGCGCCTGAAGCTCAATCCATTAAAGATGATCTTCTGAACGCCATCGATGATGATACTGTTGCCTTTAGTGAATGGATGACCACCGCGAAACAGGATGGCGATGTGCAGGAAGCGGTGAAAAACGCCATTGCGGTACCTCTCAGAGTTCTGCTGCAATGCCCTCTCATTATTGAAATGGCATCAGATCTAGAAGAGAAAGGCATGCAGGCATCTGTTTCTGATGCTGGCGTAGCCGCTGCTGCTGCCAGGACAGCAGCTGTAAGTGCTTACTACAATGTACTGATCAACCTGGGAGAGATAGAAGATTCCTCATTCATAAATGACACCAGGCAGAGGGCTGAAAAATGCCTGGAGAATGTGCTTGAAGCCTCAGACGCAGTTTCTGAAAAGATCAGAAAAAAACTCACGGCAAAGCTGGAAGGTAATAACTCTTGAGCAGTATAGACCGTACGTTTTTCAAACCGCTTGAACTCTCCGGCGATATTCGGAGAAACCTTGAGGATTTCTGCAGGAACGCCAGAGGGGATATCCTCAGGATGACAACACTCGCGGGAAGCGGTCATCCGGGCGGATCGATGTCATCCCTTGAAATTTTCGCCCTGCTCTGGTCTCAGGCAAATGTTGACCCCTGTTCGCCCCTTAAGGATGGAAGGGACAGAATAATTGTAAGCCACGGGCATACATCACCTGCTGTTTACTCAACACTGGGAAGGCTGGACTTCTTTGATCTGGAAAGAGCAGTCTCCACTTTCAGGAAGGCCGGCAGTCCCTTCGAAGGACACATTGAAAGATCTGTTCCCGGTGTGGAACTTACAACAGGCAACCTCGGGCAGGGTGTTTCCGCCGCTGCGGGAATGGCTCTGGCAGACAGATCGAGAGGAATCCACAATCATGTCTGGGTTGTAACAGGAGATGGAGAACATCAGAAGGGTCAGATAGCAGAAGCCAGAAGATTCATCAGAGCGTATGGACTCAATAACATAACTGTTGTCGTTGACTGCAACGGCCTGCAGATATGCGGGCGAACGGACAGAGTGATGTATACGGATATTGCGAGCGAATACCGTGCTGACGGCTGGGACGTTACTGAAGTAGACGGCCACAGTCTTTCTGCTCTGTACAGGGCTCTCAAACCGGAAATTTCACCCAGGGCTCCAAGACTCGTCATCGCCATGACCGTAATGGGCAAAGGTGTCTCTTTCATGGAGAACGATTCTCAATATCACGGCAAAGCCCTTACCCGCGAACAGCTTGCGTCGGCTCTCGCTGAACTTAGGCTGACAAATAATCTTGATGAGCTTGAGCAACTCCGGAACAGCAGCTGGAAAGGCAAAGGAGATTTCAATCTCAGGCTTCCTTACTGCATTCTTGATCTTGAAGGAACACCTATAATCTATCCGGTTGATCACAAAGGAGATAACAGAAGCGCATTTGGCGCCGCCCTTATGGATCTCGCTAAAATGAACCATGACAATCTGCCTCTGGTCTTTGACTGCGATCTTGCAGGATCGGTCAAGACAAACAGCTTCAGGATTGAGTATGGAGATCATTTTTTCCAGTCCGGAATAATGGAGCACAATACTGCTACAGCATCAGGTGCGGCTTCCATCGCGGACAAGGTTGTATTCTGGGCTGACTTCGGCGTCTTCGCCATTGATGAAACATACAATCAGCACAGGCTTAATGATATCAACACGACAAATCTCAAGGTTGTCGCTACACATTGCGGCCTGGATGTCGGAATGGACGGCAAGACCCATCATTGCATCAAGTACATAGGTCTGATGAGAACGCTTCATCATTGTAATACAGTGGTTCCAGCCGATCCCAACCAGACTGACAGAGTAATAAGGTTCGCCGCCACTCACCCCGGCAACTTTTTCATAGCCATGGGACGTTCGAAGCTGCCTGTCATAACCGGTGAGAACGGAGAACCTTTCTTCGGAAGGAATTATAGATTCGTATTCGGTCAGCATGATCACATCAGAAAAGGTTCTGACATAGCTATAGTGGCCATGGGAAATATGGTTTTCCGGGCTCTTGAAGCAAGAGAGATTCTTAGCAAAAAGGATGTTTCCGCAGCGGTGTACGCGGTCAGCTGCCCTCTCTGCATCAGCCCCCGGTTACTGAAAGAACTTATGGACTACAGACTTGTTCTGACATACGAAGACCACGATGCTGACTCCGGAATGGGCGCCGGAATAGCTATTGCTTTCTCGAACATGGAAGACACTCCTCCCCTTCTCCGGGCGGGTGTTACCTTTTACGGCGCGTCAGGAGATCCGGAAGATCTGTACAGAATGCAGGAACTGCTGCCGCAGCAGATAGCGGACAGGATTATCCGGGAACTATCCTGACCTGGTCAGCAGCCGCAGAAGGCTGTTCAGAAACTCAGGCTGCAGTTCTGTTGAATATGATCGTTATGTTCTATTTTTAAATCAGATCGTCTCCGCTTAGATAATGACTCTGATTAACAACATTCTTCTCTGATTTATTCTTTGCAGCATATGTATCCAGGAAACTCAGAATTGTCTTCATGACTTCGATCTGTGTGGATTTATTACTGAAGTAGTGATCCGCATGCTTATATATTTCTAGCCTGCATTCCTTCCCATTGCTTTCCATCTGATCCCTTAGTTGTTCGGCTTGGCTGAGAGGAACGCGTTCATCCTTGGCGCCCTGCAGCATCAGCAATGGTGCTGTGATCCTGGCGCAATGGGTAATTGGAGATCGAGCTTGATAGAATTCAGGGTTCTCCTCTGGATTACCAATCTGATTCTCCAACCATTCTCTCACCCAGCCACTGGTACTGCTGTGGAATGTCTTAAGGTCGACGAAGCCGAACAGGTCAATTCCGGCCACCCATAATCCAGGAGCCCTGGTCATTGCCATCAGCATCAGATAGCCTCCATAGCTACCTCCCAAGAGAGCGATCCTGTCCGGATCAGCTTCCCCAGTAGTCTTCAGCCACTCGGCTGCGGCAATTACATCCTTCAGGTCTCCACCACCCCAGTCACCGATACTTTTTTCCTCGAATTCCTTTCCATATCCAGTACTCCCCCTGAAATCTGGAGCCAGAACCAAATAACCGTGATTAACCAGGAACTGAATCCTCGGGTTCCACCAATTGAATGTTTGGTAGTTGGGACCTCCATGAAGTCTGACAATCGCTGGAGGAAGCGTATCGTTCGATTCACTTATCGGTCTGAAAAGAAGCGCAGGTATCTCCAACCCATCGAAAGAGAAATATGTGATCTCTTCTGGTGTAACTAATAGCTCTTTGTCAATGGAATCAGGCAAACCAGAGGTCAGTTGCAGGAACTCATCAGTATTCAGATCTATATACCAGAGGCTATAAGGATTCAACGGTCCCTCGTGAGTAAAAACAAGTGATTTACAATCAGATGTGAATTCCATGTCTGAGCACAAACCAGCAGTTGGTCCAATGAGTTTCATCTCACCGCTTCTTACACTAATTACAGTAATTATTCGACTGCCATTCATATCAACCTGGCAAGCCAGTATGGATCCATCCGGTGACCAGACCGGATGCCAGTAATTCCTATTTCCCCTGGTCACCCATCTTATCTCATCTTCATGTATATCCAGGATTCCGATATGGTAGCTGCCGCTAACATTTGAAGCAAATGCAATAGTCTTTCCATCCGGTGACCATTTGCCCCAACCGTTACGTTCTGCTTCCGGTCCGATTACATTCAACTCATTGCCATCACTGCTAATCATTCTCATCTCATACCGGGAAAGTGGTCCCTGACCAATACTTCTGTAAAAGAGTAATCTGTTTCCATCCGGAGCCCACTGTGGATACATATCCATCTCAGAACCCGATGTAAGACGGAGCAGATTTCTGCCATCGGCCTCTATTGTAAAAATATCCGTTGAACCTTCGCAGTTTGAGCAGAATACAAGATGCTTGCCATCGTGTGACCAGGAAGAATTCCAGATACTGCCCTCATTAAGCTCGAGCAAAGTGTTTATTGATCCGCTAAGTAAGCTTATCGTGCAAAGAGCACAACCCTTACTATCTTTTTCTGAATGTACAAATGCTATCAGATCATTTTCTGGAGACCAGGCGAGTGAAGTTTTTGAGCCGGGGCATTCAGTCAGCAGTTCTGGTTCGAATTCTAATATATCCGCCAGGAATATCTGGGAAAAACCTTTGACATCTCTGGAGAAAGCAACTGACTTCCCATCGGGTGAAAGCGAGAAATGACTAACGGTCTTCACTTCGCTAATGAGTTCCTCAGGAGTGAACTGATGCGATCTCATGCCTTGCTTTCTCCTTCTTTGTTTTTAAGCAATCCAGGTATGACTGCCAGTTCCGCCACAGGCGCAACACTCGGTACGGACTGCTGGTCAGGCTTTGTCCGATAGGGACTTCCTGCCCAAGAACTCAGGGACAGGTCACCCTGTAAGAAACACCAAGCTGTGCTTGGCGTACCAAC
>JAUXIK010000060.1 GCA_030620995.1 Candidatus Aegiribacteria sp.
GCCCTCTGGAGCATAAGAGGGTTTTCTCTATTCATCTGGCTTGCAGCTCTCGGAATACCCAACAAGGGACTCTGGGCTTGCATAGCTGCAACCCCGCTATCATGGCTGGCCGGGTACATCGTTTTCCTCGTACCGGGTGGTATTGGTATAAGAGAAGCCGCAACAGTTGCAATAATAGCGGGTCCGGGTGAGACTGGTCCCATTCTTGCAGCCGTACTGGGTCAGCGATTGCTGCTTGCTGTAATAGAGGTGATCTTAGCCGGAATCAGCGCGAAATCAATTCCGTTTCTCCGAAGGGAAGTGAAAGGATAATGAAACTCCCTATCTGGCAGAAGTGTATACTGCCGGGAGTGTTACTGATCCTGGTTGTTCTAACATATTGGCCTGTGTTCAGCTCCGCAAAACTCCCCGGAGGTGAGTTGAGCGATACTGTTAACCAGGGTTACCCTTTTCTCACTTTTACAGAGGAAGCGGTGCGGAATGGACGGATCCCGCACTGGAATCCGTATATCTTCTGCGGAATACCATTCTATTCCTCATTCTCGGCACCTGTGTTCTATCCTGTACGAGGTCTGCTTCTTCTTGCTGCCGGACCTGAGGGAGTTGCTAGATTCCTATTCCCGATCCATATGCTATTCGGCGGAATATTCGCATGGCTGTTTCTTCGATCAATCGGAGTAAGTAAATGGGGCAGAATAGTGGGTGCCCTTGCATTTGCCTGCACATCATGGTCGAATACCCTCTTCTATGCCGGTCATGCCAGCAAGATCATCTGCTGGAGCTTTCTTCCGCTTCTGCTCTATTCATGTGAAAAGTGGATGCAGACCAGGAGAGGAAAGTTCATTGCAATAGGAGGACTAGCGCTGGGGATGCAGGCTCTTGCAAGCCATCCTCAAATGATTCTCTACTCGTCCGGAGCAGCCCTGATCTGGCTTGGTTTCAGAACCTTTTCTTCCAGTGGATCGTGGAAGACAAATACACTGAAAGCTCTGATGGGCTTTTCAATCATTGTGCTTTTCGCGGTGGCGATAGGAGCGGTACAGCTTCTTCCGGGCTACAATTTCTCAAAATACTCCACCAGAGGAGATGGCCTTTCTTTTGACCAGGCTGCAAGCTATTCCCTGCCACCGGAAGAAACACTTACCATGCTCTTTCCTCACCTCTTCGGATATCGACACGGGTTCCCAGACAGTATGATCTCCGGTGTTCCGTACTACTACGGCAGGCTTGGACTCAGACTAAGCAGCGAATTCACCGGTATTGCAGTATTCCTTCTTGCGCTTGCAGCTTTTCTTGGATCAAAAAAACGATACAGATGGCCGCTTCTGGCTATCATGGTAACAGGTCTTCTGATATCTTGGGGAGGTTATACTCTCATATTCGGAATCCTGTACCGAATAATACCATTCTTCAGAAAACTGCGGGCGCCACATATGGCTGCCTTCCTGACAACTTCAGCTATTGCTCTGGCCGCAGGTCCCGGATTCGACTCCATTTTCGGAAAAGACAAATTTCCTGAGAAAAATTTTCTTAAGATAATTGCAATCTTTGCCGGGATATGTATTTGTGTTTATCTGCTTGCCGGATCATTACTTCCAGGGCTACAATCAGGTTGGTGGAACAGAATGGGAAATCCGGGCGCGACAGGATACTCATTTGTTGTTCAGAGACGTGTTGATTTGGCTGCACCTGATTTTCTGAAAGCAGCAGGAGCCGCTTTTGTACTTGGAGGCTTACTGTATTTCAAGAAACACCTGAAGGGTAGACTTGCAATTCCCGGAATCGCATTAACAGCATTACTGGCAATTGAGACTATTCCAATAGACAGGGATTTTCAGGTATACCTCCCGGAAACGAATGTGAGCGATCTGTTTTCTGAATATGAGAATTTATCAAATGAGGTGGGTTCCGGAAGAATATTGCCCGGAGGTAACGAATTCGTTCCCCTGCATATTCGATCAGTAACAGGTTATCACGCCGCCAAACCAGCTGTCGCAGAAGATCTGCAGTCCATTCTATCTTCAGGGGGGATCTTTTCATTCCGCCAGACCGCATATACGGTTCTGCAGGCCGATGGGGGGAATCTTACCTACGATCAGGTACGGAATACTCTGCTGAATCAGGCTTCAATAGAGGATCCGGCATCCCTGGATACTCTTCGCATACTGATCCCTGAGAATCCACTGTCAAGAACATGGTTTGCCGACAGCTGGATACAATTGACAGAGGAGCAGTGCATGGCTGCCCTTGCGTCAGGGATAAATCTCCAGGACATTTCAATTCTATATGAAAATCCTGGATTGCCGGAACTGATTGATAGTCCGGATGCGGAGGCTTCGATTGTGGTTGATGAACCGGAAAGGGTAATCATCCACACTTCGAATGTTTCAGAAGGTCTTCTGATTCTTGCTGATACCTGGTATCCAAGATGGCAGGTCAGAATTGATGGTGAACCGGCTTCTATGCTTCAGGCTAATCATTGGCAGCGAGGTGTTTGCGTACCTGCTGGATCACATGTTGTGGAATTCAGCTTCGATTCATCGGATTTCAGCACGGGTCTTCTGATATCAATTGCAGGATTAATATGTGCCATTTTGCTTATTGTACTTGATCTAACAATCAGAAGAAAACGGAAATCAGTGTAATGGCCAAAGATCACAAGAAACTGTTCCATCTGCTTTCCACATGGGGTGGAGTTCTTCTCCTTATTGTCGCCATTCTCTATTTCGCTCTGGAGCTATGGCCCAGGTGGCAACCCGGACTAATTGGATTCTGGGAAAACTCCAAGGACAGCGCAAGCCTTCCCATGATCGGACTTTCTTTCATTTCGCTGTTACTGGGATATTATTTTGCACCAGCGCCATGGAGGAAGATCCTTGAAGCCCTGAAAATTCCAAAGATTGATAAAGGCAAAGTCAGGCGCAACTGGTACACAACCCAGATGGGACAGTACGTTCCCGGCAAACTCTGGATGATTGTCGGAAGAATTGCATTCCTGAAAGCAAACGGAACCGGTCCTGTCAAAGCTATAACAGCTTTCATCCTCGAAAACCTTTATATGATGGTCACCCTGACTATTATGGCCTTGATAGGCCTTCCGTTTCTGGGTCTTGCAAATGTACCTCTTCCTGTAATAATCGCTCTCTGGATTTCAGCGGGTCTTGGAGTTGTAATGCTCTTCGCACCGAAAATACAAAAGGTAATCACTCATAAGCTAAGTCACAGACTGGGAACAGATATTGATGATCTACCTCACATTTCTCACAGGCACCAGGCTGTATTCGTAGGGTACAATCTACTTTCATGGACCTTGAGAAGCATGGCTCTATACTTCTGGTTCAGGGGATTTGGAGTTCAGTCTGATCCACCCTTCGCAATGATTGCAATCTGTCTTATGGCAGGTCCGGTGTCCTGGTTTATCGCGCTTATAATGGTTTTCATACCGGGTGGAATAGGAATAAGAGAAGGTGTTCAGGGAATTCTTCTTTCAGGCTTCGTGCATGGCGGGGTCGAAGTTGCTACAGTCATCGCGCTTGGTCAGAGGGTCATGCTTATGATTGTTGAAGGATTATATGCTCTTCAGGCAATCGTTTATGGCGCCATGAGAAAAAAATTCACTACGAAAATGAATCATATAGAACAGGTTTTTCATCTTGCAGGCAGCTTGTTCAAAGGTGCTCTTGCAATGCGGGGACTCTCTCCTCCTCCTCAGCCGATCAATGTGACATTCTCTGTCACGCGTCGCTGTCAATCTAGATGCAAAACATGTTTCATATGGAAGCATAGTCCCGGTGATGATCTTGATCTTGCTACGATTGAAAGGCTTTTCAGATCTATCGGATGGACCTATTTCTTCAATGTCTCCGGCGGTGAACCTTATCTGAGAGATGATCTGCCGGAAATCGTAAGACTGGCGTGCAGATTCATGAAGCCTGCAATAGTGCATATTCCAACCAATGCTCTTGCTCCAGAGCGAATTGAAATTATAACACGTGAAATACTGAACGCGATTAATCAGGAAGCACCTGGCACCATTTTAACCGTAAAGCCCTCCTTTGATGGAGTGGGGGCTTTGCATGATGAGATCCGGGGTGTACCCGGCAACTTCGAGAAACTTCTGGATACTATCGAAAGACTTAAAAAACTCAGGGAGCAATATAAGTATCTTCATGTTGGAGTTGGAACAGTCATCTCCCGGTTTAATGCTTCACATCTCAAAGAAACAATCGAGTACGCAAAAGGACTTGGTGTTGATACATACATCAATGAAATAGCAGAGGAGCGTGAAGAATTCTTTAACCTCGGATCAGGAATTACCCCGGAGAGTCACAGTTACGATCAACTGATGGATATATTCAAGGAATCAGTCAGAGGGAAAATGAAGGATATGAAGATACTGCCTCGGATTACTACTGCTATGAGGATTGTTTACTACGACCTTGCCGTAAAGATCCTTGACAGTAATAAACAGGAGATACCATGCAATGCCGGCATATTGAATGTGAACATCAATTCCGATGGAGCCGTATGGCCCTGCGCTGTTCTGGCTTACAATGCAGAAATGGGTGTAGTCAGTCAGGACAATGACTTCCAGTATATCTGGCGATCAAGGAAAGCAAAGGATATCAGAAAATCGATCAGACGGGGCGAATGTGCCTGTCCACTTGCGAATCAAGCTTACTCCAACATCCTCCTTCACCCCCCCAGTCTTCTAAGAACTCTATGGATCGCATTCCGAGGTAAATAGCAGGGTCGAACTAACATCGTACATACCTTTTACTCAAGAATTCGTTTAATTTCAAGGGCCGAATTACAGTACAAGAGCTATTATCTGTTTACTATAAGATTATTTATATCACAAGTATACGATGTTATGTCCGACCCCGGCTCCGGAGGAGGCGAATGATTGTTGAGGGGGAGGATGTTGGCAGAGTACCGGCATCGAGAATGATATCCGCACCATCCAGTATTGATTCAGGAATCTCAGCCAAACTCAGGGGGGGCTTCATCCCGGACAGGTTGGCACTGGTGGATACCAGCGGAACTTTTACCTCTGACAGAATCAAATTGCTCAACGGGTCAGCAGGATGCCGGAGTGCCACCGTATTATCCTCTCCCCTGACCCATTCAGGACACCTGTTCCCTGCTGGAAGCACAAAGGTCAGTCTGCCGGGCCAGCGCAGTAACAGAATTTCACGCACTTCGGGATCAATTCCATCTGTAAGAGATTCCGCCATGGAAATGCCATCTATGATGAGTATGAATGGTCTCCGTTCTTTGTAACCCTTCAACGTCGATAGTCTTTCGACTGATTCCTTATCGTCAGCACGGCAAAGAAGACCGTAGACAGTATCCGAGGGGTATAGAACAATTCCGCCGCTTTGAAGACAGGAGGAGACTTGCTCAATAATTTTAAAAGCAGGTTTATCGGTATCTATCCGGATGCGTGTGGTTCTCACCAGCCCCGCAATTCTCTAAGTTTGGCTGAAATGTTTTCATCTTCCAGAGCGATAATCTGAGCAGCAAGATAGGCAGCGTTTCTGGCTCCATGTGAACCAATGGCAACCGTTGCTACCGGAATACCTTTGGGCATCTGAACGGTTGAAAGAAGCGAATCCATTCCGTTAAGAGGTCCCGCAGCAAGAGGGACGCCAATCACCGGAAGTATGGTGTGTGCCGCTACCGCTCCGGCCAGATGGGCTGCAAGTCCCGCACCTGCGATAATAACTTTCAAACCTCTTTTTGAAGCGGTAGAAGAGTACTCTTTGACCTTATCGGGTGTTCTGTGAGCGGACATGATATTTACTTCGAACGGTATATCGAGGTCCTTCAGTATATCTGAAGTATGTTTCATTACTTCTCTGTCGCTTTCGCTACCCATTAAAATTCCAACAAGCATCAGACAGTCCTTCCAATATCTTTTCTGAAATACTTTTTCTTAAAATCTATCTTCTCAAGCTCCATGTATGTTCTATCAAGGGCATCATCCATTGAATTTCCGAGAGCTACTACGCTGAGCACTCTTCCGCCGCTGGTTACAATCCTGTTATCGATCTTCTTTGTACCCGCATGGAATACGATAGCACCTTCAACTCTCTCCAGTCCAGAAATGAGAAATCCCTTTCCATATGAGAATGGGTATCCGCCTGAAGCCATCACAACGCAGGCGGAGCAACCATCTTTAACAGAAACTCTGCTCGGAAGTAATCCTCCACGGGCAGCAACATCAAGAATATCCGCAAGATCATCATCAATCATGGGAAGTACTGCCTGAGTCTCAGGATCACCAAAACGAACATTAAACTCCAGAACCCTGGGACCATTATCTGTCAGCATCAAGCCAGCGTACAGAACTCCCCTGTAGTCAATACCTCGTGAAGCCAGTTCCCGGAGAACCGGGAGGATGATTTCCTCTCTGGCTTTTATGCAAAACCCATCTTCAATTTCAGGCGGCGGACAGATAGCTCCCATCCCTCCTGTATTCGGGCCTGAATCTCCGTCGCCGAGCCGCTTGTGATCTCTGCTCGGAGGAAGAATAACACAATCAGTTCCGCTGCAGATGGCGAGTATGCTGACTTCCTTACCCTCAAGCCGCTCTTCGACAACAACACGCTGACCTGACTCTCCAAGCCCGCCTCCGAAAAGAGTATCAAGAATGGAGCGTGCCTCGTCAGATTCATCTGGTAGAAATACACCCTTACCCGCTGCAAGACCGTCAGCCTTTATCACAAATCCTGCTGCGTTTTCACCCATGTACTCCATAGCGGAGCTTGTGTCTGTGAAAACCTTACTCCGCGCTGTCGGAACCCCTGCGGAATTCATGACATCCTTTGCGAACCATTTGCTGCCTTCAAGCCTGGCGGCCTTCTCACCGGGGCCAAAACAGGAAATACCCTCAGCTCTGAGCGCGTCTGCAAGCCCTGCGACCAATGGCACTTCAGGACCGACAACAACCAGATCGATATTCCTGTCACGGGCAAGGAAAACAAGACCTTTAATATCGTCAGCCTCAACCGGTTCAAGAACTCCTAGTTCTGCCATACCGGGATTACCGGGAGCACAGAATAGAGAATGTCTTCCAGACCTGGACAGAGACCAGGATATCGCGTGCTCTCTTCCTCCGCTGCCTACGACGAGTATTCTCATTTATCTTCCCTGGCTCTGTAAATGTGTTTCTCCGTCGGAAATTCCCCACCCCGGACCTCATGACAGTATTCCTTTACAGCGCCAAGGATAATTTCGTCAAGCTGTACATATTTCTTTAAAAATTTCGGTTTGAATTCACCGGAAAGACCGAGCATGTCATTCACAACCAGTATCTGTCCATCCGTATATCTTCCAGCTCCAATGCCAATGGTTGGAACAGATAATTTGCCCGTTATTTCGCGAGCAAGCTCTTCCTCGATACTTTCCAGTACTACAGAAAAGATACCCGCCTCCTGAAGAGCAAAAGCTTCTGACAGCATCCTGTCGCGCTGATCACTGTAGACAACTCTGTATCCTCCGATCTGTCTTATTGACTGCGGAAGCAAACCAATATGACCCATCACAGGAATTCCAGAATCAATAATGGCTTTCACCCGTGAAACGGATCGCTCGTTACCGCCCTCCAGTTTAACCGCATCAGCCCCGCCCTCTGAAAGAAATCGCACAGCGTTCTTCACTGCCTGAGCATCGGAGCATTCGTAAGATCCGAAAGGCATATCTCCCACGACGAGTGTATTCTCTGCTCCCCGGCTGACCGCTTTCGTATGAGCTAACAAGATATCAAGGTTTGCAGTAAGGGTTGTCTCCTCCCCGAGAACCACCATGGCAAGCGTGTCCCCGACAAGTATAAAATCAACTCCGGCCTCTTCTTCAAGCTTTGCGGTTACAAAATCATATGCAGTAAGCGATACTATCCTTTCGCCCTTTTGCTTTTTAATGAGAAGAGATCGTACATTACCCTTCATTCAAGTTTCTCCTTCCCGGCACCACTGGAGCCAGGTTTCGCAGCAACTTCCGGAAGCAACAATCTATAAATTATGATGTAGGAAACAACAGCATATATAAGACCTGCTACAATATCGACAATGTAATGCTCGGCGCCATATATGATTTCAAAGCATATTCCAATGACCAGAATGGAAAACCACAAGGCTTTCCATCCGAATTCCTTCAATGCTATTATCAATATCAGTATCGGCACCCCTGCGTGAAGCGAAGGCATCGCGCCTCTCGGACTTGGACTTACAGCTGAGATTAAACCCCCAGGCGCAAGTTCACTTAGCGCTCTTATCGTAATTCTCTCCACATGAGGAATTGCGTTTTCAAGAGAAGCCATCCAGGGTGGAGTAAGCGGGAATAGCACATACGTCGCATACCCTGCAAGCGTCAGCAGTGTAATTGCAACCGTTGCCCGTTTCATCCGCTCGACTCCACGTCTTATCAGCAGAAGCAGCGGGAATACAATTGGAAGAAAGAAAAGTGTTGCGTGGAATATCGCAAACATATAATCGTACCAGGATAACTCTCCTTGTTGATAAAGATGCTGCTGCAACCAGATAACAGGAAGCGAACCGAACAGTTTTTTCTCGAGAGCAATGATCCCCGCGCCATGAAATTCCTGAAAATGTGACGTCACAACAAACTGCAGTTGCCAGTAGGACAGCACAAGAACCAGGTAGAACAGCCAGGGCTTTATTACTCCGGGCAGCTTTCTCCATCTGTACAAAAGGAAACACAGAACAAATGACAGAATCGGTACGGGCACCCTGGGAACAAGACGAATCAAAGGGACAAAAACCAGAATAGCTGTATAAACGGTGAAGAAAATGAGTATCCATCTGTAACTCCGGTCATCGACCGACGAGTATAACGCCCTCAACGATAACAAGTTACTGCCTTTCGGACATGAGTATTATGCCCATTGAAGAAATGTGGGGGCCTATTTTTTGAGAATGTTTCTCAAAACAGGGTTAAAGGTCTTATAACGGCCTGTTGCTGCCTCTGTCTACCTGTTTACCAGATCACGCATTGGCAAAACATCGGGGCGCAGCCTTCATCGGTTCTTTTTGCCACTCTCAGCAATCGGCCCCCTATACAGCAAGCTAATAATATGTAATGGGAGTGTCAATTCTCCCCTTGGAGTATCCTCTGCTCTGAATTAGTTTTCGCTTTAAGGATAATAGAAAATCTTCGCTCTAACAGGAAGCAGATCAATGGCAAAAAATATTGTTAATCCCGATAAGGATTATGCCAGATGGTACCAGGATGTTATCAGAGAAGCTGAATTAGCGGATTCTGCCCCTGTACGGGGATGCATGATCATCAGACCCTATGGATTCGCCATATGGGAAAATATCAAAGCGAGTCTGGATCGCAGCTTCAAGGATACCGGTCACAGTAACGTATATTTTCCCATGCTGATCCCTCAGAGTTTCTTTGAAAAGGAAGCGGAACACGTCGAAGGATTTTCTCCGGAACTGGCAATGGTCACTTATGCCGGCGGAAAGAAACTGGATGAGCCGCTTGTTCTCAGACCTACTTCCGAAACGATGTTCAATCATATGTTCTCAAAGTGGATCAACAGTTACCGTGATCTTCCCATGCTGCTGAATCAGTGGGCAAACGTGATTCGATGGGAAATGAGACCGAGAGCATTCCTTCGAACCACAGAATTCCTCTGGCAGGAAGGGCACACCGCGCACGCAAATGAAAAGGAAGCCAGAGAAGAAACTCTTCGAATGCTGGGTGTCTATGAAGATTTCGCGAGAAATGTGGCGGCAATTCCTGTTATCCGGGGAAGAAAAACCGAACGTGAGAAGTTCGCAGGCGCGGTAGCCAGTTATACCATTGAAGCAATGATGGGGAATGGCTGGGCACTTCAGAGCGGCACAACCCACTATCTGGGTACAAACTTCGCAAAAGCGTTCAATACCATGTATCTGGACAACAGCAACGAACAGAAATACGTTCATCAAAGCAGCTGGGGTGTATCAACCAGACTGATCGGCGGTGTAATCATGGTCCATGGTGATGAGAACGGACTCCGTCTGCCACCAAGGCTTGCACCCGTTCAGGTTGTAATCGTACCCATACTCAAGGATGCTTCAAGAGAAGAAACGCTGATAACGTCAGAGAAGATAGCATCAGAACTTAAAAACAGGGATATCAGAGTAAAACTGGACGATCGCGAAGGGATGAGTCCCGGTTTCAAATTCAATTACTGGGAAGTGAGGGGGGTCCCCCTCAGACTTGAAATCGGTCCCCGGGATATTGAAGAGGGATATGTCATGCTCAGCCCAAGGAACAATCCCGGGAGAGATGGAAAATTCAAGGTAGCACTGGACAATGTTTCCGGCGAACTGCCTGGATTGCTGGATAAAATCCAGGAAGAAATGCTCAATGAAGCGACAACAAAATTGAATGAAAGAACATATACGGCAGAATCCTTTGAAGAATTCACGAATGCGATCAATGAAAAACCGGGTTTCTACAGTGTATGGTGGGATGGCGACGCTGATGATGAGATCAGGCTCCAGCAGGAGACAAAAGCCACAGTAAGATGTATCCCCCTGGATCAGACCGAGGGTTCCGGCAGGTGCATCATGACCGGCAGGAAAACAGACGTTAAAGCTATTCTCGCCAGAGCATACTAACAGCTCTATGTAGAGGAATACTATGAATACACTGCTTCTGCTTGCTCTTCTGGCTCAGACACCGGTTCCGGTGGGCCCGACGCAGCGTTCAATGGCACAGGTTGAGCCGTCTCCGCTTTCCCTGCTTCCGGCAGATTTCCATAAATCGGTTTCCGTCTCTCCTGACAGAGGTGATTCGGATGTGATCATCGTAATCGCAGAAGGACTTGAGATTCCTCTGGCTTCAGAGCTTGCTCAGTTTGAATCCGATCTGTCAGCGGAGGGCTGGAATGTCACCTCCTGGATTATGAGCGGCGGATCAGCGGCTGATCTGAGAATTTTCCTCCAGATGCATTCAGATATCAGCGGAGCAGTGCTTGTCGGAAACCTTCCCAGAGCATGGTATGAGATAGATGGGTGGGGACACGAGGAATTCCCGATGGATCTCTATCTGATGGATCTGGACGGAATATGGTTGGATATTGACGAAGACGGCTTGCTGGACAGTCTTTCCGGTGATAAGGCGCCGGAGATATGGGTAGGCAGAATCGACGCACACGCAATGGAGTTCGGAAATGAGATCAGCCTTTTAAAAGATTACTTCACAGCAAATCACCTTTACAGAACCGGGAGTCTGTCGGTACCGGCACGAGCTCTTGCCTTCAACGATGACGACTGGAGTTATTACGGCAGTTCCGGTCTCGAGTACATCTATTCAACTGTTGAAGTGATCAGCAATACATCTCAGACTACAGCAGACAACTACAAGTCAGAGCTGGCAGAAGGTTACGAATTCGTTCATCTTATGTCCCACTCATCACCATGGGGACATACTTTTGCAGTTCCATCCGGTTACAGCGGTACAGTCATGGCTCCCGAGATCTCCTGTATCAACCCGCAGACCGTATTCGTGCAGCTCTTCGCGTGCTCCAACTGCAGATGGACGGAACCTAACTGTCTTGGGAACTGGTATCTCTTCGGAACAGATTACGGACTTCTTGCCATCGGCTCAACCAAGACAGGCGCTATGCTGAACTTCAGCCAGTTCTACGAACCAATCGGATCAGGCAATATACCCGGGGTCGCATTCAGAACCTGGTTCACGAACGTAGGCATCTACAATCCGGACTGGCACTACGGATGTGTACTGCTTGGCGATCCGACAATCATGCCGCTCTCAGGCAGAGACCGCTTATCATCAACATTTCCTGTATCGGATGGAACAGATGACTATATTCAGATTTCAACCAGCAGCTTTTCTGACTGTTATCCGGTTACAGCAACTTCGGGAAACAATACCTGGGTTGCCTGGCTCACAGCCGAAAACGGAAGACTGGATATAGCCGCAAGAAACTGGGATGGTAATGTATGGAGTTCAGTTTACTACGTTGACGCCGACCCATACTGGGATGTTACACCTGACATGACGCTTGACGGAAACGGTGAACCCTGGATTGCGTGGAGCGATTTCGATCTTTCAACCTATGGATACAGAATAAAGACCGCTTCCGGATCATTCTTCAACAATGTAACTGTAGCGGCAAACGGTGATGGTTACGATGGCGCTCCACAACTGGCTTATACAGACAGAATGTGGCTTGTCTGGCAGGTCTGGAGGCGCGGCGAAGGTGATATCATGGTCAAGGCGCTTGATGAGTCATTCCCGGAAACCTACCTTTCCGGCATCAATACAGGAGATTTCTCACCAACCGCAGCGGCTGACATTTCCGGTTATCTTCATGCGGCATGGGTTGAGGGAACCACATCAGGTGAGAAAATAATGTGGATCAGAGGAAATGAAACAGGCTTTTCAGCTCCTGTGGAAGTATCCTCCGGCAATTTCTGCCGCTCACCTGAACTCGTACTTATCGGAAACACTCTTCTGCTTCTCTGGCAGGAAGATGACGATAATTCAAGAATTATTGCAAGAATCTGGAACGGAACCGAATGGGATGCTGCGGAAGAGCTATTCTCATCCTCAACAGCCCAGGCATTCGCTCCGACAGCCGGACTCTCTCCAGCAGAAAATATCTTCGCCGCATGGCAGGTTGGAAATGGTGCTGACGCTCAAATCTGGCAGAGTGCTCTTGAAGGCACGGAATGGTCCACCCCTTCTCAACTTATAAATCCATCAGGTCCGGCATGGCTGCCTGCTCTTTCTGACGGCATCATTACCTGGGCAGGAACAGGAGGCGGCGACTCCTGGGACATATACGCTTCTCTTGACGGAGGAGTTGGGATTTCAGGTGATGGGGAATTACCCACTGCCTTCATGTTCGATATTCTCGGCAACCCTGTCAATCAGGCGGTAAGACTCTCAGTTCCCGCCTTGAATCCAGCTTCTGCGCCTTTCAACGTATGGATATATGATCTTGCCGGAAGGATCGTATTCAGACAGGAGCTCACAGCCGGACCGGAAACAGTTCTCACTATTCCCTGCGTATCACTTCCGCCTGCGGTATACTGCCTTAGAGTCTCAGATTCTCAGAACAGCTGGGCCTCACTGTTCACCGTCATAAGATAATTAAATTAGAAAAGGAACCGGGAGCATGGATTCCATACCCCCGGTATTACTTCTTAAAAAAGTATTTATCTCACTTCAGCAGTTGAATTAGGAATTTCTTCGAACAGCTGGCATTCAACACCTGGTACGTGATTGTAAAGAAATTCTTCAATCCTGCCTGCGAATTCAAGCCTGTTCGCTTCAATAGCAAATCCGTGTCCTTCGTTTTCGTAAACAATGTAGTAAACCTCATTGCCGTTATTTCTCAGAGCTTCGACCATCTGGTCTGATTCAGCCTGAACAACTCTGGGGTCATTGGCTCCCTGCACGATAAGCATGGGAACGGTGATTTGCTCAACATGATTGAGAGGGGATCTGTCCTGAAGCATCTCTGCATCTTCTTCAAGATCGCCGATCCTGATATTCATTATGGCATCAAGAGGTCTCCAGTAAGGGGGCACAGTCTCTCTGAAAGTTACCAGATTGGATGGTCCGAAGTAATCCACACCGGCGCAGTAAAGGTCAGGGGTGAATGTTACTCCTGCAAGTGTGGCATACCCTCCGTAAGAACCTCCCATGATTACAACTCTGGCAGGATCCGCGATACCTTCATCTGTTGCCCATTTAACGGCATCGGTCAGGTCATCCTGCATCAGTCCGCCCCATTCCTTATTACCGGCATTCAAGTGTTCCTTGCCAAAACCGGATGATGCCCTGAAGTTAACCTGCAGAACAGCGAAGCCTCTGTTGGCCATCATCTGCGCGAAAGGATCATAACCATAATAGTCTCTGGCCCATGGACCGCCGTGAACATAAAGAACCATGGGTAACGGTTCATCTGCTGCATTAACAGGAAGCGTCAGGTAACCCGGAAGCTCCCACCCATCTCTCGCAGGAATGAGAAGCGGCTTGATATCCGCGAGCTGGTAATCGTCAAGTGCTGGTATTGCATTGAACAGGAAGGTCATTTCTTTCATAGAACGATCATATATGTAGTACAATGCTGGAGTATGAGGTGTAAAGTAGGCCACTATCCATGTACTGTCCGCATTGTCTATGGAAACTATCCCGAAATCGCCTTCGCGATAGTGAGTCAGGAAATCGTAATCCTCCTGAATTGACGAATCGAGAATTTCAACATTCCGTTTGAGATAATGGATACTGACCGCTCTGGGTTCTCCGGTGAACGGATCAAATGAAACTCCGCCAAGGTCGGCAAGTGAATCATGTGCGATCTCGGTTATCTCTCCTGTGTCAAGATCCTGATAGAGAAGTTTTGTAGTGTTTGACTCAAGGTTGGACTGGTAGTACAAACCTCTGCCGTCATTGCTGAATCTCTCGGGAGAAACAGTGTCAAGAGCGGAGAAAGATATGAACTCCACCCATTCATCTGAACCCACATCCTTCAGAAAAAATACTATCGTTCCGTCCTCAGGATCAATTGTTGCCATTCCACGGATATTGAGATACTCATCAGTCATATATCCCAGCACCATGTCGCCGTCTTCAGTTGTTCCGGGATTCTCCTGCAGAAGGGTAAGTTCACCGGTTTCCAGATCGCACGAATAGACGTCAAAGAACATTGGATTGGTTTTATTCATTTCCACAATAACTGTATTCGGCTGATCTTCGTCAGTTGCGCTGACATAGGCTTTAACTTCCTCAAAAGGAGTCATATCGAGTACATCACCTGTGGCAACATCCAGCCTGTAAACATGAGTGTTTTCCTC
>JAUXIK010000162.1 GCA_030620995.1 Candidatus Aegiribacteria sp.
TGCTTCAGTGCTTTCCTGGAATTGTTCAACTATCTTAACGTATACCTAAGTTGAGCGATTTAAGGTGAAGTGCCCCACCTTTCATATGGGTTAAGCTGTTGTTATATTTGTTTCTAGCAAAAGCAAATATGGCAACTAACAACTACCCAAAAGATGGAAGGCACTTCATGAAGAATATCACAAAATCTCAGAATATCGCAAGCCACAGAATTAACCGGATCGAAGTCACAAACGATACACTGACAAGCAGAGCAGGACTTACGCCATTTGTGCGGTATCTAGAGAAGGTGGATATTTATCCTCACCTTGATCGGTTGTTCGGGTCTTTGCGGAAGAATAAGAAGAGCAATAAGATATCTGATATCTTCAAGCAGTTGTTCTGCTTCCTTGCGGATGGGACAAGCCGACACATATCACGCTTTGATGAACTGAAGAAGGATGAAGGCTATGCGGCAGGGATAGAATGTTCTTTAAAGGACATGTTGTCATCCCATTCAGTGAAGAGATTTTACCGGAAGTTTTACCATTTTCATTATTTCAAATTCAGGGAGCTTTTGCAAAAGCTCTTTATCTGGCGGCTTAAGATAGAGCAACCTTCGATTATCATTCTCGGGATCGATACCATGGTGATGGACAACAATGACGCACAGCAGCGTCACGGAGTAAAACCCACCTACAAGAAGGTGAAGGGCTTCCAGCCCCTTCAGCTCAACTGGATGGGTTTTATGATTGATGCGGTATTCCGAGGAGGAGACAAACACAGCAACCACTCGGACACAGTAAACAAAATGATAATGCGTGTTGTCAGACAGATTCGCAAACACTACAGCGCAGAAGTGCCGATAATTCTCAGGTGTGATAGAGGATTCTTCGACCAGAAGTTATTCCACCTCTATGAAGGTCTCGGTATAGGCTTCATCTGTGGAGGCAAGCGATACCAGGATATCAAGGATTATGTCTCACAGGTTCCCAGGAAGTTCTGGCCGGAGAAGCTTGAGGATAACAACAGTGAATGGAGTTACCTTGAGTTCGGTGACTGCCGGAAGAGTTGGGACAGATTCAGGAGGGCGTTCTTCTGCACTCTGAACATTGAAGACGGACAATATCTCTTTGACTTCGCAAAACAGGACACCGTCATCTATACCAACATCGGTCTTGGTGATGATATAGACAGGCAGCTCATCGAATCGGGTCATGAGGATATGTTAAAGACCACTTCGATCATCAAATGTTACCATAACCGGGGGAACGATGAACTTGTAAACAGAGCAGTAAAGGATTTTGCTTCAGAGAAGCTTCCATTCAAGCAGTTCCGCATGAACGCTGCCTATTACTATACAATGCTGACAGCCTTCTTCCTTCTGGAAGCCTTCAAGCAGGATACATGTGAGGGTATCATTCCCATGACAGCCTACTCCACCACAATCCGCCGCAGACTGTTCGATATCGCCGGTAAGATCGTCCATCATTCCGGAGAGATCATTCTCAAGGTAACCGCAGCAGTAATGGCATCGCTGAAACTTGATGTACTCTGGCGGAGATGCAATAACCCCCCGCTACAATTCACCTGGGCATAGCCCGGGTATCTGCTGAACAAGTCCGCTTTATCCGAAGCAGTCGAAGAAGGCTGTGAAAATACCGGTAAATCTTAATCATTAGTGCATTTGTATTCAGGAATGCTAAAGAAAGATCCCCAAGCTGGAGAAAAGATTAGATTGACTGAGAATCATAAGTGATTTATGATGATTTGTGAGTGAAAACAAGCGAACCGGTCAATTTAGGAAAACATTACTTTCCGGAGGCAGTCATGATAACTCTTATGAAGCTCATATCGCTTTTACTCATTTCGCTGCAACCCCCTGTTGCGGATATCGTTCCTCATGAAATCACGGCTCACGGTCATTCGCGTATAGATAACTACTACTGGCTCAGGGATATTGAAGATCCTGCGGTATTCGAATATCTGGAAGCCGAGAATGCCTTTACTGATTCCATGCTCAGTGAACATGCCACTTTGATCGACACGCTGGTGATGGAAATGCGGGAAAGAATATCCGAGGAGGACAGTTCCGTGCCTTACTACAGAAACGGCTACTGGTACTGGCATGAATACCGTGAAGGTGATGAGTACAGCGTAAATTTCAGGAGAAGACATCCCGACGGTGAACCTGAGATACTCCTGGACGAGAATGTACATGCCCTTGGAAGGGAATACTTCCAGGTAGAAGCAAT
>JAUXIK010000089.1 GCA_030620995.1 Candidatus Aegiribacteria sp.
ACCGCAACCTGGACTCTGCCGGGCATGGGCGTAAGAACGGTATCTCCGGGAGAGTCAGAGAACAAAGGTATGTTGATCAAAGGGAGAGGTTCAGAGGGATTGCTCCAGTCTCCGA
Organism: Candidatus Aegiribacteria sp.; assembly: GCA_030620995.1. Lineage (GTDB taxonomy): Bacteria > Fermentibacterota > Fermentibacteria > Fermentibacterales > JCC-6 > Aegiribacteria. The sequence goes on from JAUXIK010000089.1 coordinate 116, forward strand.
AGTAGTTTTGCGTCAGTTCATACATGTTTTGCGCGTCTACATCACCCACAACCGCGATAACCGATCCGCCGGGTCTGCAGCAGATCTCATGAAACGATTCAACGGTATCGAGGGTAATTCGATCAAGTGTTTCTTCTGACGGGTTTCTGTAGTCAGAGGATGACATGGCTGTTATCGCCTGCAGGCTGTCCCATGCGACGGAAAAAGACCGTTCAGCTGACATTTCAAGATCGGCATATGCTTCGTTCAATACGGTTTCGTAGTCCGATGTTCTGAAAGCGGGTCTGATAAGCAGATCCGAGATGCTTTCGAACGCCATCTCAATATCCTCGGAGAGTAGAGTAACAGACCCTGTTGAATATTCCTCCCCTGGATAGAATCTCAGGTAAGATCCCTCCATTTCAAGTCTTTTGTGGAATTCAGTGGAGTTCAGTTCATCCGTACCCTTGAGCATTGTTTCCGTTGTAATAGAAACAAGGCCGTTAAGATCGGATGGGCTCATGAGAGTACCCATTGGTACAGTGAAGCTGACGGCGGCAACAGGAAACGTATGGTCTTCCTTCACCAGAAGAATAAGATCGTTCTGAAGGTCGAACTGTATTACTCCGTCTGCGATGGATATCCCGGGAGGGATCAGAAAATCCTCCGGTATTTCAAGACCCTCGTAATCAATTGAAGATGGTTCCGTAACATCAGTGGGAAGTTCATCATGGCTGGACTGTCCTTCCATTCCCATGCCGCCGGAGGGATTCAGAACAGCGATCGTGACACCGTTTCGTCTGAAGTATCGCTGCGCGACGTCGCTGATGTCCTCGGGAGTAAGCAGTTCCACTTCCTCAAGCTGCTTTTTCGAAAGAAGGGGGTCGTTGAACATCGTCATCCCCAGGCTGTACTGCATTGCCTGTCCTGCCGGGTTCGCATTGGAGAGAATCTCCCATGCTCGATACCTGTTTTTCTGATCTGCAAGATTTTCTATTGAAATACCGTCTGAAGTTATAATGTCCAGTTCAGCCCAGATCATGTCCTGGACTTCCTGGATCGAGATATCGCTGTCACCAGGAGGGAACATCGTAACTGAAAAGTAAAACAGGCCCGGATCTATATTTAAATCATTTCCTGCCCAGACATTTTGCACAAGATTCGTTTCGACAAGGATCTGATCAAGTCTGCCGGATCTGCCCCCGACCAGGTACGAGGATATAATTTCGAGTGCCGGAGTTGCGGGGTCCAGAGCGCATGGTATATGGAATGCCATGATGAAGCGGGGAAGATTGGACGCATGTTCTATTTCGATATATCTTGCTTCACTCTGTTCAGGTTCCACAATATCCGGTTCAGGAGGGGTGCTTCCAGCCGGTATATCACCGAAATAGCTTTCTATCTGAGCAAGCAGCTCCTCGGTATCGAAATCACCAACAACCGATAGCACAGCATTTGATGGACAGTACCATGATTCGTAGAATTCGCGTGCCTTGAAGTGATCGTATGCGAGTATGTTCTCATCGTAACCGATAATAGGATTGCTGTATGGATGCTCTGTGAATGCTGTTTCCCCAAGGGCTTCCCAGAGCGCGCCGTCAGGGCTGTCCGTAGTTCTTGATCTTCTCTCTTCGTGCACCACATTACGCTCGGAAACCACTTCCGCCGAATCGATATTGCAGTTGACCATCCTGTCACTCTCGATGGCGAAAGCATCTTCAATCCTGCTTGAAGGGAGGATGAGGTAATAACAGGTGGCGTCTTCCATTGTAAAAGCGTTTGCGCTTCCGCCGTCTCTCTGAACGATCTGCCAGAATCTGGACTTGGGCATATCCGGTGTTCCCTTGAACATCAGATGCTCACAGAAATGGCTCATTCCGAGGATGTCCCCTGTCTCATTCCTTGAACCGACTCTGTAGGAAATAACAGAAGCAATCACCGGAGCGTAATGGAATTCCTGAGTAATTACGGTGAGTCCGTTATCAAGGACCGTTATGACAGGTTCATCAGCACCAGCGATTGAGATTGAAAGCACGAACAGAAAACATACAAAAATTGATCTGATCATTCCGAACCGGCCTTTCCTGATGGGGACAATTTTTCTTATACAATAAAAGTATGTTCAATAGAAGCCGGATATACAACAGCATTATTTCACATATTGAATATACAGGTTGGAATGACTGCATCTTCAACTGAAAGGTATCTATGGTTAAGGTCGGCTACTTCCAGTTTGCTCCCGTGTTTGGTGAGATAGAAGAAAATCTCAGAACGATTCTTTCAGCGCTCAAGGATATTGACGCCGATTTGATAGTTCTGCCTGAGCTTCCATTCACCGGATATGGTTTCAGCGGCAGGGAAGAACTTCTGTCTTTAACCGAGGACCCTGATGAATCCGGAACTGTTGTCGAGCTTGTAAAACTTTGCAGAACTCAAGGTTTACATCTGGTGACCGGCTTTGCCGAGAAAGCTGGAGAGAAGTGTTACAACAGCGCATTGCTACTTGGGCCTGCCGGTATCGAAGGACGATACAGAAAGCTGCATCTCTTTGACAGAGAGAAAACATACTTCGATCCGGGAGACCTCCCTCTTGATGTTTTTGACATGGATGGGATTTCAATCGGCATGATGGTCTGTTTTGACTGGATATTCCCTGAGGTAGCGCGAACCCTTGCTCTGAGAGGCGCTGATATTCTCTGTCACCCGGCAAATCTCGTTCTCAGCTACTGCCAGCAGACAATGCTGTCCAGGTGCACAGAGAATCTCGTTTATGCTGTGACCGCCAACCGGACAGGTTCAGAAAGCCATTCATCTGGCACACTTGATTTCACAGGGACAAGTCAGATTGCAGCGCCCGGAGGAAGGATAATACATAGAAGTGGAAAGGAAACAGAGGAAGTACATGTAGCAGAAGTAGATATCCTTCAATCGCGAAATAAGTGTATTACGGAACGTAATGATGTGCTCGCTGACAGAAGGCCAGAATTTTACTTATAATCCGTTTTCTCAGTCTTGATAATCATTTCGAATACTGCCATATTTAATAATACTGGGAAGTGTTTTCCTGAATCGAAAGGCAGTCTTCTTATGCCCCCGCACAATTGCAAATTCATCTTCGTTACCGGTGGAGTCGTGTCCTCTCTTGGAAAAGGTATTACTGCTGCCTCTATAGCGCTTCTCCTCAGGCAGAGGGGATACAGGGTTACCATGCAGAAGCTGGACCCATACCTGAATGTTGATCCCGGAACGATGTCTCCTTTTCAGCACGGAGAGGTATACGTTACGGATGATGGCACCGAGACGGATCTTGATCTTGGTCACTACGAGCGTTTCGCCGGTTTGAAGTGCAATCGGAACAGTAATTACACAGCCGGCATGATATATTCATCGGTTATCGCCCGTGAGCGTGAGGGAGGGTATCTTGGTAAGACAGTTCAGGTAATTCCTCATATCACGGACGAGATAAAGAAAGCTGTGCTTTCTCAGGCAGAGGGCGATTACGACATTGCAGTTACCGAAGTAGGCGGAACTGCCGGAGATATAGAAGGACTTCCCTTTCTTGAAGCTCTGAGGGAACTTGGTCAGGACCTTGGCCCGGAGAATGTGCTGTACATTCATCTTACACTTATCCCTTATCTGTCCGCTTCCGGAGAACTCAAAACAAAACCTTCCCAGCAATCGGCCAGTATCCTCAGGAATATCGGTATCATTCCGGATATTCTCATCTGCAGAACGGAAAGATCGCTGGATGAGGAACATTTCAGGAAGCTGTCATTATTCTGTAACGTGCCGCGGAGGGCAGTTATTGAGGAGAAGGACGTAAAAAACTCTATCTATGAAGTACCTGTTGAACTTGCTGCTCAGAAACTCGACGAACTGATACTTGATAAACTGGGTCTTTCCCTGAATGAACTTGATCTTGAACGCTGGAAAGCCATGCTGCGCAGGGCGATTCATCCTTCTGGGAAAATTGTTAGAATCGGTGTTGTCGGCAAATACATGGGATTGCAGGACTCGTACAAAAGCATATTTGAAGCATTGAGGCATGGAGGGATTTCCAACGATGTTTCCCTTGATGTTACAGGTATTGAAGCAGAAGAACTTGAAGGTGGAAATACAGAGCTTCTCCAGGAATTTGATGGTATACTTGTTCCAGGCGGGTTCGGATACAGGGGAATCGAAGGTAAAGTGGAAGCCGTTGAATTCGCCAGGGAAAATGGTATCCCTTTTCTCGGGATCTGTCTTGGAATGCAGTGTGCCGTAATAGAGACTGCCCGCAATCTTGCCGGAATGCCGGAGGCAAACAGTTCTGAATTCTCACCTGATTGCTCTAATCCTGTAATTCATCTCATGGAGGAACAGAAAACCGTTACACAAAAAGGCGGAACGATGCGTCTTGGCCTCTTCCCGTGCAGGCTTCTTGAAGGGTCGAGAGCGTTCGAGGCTTATGAACAGAAAAATATCTCTGAAAGACACAGACATCGCTTCGAGTTCAACAATGAGTATAGAGAGATGCTTGAAGAAAGCGGTCTTGTCTACTCGGGTGTTTCTCCTGATGGAACTCTTGTGGAAATAATCGAGAGATCCGATCATCCATGGTTTGTAGCCTGCCAGTTTCATCCTGAATTCACGTCCACTCCTCTTGAACCCAATCCTTTATTCGATGCTTTCATAAGCGCTGCAAAGAAGAGAGCGAATGTCTGAAATCAGAGAATATTGCGGATTGTGCGGTATTACCGGTCTTGGCGAGGAATCAGTTGCGCTTGTCGCTGAGGGGCTGCTTGCGATGCAGCACCGCGGTCAGGAAGCGGCCGGGATTCTGTGCGATTATGAAGAGGGAATGAAACTCCACAAAAGAAATGGCACTGTTACCGAAGCTATGTCCGATTTGCCGGCCGAATGGAGCAACCCCGGAATTCGCGCGGTAATAGGGCATGTCAGATACGGTACTTTCGGTGGAACAGATGTTATCAACGCTCAGCCTATTCTTGTCAGGATGGCCGGGATTCAGATCGGCATTGCACATAATGGCACTATCACCAATGCGTTTTTGCTCAGACAGGAACTTCAGAATCAAGGCGCTATCTTTATGACGAATACAGATACTGAAGTAGTGCTTCACCTGATGTCACGCGAATTAAAGAATACAGGATTCAATGTAAGAAAAGCTCTTGAGATTGCGCTTCGCAGACTTCGCGGAGCCTTCTGCCTGCTCATTATGACACCCGAAGGAATGTTCGCGGTAAGGGATCCGCTGGGTTTCAGACCGTTGAATCTTGGCAGTTTCCAGAATGGCGGATGGATAATCGCAAGCGAGACGATCGCTTTCTCGGTCTGCGGTGCTGCGTATGTAAGAGAGATCGAAGCGGGAGAAATCCTGTTCATAGCTCATGGCGGAGGTGAACTGAAATCCGACCGTTTCAGCGTAGATGAAGAACTGTTCAGCGCAAGGGACGGGCTTGCCCAGTGCATTTTCGAGCATGTCTATTTTGCGAGACCGGGAAGCTTTGTTTTTGGAGACAGCGTCTATTCTGTAAGAATCGCGATGGGAAGACAGCTGGCGAAGGAGTTTCCTGTTGAATGTGATCTTGTAGCTCCGGTGCCTGACAGCGGAATGTTCGCCGCGCTTGGTTTTGCCAGAGAACTTAATCTTCCCTTCGACATGTGTTTCACAAGGAATCACTACATTGGCAGGACGTTCATCAATCCAAGTTCAGCAAAGAGGGCAACCATGGTGATGAGGAAGCTCCAGCCCATACCGGAAGCTGTCAAAGGGAAAAGATTGTGTGTTGTCGAAGACAGTATAGTAAGAGGAACAACCAGCCGCGCAAGAATAAGGGCGCTCCGCGAAGCGGGAGCGAAGGAAATCCACATGAGAGTCTGCTGCCCGCCTCACAGGTATGGATGCTATTTTGGAATAGATTTTCCCGAACCGTCAACACTCATTGCGCGGAATTATTCGATCGATGAAATTGCCTGTCAACTGGAACTGGACAGTCTGAAATATCTCTCGAAGGACGGCATGCTCGGATGTGTTACCGCTCATGATCCCTGTGATTACTGTACCGCATGTTTTGATGGTGAGTATCCGGTAGAACCACCGCAGCTGAACGCAATTAATAAAGGCGAAGATAATATATTGTAAGGAGATATCATGGTTCCCGGCGGAGTAGCAATACTTGATTTCGGGTCGCAGTACAATCAGCTCATTGCGCGCCGGATAAGGGAAATGGGTGTTTATTGTGAACTCATTCCCGGTAACGCTCCTTTTTCAAGGGTAATGAAGATACATCCTGGAGCACTGATCCTTTCCGGAGGGCCTTCAAGCGTTTACGATGATGATTCTCCTCATCCTGACCCGGAATTGTTTGAAACCGGTCTTCCTGTTCTGGGCATCTGTTACGGCATGCAGCTGCTTGCTCTGCATGAAAACGGCAGGGTGGAAGGAGGCCATGACAGAGAGTACGGCCCCGCGAAGCTTTACCCGGAGAGTGGAGCACCTCTTTTCAAAGGTATTGAAACTGGTCTTCAGGCATGGATGAGTCATGGAGACAGGGTTGTTGAATTGCCGGAGGGATACAGAATTGCTGCTTACACAGATACTCTTCCCATTGCCGCGATGGAGGATACTGAAAGGCAAAGATTTGGTGTGCAGTTCCATCCCGAGGTAAACCATACAGAATTCGGGAAACAGCTTCTCGAAAATTTTGTGTTTCATATTGCGGAACTGGGCAGAAACTGGGATATGAAAACTTTCCGGAAAAGGGCTGTGGAGATGATACGCCAGGAACTGCCGGACGGAGGAAAGGCAATTCTTGGATTGTCCGGCGGCGTTGATTCATCTGTCGTTGCCGCTTTGCTGCATGAAGCTGTCCCGGACCGCTTCATTCCAATTTTCGTGGACAACGGCCTTCTGAGAAAAGGGGAGAGAGAATCGGTAGTTAAAACGTTCAGGGATCACTTTGAAATGCCATTAATGGTAATTGATGGAAGGGATGCTTTTCTAAGAGCTCTTGAAGGTGTGACAGATCCTGAGAAGAAAAGAAAGATAATAGGTAGAGTATTCATTGAACTGTTTGAAGAAGCTTCCTCTGAAATAGAGGGGGTGACACATCTTGCGCAGGGCACTCTTTATCCGGATGTCATCGAGAGTATTTCCTTTCGCGGTCCATCAGCTACTATAAAGAGCCATCACAATGTCGGCGGACTTCCTGAAAGAATGAATCTGAAGCTTCTCGAACCCCTTAGAGAACTGTTCAAGGATGAGGTCAGGGCACTTGGGCGCGAGCTCGGACTTCCTGAATTGATGGTAGCGCGGCACCCGTTCCCGGGACCCGGACTTGCTGTCAGGATACTCGGTGATGTCAACATTGAGGATTTGAACATACTCAAGGAAGCCGACAGAATTTTCATAGATTATTTGCTGGATAACGATCTGTACAATGAAATATGGCAGGCGTTCGCCGTACTGCTTCCGGTAAGAACTGTTGGCGTAATGGGCGATCAGCGCACGTATGACAGAGTGATTGCCCTCCGTGCGGTAACATCAACAGACGGTATGACGGCGGACTGGTACCGAATGGCCCCGGAGCACCTGGCCAGGATCTCATCAGCGATTGTGAACAGAGTCAGAGGTGTGAGCAGAATAGTCTACGATATATCTTCAAAACCCCCCGGCACCATCGAATGGGAATAGGGGTCAGGCACTACATTCTTGTATTTTCATCAATTTATTTATAGAATATTGTGCTTAAATATTCTATTTAGTTCAGCAACACCAAACTGATCGTA
>JAUXIK010000034.1 GCA_030620995.1 Candidatus Aegiribacteria sp.
CGGCATTTTTCGATGAACCGGCGGGAAATCCTCTCCGCCTGTTCGTAACCCGTCCCGGGAAGAACGCATACGAACTCGTCTCCTCCGTATCTGAACACCGAATCGTTACTCCTGAGAAGACCCTCAAGAAACAAGGAGAACTCCTTAAGAACAGTGTCGCCCTTCGAATGGCCGTAAGTATCGTTAACATTCTTGAAATGATCGAGATCGATCAGAAGAATCGATGCGGGGGAAGCTTCTTTGTCGATTATTCTAAAGTGCTCAACGGACTTTACTTTGAGAAAACGACGATTGTAAAGACCGGTAAGCTCATCTATGTACTCTCTTCCAACTTCAATCATTTCCGATTCCTGACAGATCTGCGGACAGCTGCGGTACATAGTATTTTTGCTGCAATAGAGTTACACCTGCAAGCTAATCCTGATAGATAAAACCCCTAGCCCAGATAAAGCTCTTTTATTCAATATTAGACTCGTATTCATACCACATGTCAAGAGCATTATGATCTTAATCTGCAAATTTCAAACCGGAATTTGTTATCAACCCGCAAATTTCACTAGCGAGTTACTCTTCATATATTGTATCGGAACTTCGGAATTTTGAAAATGATTGAGGAGAGATTGGATATGAAGGCAGAACGCATAATCCCGGTCCCGTTCAACAGAGTATCGGTCGATGACCTGTTCTGGTCGCCGAGGATAGAGACAAATAGAAAGGTAACTGTCCCGATCGGATATGAGCAGTGCAGAAATACAGGGCGTTTGGACGCATGGAAGCTTGACTGGAAGGATGGGGATCCATACAGGCCGCATATATTCTGGGACTCGGATGTAGCAAAATGGATGGAAGCCTCGTCATGCAGTCTCTACTTCCATCCGGACAACAAGCTGAAAAAGAATCTTAACGGCGTTATCAATTTAATGGAAAAAGCCCAGCAACCGGACGGCTACCTTAACAGCTATTTCACAGCGGTAGAACCGGGAAACCGATGGACAAACCTCCGGGACAGACATGAGCTGTACTGCGCGGGTCATCTCATCGAAGCAGCCGTGACGCACTTCGTTACGACCGGAGATGACAAATTCATCAATATCATTAAAAGGTATGCGGACTGCATTGATTCCGTCTTCGGTAACGGAGCAGGACAAAAGCGTGGATACCCCGGACATGAGGAGCTTGAACTGGCACTTGTTAAGCTGTTCAGGGCAACCGGCGAGAATCGATACATTGAACTTGCTGCCTTCTTCCTGAACCAGCGGGGTACAAGACCGCATTACTACGATCTGGAATCTGCGTCCCGGGAGGAAGACCCGGCAGAGAATTACGAATACTGGCAGGCTCATCTGCCCGTCCGGGAACAGACAGAGGCTGTCGGACATGCAGTAAGAGCGATGTACCTTTACAGTGGAATGGCGGATGTCGCGGCTGAAACCGATGATGAGGAACTTGCTGAAGCTTGTCGCATTCTCTGGCGTAATGTGACAGGAAAAAGGATGTACATAACCGGGGGAGTTGGATCAACTGAACGGGGAGAAAGCTTCACAGCGGATTACGATCTGCCTAATGAGACCGCATACGCCGAAACCTGCGCCGCAATCGGCCTTGTCTTCTGGGCACACAGGATGCTGCATATTGATATGAAGCCTAACGCAAAGTACGCCGATACAATGGAAAGAAGCCTGTATAACTGTGTTCTGAGTGGTGTCTCGCTTGATGGTACACGTTTCTTCTATACAAACCCTCTCGAAGTCCGTCCCGGACACGCCATGGCACAATCAGGTCTGGAAAATAATTACAGATACTTCCGTCAGGAATGGTTCAACTGCTCCTGCTGTCCTACGAATATAATGCGTATCCTCTCCTCCTTTGGTCAATACATTTACTCCAGCAGTAACGATAGCATATACGTTCATCTATATGCCGGCAGCACCGTAAAGGTTGTGATGGAGGGAGTACGGGTAAATATCCGGCAGAAAACAGAGTATCCCTGGAAGGAAACAGTGACTCTGTCCGTGGAACCTGACGAACCTGTTGAATTCTCACTGTCACTGAGGATTCCCGGATGGTGCGAAAACGCATCTCTGGAACTCAACGGAAAGGAAATCAGACAGCTTCAGATAACCAGTGGTTATGCGCATATGCGCAGATTGTGGAGAGAAGGCGACACGCTGAACCTAATTTTACCCATGCCTGTGCAAAAGATCGAGGCTCATCCGGAAGTACGTGGTAACTGCGGAAAGATCGCCATCATGAGAGGTCCAATCGTTTACTGTCTTGAAGAAGAGGACAATACACAGAGCCTGAATGACATCCGTCTGGACTCGTCAGCTGAACTCAAAGCTGAGTATGATGAGAACCTCCTTGGAGGATGCACCAAAATCACAGGCACCGCCAATATCAGAAAGGGAGAAGTATGGACCGATCATCTGTATAGACCCGGAATAGCGGAAACCATGCCGGTGGAGATCAAAGCAATTCCGTACTGCCTGTGGAATAACAGGCGACCGGGCGGAATGCTTGTCTGGATAACAGAGAACATTCCGGATTGATGAAACGGCTGTAACTATGTCAGAATTTGATCGAGACAGATTTGAGGAGATTTTCGGCAAGGGAAAGTTACCCGACCGGATTTCGGTTCCCGGCCGCGTAAACCTCATCGGTGAACATACGGATTACAACGACGGTCTTGTTCTTCCCGTTGCAATAAACCGATACGTTCATGTCACCGGACGAACCCGCCCGGACAGATGGATCACGGTTCATTCAACGGCCTTCAGAGAACAACACCGGTTTTCCCGTAAGAATAAAATGAACCCCTCACTGTCAGGATGGAAGCGCTTCGCGGAGGGTATTATACGTACGATTCTCAAAAATGCGGATGAACAGGTCGGAATGGATCTGCTTGTGGAGAATGACCTGCCGGTTGGCGGCGGGCTGAGCAGCTCGGCAGCTTTTGCTGCGGGTCTTGGTACTATTGCCGCCAGGCTGAACGGTATTGAACTCCAGCCGCTTGAATTCGCCCGAACACTGCAGGAGATGGAACATGAGTATGCCGGAGTGGAATGCGGAATTATGGATCAGCTCTCAGTACTTATTTCGCGGATGGACAATGCCCTTCTTATCGACTGCCGGTCACTTCAGATCGATCATATACCAATTCCCGCTGGCTGGTCTCTCGTGGTACTGGACACCGGTGTAAGGCACGATCTCGCCTTTTCGGAATACTCCGAAAGAAGGCACCAGTGTGCTGAGATAATCGAGCTGTACAGTCGGGCGGGAAAAGAATTTACATCACTTCGCGATGTGTCACTTCATGATCTCGACCTGCTGGAGAAGATCACCGGCAGCATGGGTGTATTCCTGCGCCGATGCAGGCATGTAATCTCAGAGAACCTGAGAGTAACCGAAGCCGCATCGGCACTTCAGGCATCAGATGAAAAACGTATCGGCCGTCTTTTCAAGGAATCCCATAAAAGCCTCAAAAACGATTTCGAAGTCACCTGTCCTGAACTGGACAGCATGGTGGAAGCAGCATGTCATGCTCCCGGCTGTATCGCCGCAAGAATGACAGGGGGAGGGTTCGGAGGGTGTACGGTCAATTTTGTGACAGGGGGTATGGCTGAGAAATTCATCAACACGACTCTGTCAGATTACAGAAAGAAAACCGGTCAAAACGGAACGGCGCTTCCGGTTTCAAGTATTGGCGGAATAATGTCCTGTGAAGGGAAGCTACAATGAATTACGAAAGACCCCACCGAAGACGGAACCCTCTTACCGGAAAATGGGTGCTGGTTTCCCCGAATCGTTCTGCAAGACCATGGCACGGAAGCGTTGAGGCCACTGAAGATAGTGTATTACTGCCAAAATTCGATTCCGACTGTTACCTCTGTCCGGGCAATCTTCGTGCAGGCGGAAAACGTAATCCACCCTATGACGGAGTATTCGTATTCGACAACGATTTTCCCTCATTGATATACAACGGAGACGATTCGTTCGAGAATACTCCACCATGGAAACAGGGCATGATGGAAACCGGTATCTGCAGGGTAATCTGCTATTCTCCTGTTCACAACATCTCTGCTGCCGATCTCGATGAAGCATCACTTCTTGCCGTCATAGACACCTGGGTGGATCAGATAGATGAACTGATGGATTTTATCGATATCAGTTATGTACAGATATTCGAGAACCGCGGACTCATGATGGGCTGCAGCAACCCTCACCCGCATGGGCAGATATGGGCATCAGGATCCGTTCCGCGTGAAGTCGATTCCGAGGATTATCACCAGGCGAAATACCTGCGTGATAACGGAGAATGTCTCCTCTGCGACGTTCAAAAGCACGAGCTTTCGGCAGGTGAACGCATTGTCCTTGAAAACGACCACTGGACAGTACTTGTACCTTATTGGGCTGAATGGCCATTCGAAACGATGCTTCTCCCAAAACATCATTCAGTATCTCTCACAGATCTGGATAATGAACAGAAGAATTCTCTCGCAGTAATCTGGAAACGACTTCTCATGGCGTACGACAATCTTTTCAATACTTCGATGCCTTTCAGCTCAGGATGGCATATAGCGCCTGCAGAACCTCGGGATATCAGATCGTGGCATCTTCACGCGCATTTCTACCCACCCCTTCTCCGGTCGGCGACTATCAGGAAATTCATGGTGGGCTACGAAATGCTTGCTGAACCCCAGAGGGACATCACTCCTGAGGAGGCGGCGGAACGTTTAAGGTTATCGACTGTTCGATATTAATACTCATATTCTGCAGTATAGCAACCATCTATCTCAACATAACTGTAGCGTATGACGTAAGACTCTCTCCGGAATCAGTCCTGACCGTAAGCCGGAGGCTGTACTCACCATCATCCAGACCTTCAGTTTCCCACACGCCAAGTACTCCTTCACGGATCTGTTCCGAGGATTCCTCTATCAGATTCCAGGAAAATTTACCTTCCGCTGACCAGTGCAGTTCGTATCGATCAAATCCATCCCGGCGGAATGGACCGATATCAGTCCAGGCCGAGCCGGGAATATCCACATCAGCTCCAGCCTCGGCAACAGAAGGCGCATTCAATGTTGCGACAATCACAAGAGCTGAATCGAGGGCTTCAGGTTCATGCTCGAAAGTTGAATTGACCGCAAGGAATATCGAATTACCATGAGCAAGATTCGTATTCTGGGACGTTCTTCTGCGAGGTTCAACTCGTACATTCTCAAGAAGAAGGGTTGCGTTATCCCATGAACTGCAAAATGTCCTGCATGTCCCGTTTCTGAAAGTGAAACTCCCGTTTCCGATTGCGGACGCCGAACTCGGAAAACCATCCGCGATGCATCCACTTGCAATAATTTGCGACCGGTCCTTTGCAATACTTTCTCCATACCTGCAGGAATCAAGGTAGAGAATCGCATCACCATAGGTGTAAGGCAGCCAGAGATGCAGGTATGTGTTTTCCACCACGCACTGCCTGTCATCAAACGGAAAGCTCAGCCGGTTATAACCGGTGTAGTCGGTGACGCTCTTCACCGTATCACTTTCCAATATCCTGAAGACCAGACTCAGAATATTTGTGTCATGAACATAAATTGAGCTGCCCGGCCGGCTTTCCAGTCCCCATGCGACTGTTCCGCAGGAATCGAAAACAACGGAGTAATCGATGCCGTTCACTCCTGGAAGATCAGAACTGAACTCGAAGTGATCGACAAAATGGAAATCCGGAAAGCGCAGGTCAACGCTTTCTCCGTTGCCTACCCCCAGCCAGGGGAGAATTGTATCACAACGCACAAATACTATCTGGCACGAATCCCTTATTGTGAGGTCTCCGACAATGTTCGCATCCTCGATCAGAAGTCGTGATCCGTCGTATACCTCGTGGAAATTCCAGTGAGGGAATTCTGTATTTCTTGCCACGTATTCACTGTTATCAAAATGCCGTATCCGGTACACCGTGTTCGCGAAGATCGTAGAAGAATCGGACAGAAAGCTTGAGCTGTCATGGAGAAGATGAAGGTACTGCGAATTGAAACGTTGTGGTACATGGAGATATGCTCCATTTCGCAGAACAACCTTCCCGTTGTCTTTCTGGTACAGGTGTCCGAAGAGAGTCAGCTCTGCCCCTTCCAAGATGATAACTCCGTTTCCCGTAACGAAGAGATTTCCTTCATGAACGAAGTCCTCCATGATAAGGAGCGTGTCCGATCCCGGACCGATGATCAATGTGTTTTCAAACATGGAGAAAATACTAGAAAACTCGTATGATCGTGAAATCCCGCTCAACAGAACAGGTAAAATCACAATTGCGGCGAATGATGATCTGATTCGAATATAATGTTTCATTTGAACCTCAACTTTCAGGACTTATGATTACCCCGGGGTATGAATGAAATTTTGCCCTGATGTAACATTATGTAACAGATAACGATCATACACTTCAGCACCTTGACCGTCTCGACATGAAAACGATGTATGAAAATATCTACAGTGATATCTTCAATATCTACTACAGCGGATGGGGCAGTCAGGAAAGTCTGTATTCCACTAATCCGCATATCTAAAGGATATGGCTTTCAAATTCCGACTTCCCGGGTCCGGTTTTTAATTTATCTCTATGTATGGCTTGATATCAAGAAATGGTATTCACGACCTGCTGCACAGGTCTTTCTTCCTTCTATCCGCACTTGTTTTATTATGCCTGATTAGTATATGACAGCAATATATGAGTTTATATTCTTTTGTGAGGAAACAATTATGGATGATCGGGACAGAAACAGAGATGATCCACCTGAGAAACCGGTAAAACTCAGGCAGCATATCAGTGAAAAGAACTCTGAAGAATCCTGCTCAGATCCTGGAGCAGCTGGCGGTCTGGAAAGCCTTGAATTTTTCAAGAACATTATAGCCGCAGTACGAGAACCAATCCTGGTTCTGAATTCTGATCTGAAGTGTGTTTTCGCAAACCGGAGCTTTGTTCAGGTATTCAATATAGATCCTTCAGCCATACATGATCAGTCGATCTTCTCAATTGGCAACCGGTTTCTGAATATCCCGGAGCTTAAAGAACTGCTCAACGAACTGCTTTCCATACACAAAGATTTCAATGAATATGAAGTCAATCTGGATCTGATTCATATCGGTACACGAGCTATGTCTCTGAACGCAACAGATACACCGCAGCAACCAGGTAAAGAAAGACTGATACTCCTGAGCTTCGAGGATATTACAATTCGCCTTGAAGCGGAAAAGCAGCTTCAGGAAAATGAACGTAAATATCGAACTCTTTTCGACTCCTCAAGAGATGCAATCATGACGCTGGCGCCACCGGATTGGTCTTTCACAGCCGGTAATCCGGCTACAATAGAACTGTTCAGATGCAATAGCGAAAGTGATTTTACATCCAGGCGACCATGGGAGCTTTCCCCTGAATACCAGCCTGACGGTCAGATTTCATCGGTCAAGGCGAAGATGATGATAGAATCCGCTGTAAAAACAGGTTCAAATCTCTTCGAGTGGACTCACCAGAAAACTGATGGGGAAAATTTTCAGGCTTCAGTACTCCTGAGCAGGATCGAACTCCATGGACATACTATGCTCCAGGCCACAGTCAGAGATATTACCAGCCGCAAGGAAGTCGAAGAAGAACTTAGAAACCACCGTTTCCATCTCGAGGAACTTGTACGGAATCGAACCGCTGAACTCAGCGAAAGCGAAGAAAAATACCGGACTCTTGTCGAGCACAGTCATGATGGCATCTATATCTATGCCGGAGGTGGTTTTCTCTTCGTTAATAATAGAATGTGCGATTTAACAGGTTACACAAAGATGGAACTGTCCGGCATGAAGTTCTGGGAGCTGGCCCATCCCGAAGACCTGGAGAGAATCCGCGAATATGAATTATTACGAGAGAGCGGAGCTGAAGTTCCCTCAGTATTTCAGGTCAGAACTGTAAAAAAGGACGGTACAGAAAGGTACATAGAATTTTCAGAAAAGAGTATCACGTACTGCGGTGAATACGCAGTTCTCGGGGTTGGTAGAGATGTAACGGCTCTCAAGTTATTCGACGAGGAACAGAACAAGATGGATAAACTGGAATCACTCGGAATACTCGCGGGAGGAATCGCTCATGATTTCAATAACTTCCTTGCGGTGATCATTGGAAATATCTCACTTTCTCGACTGATGGTTGAACCCGGAAGCAATATCTACGAGATACTTACCAGTTCGGAACATGCGGCAAGCCAGGCATCCGCTCTTACAAGACAGCTCCTGACTTTCTCGAAGGGTGGAGAACCTGTAAAGGATCTAATATCAATCACTGATCTGCTTCAGGAATCATGCAGCTTTATCCTCAGCGGTTCAAATGTTACCGCCGAATTCGATTTTCCTGAAGACCTCAGGCTGATAAACGCTGATCCGGGACAGATCACGCAGGTGATTAACAACATCGTTATCAATGCCAATCAGGCAATGCCTGAAGGCGGTAGAATATTCATATCCGCGGAAAACATAGAGATCTCCGATAACAGCACTATCCCGCTAAAAAAAGATTCGTACATCAGAATACAGATAAAAGATGAGGGAATAGGTATTCCTGAAGAGCAGTTAACCATAATCTTCGATCCATTCTTCTCAACTAAACAACTGGGAACAGGTCTTGGTCTGTCAACGGCCTATTCAATCATACACAAACATAATGGACATATCCTGGTAGAGAGCGAGATCAAATCAGGAAGTACGTTCATCATATATCTTCCTTCAGTAAATGAAACAATAGAAAAGAAGCAGATGGAAATTGATTTCCTCACTGTGGCTGAAGGAAGAATTCTCGTTATGGACGACAAGGAGATTATCAGAGATACGGTGAGAGCAATACTTGAACGTCTTGGATATGAAGTTGAATGCGCTGTTAACGGTCATGAAGCCATAGAGAAGTACAGCAACAGCATGAAAAACGGAAACTCCTTCAGCGCAGTGATCCTGGATCTGACTATTCCGAACGGCATGGGTGGCGCGGAGACAATTAAGGAACTGCTTTCAATTGATCCTGATGTCCGCGCAATCGTATCAAGCGGTTACTCAACAGACCCTGTAATGTCGGACTACGAGACATACGGCTTCAGGGGAGTCATGCTCAAGCCCTATTCAATATCACATATAGCATACGTGCTGCAGGAAGTAATCGACAGCTAGGAGCTTGTCCGATAATGTGCATTGAGCAGAAGAACCTCACAGTTGAGATAGA
This sequence comes from Candidatus Aegiribacteria sp., assembly GCA_030620995.1. Classification (GTDB taxonomy): domain Bacteria; phylum Fermentibacterota; class Fermentibacteria; order Fermentibacterales; family JCC-6; genus Aegiribacteria. The sequence goes on from JAUXIK010000034.1 coordinate 9,245, forward strand.
ATGCTCGTAGATTTGAGGAGTATACTGGAAGTATTTGACGATAATATATGGTCATTATAGCCAGCTGTGTGGGTTTTATGCCGATGCTTCATTGTCGGACATGCTCCTAGTTCCAAGTCTTTCTTCAATAACTATTAACAGGCTGGAGTAATCAAGATGGATATTAAGGCAATTTCAATGAAGCTGATAGCTGTATCATTTGTTCTGCTCGCTTCTTCAGCAGTATACGGGGATTACTGGTACGGAGATTTCACAGATGACAGAACTGTTGTGTTCTCGAATACAGCTCTGGTTTTTTCTTATCCGGATGTTGATTGTCCGCAAGCTATCAGGCTCCCGATGGGAACTGAACTCGGTATAACAGGATCTTCCGGGAAAGACAGCTTGCCGGATGGAATGCCATTTTACTGGTATGAAGCTACTTTTGAATACGATGGTGTTGAATGTACCGGTTACATCCCCGGACCCGATCTTGCAATGACAAGCTTTACACTCGGCGGCGATACGCTTTTTGTTTTCACAGTCACCGGATTCAACCCGGAGGAGTATTGTTTCATTGCGGCAGCGAGAATAATCAGTTCAGATGAAATTCTGGCAGAACAGGTTTTCCGTCCGGTCAGCGCAGGTTACGGACAATCTCCATACAGCTACTGTATCAGAGGGATGGAACTCCAGGCTGACGGATTCAACGGAATAGAAAATCTGATCGAACTCTCCTTTATCTACGAGGCTTGCGGATACGAGAACCGCGATGTTCTTTTCGCATGGACCGGCAAAGATCTTGTAATGGGACCGCATGCCAGCTCACAGTTCGAAGCAGGTTGCTACCACTTCAATGAGACATTCGTACTCCCGACCGACTCGGGAGGAGCAGACAACGAAGTCACAATTGAAGGGATTCTGGAAGAATGGGATGAGGTCATAGAGAGCTACGTGAACACAGATAAAACATCTGTCACTTACATATGGAACGGTGAGACATATAGGGTCAGGTCTTGCATTTAAGCATTTATGGCTATTTTAGGACAAAAGGTAGTAATAAATGTTCGAATACAAGACCTTCCATTATCAGTGTATATTCATTTATGGCAAATTCTGGAAAAGAGGCTGATATGGATCAACGCACGATCAGAATCACGATACTTTACGATAACACAGCACATGTTCCCGATCTGAACGCCAAATGGGGATTCTCCTGCCTGGTGGAGCGCAGAGGTTCACCGGTGGTGCTTTTTGATACAGGTCCGACCGGTCCGGAACTGATGGAAAACCTGAAGATCCTTGGGATTGATCCCGACCGTATAGAGATTGTCTTCATATCACACCCTCACTGGGACCATGCAGATGGACTCGAAGAATTTCTGAAACACAATGACCATGCTATACTTGTTATCCCTCCAGCCTTTGACTTCTCTAGTACTCATAAAACCGTAATTGCATCCTCTCCCGCCAGCATCTGTGAAGGAATTTACACAACAGGTGAGCTTGATGATTTTGAACAGTCCATGATCGTGGATTCCCCTCAAGGTATGGTTGTAATAACGGGGTGTTCCCATCCGGGTATTCCGGAGATACTTAAGGTCTCAAGGGAATTTGGAAGTATCCACGCTCTGATCGGCGGATTCCACGGGTTCAGCGAACTCGATCTTCTCGAGGGTATCTCTCTGGTATGCCCGACACACTGCACGAAACTGAAGGATGAGATCCTGGCCCGTTTCCCGGACAAGTGTATCGAAGGCGGAGCAGGCAGAGTAATAGAGATCTGAAAGTTCGCGGATCCCTCAATACCTTGAAGGAGTGAGTAAATGCCTGTATTCGGCCCTGTACCATCGAGAAGGCTGGGCAGAAGTCTTGGAATCAATAACATTCCTCCAAAGACATGCACTTATTCCTGTGTATACTGTCAGATAGGCAGGACCAATCACATGCAGGTCAATCGCGATCACTTCTACGATCCATCTGATATAATCAATGAAGTTGAAGAGAAACTGAAGATTTCACGCATACAGAACAAAAAAATCGATTATCTTGCATTCGTTCCGGACGGTGAACCAACTCTGGATTCAGGACTTGGTGAAGAGATAGACCATCTCAGGCACTCGGGTTCCAGGATCGCGGTTATCACCAATTCCTCTCTCCTCTGGATGCCTCATGTGAGGGAGGATCTTTCCAGGGCCGATCTTGTATCTGTGAAGATCGATACTGTTCTGCCTGATGTGTGGCACAGGATCGACCGCCCTCATAAAAGTCTTGATCTGATGAAAATTCTGGACGGAATACGGCTTTTTTCCAATTCATTCGAAGGTGAACTGATAACTGAAACGATGCTCGTAGCAGGAATCAACGACAATGAGACGGGAATCGAAGCTGTGGCGCAGTTCATCCGTACTCTTCAACCTTCATTATCGTACATTTCAGTGCCTACAAGACCCCCGTCTGAATCATGGGTGGAACCACCTGAAGAGAAAACTCTCAACCTTGCCTATATGAAGTTCTCTGAAATCCTCAACAGTGTTGAGTTCCTCATCAGTTACGAAGGAACAGACTTTACACTCACAGGTAAAGTTGAGGACGATCTGATGGCGATAACCTCGGTTCACCCGATGAGAGAAGATGCTGTCAGGGAATTTCTCGGAAAAGCTGGTGCAAACATGTCAGTTGTGGAAAAACTCATTGAAAAAGGTCTGCTTGTAAAAACAGTATTCGGAGGTAACTGTTTTTACCTCAGATCATTTTCCCGGTTACAGTAGAACGAATAGATGATTCTGATTGACTATGATATTGAATGATTATGTCTTCATTTTTCTGTGAATGAGAGGAAAGAAATTTTGATGCTCATATTGTCGGTACTTTTTTCGCTTACTCCTCCACCTGGAATAATCCACCACGGAGAGGAAATATTGACTGCCCCGGAAATGATTTTGATGCTGGACGAGGCTTCCGTTGTTTTCGTAGGCGAGAATCATGATGACAGCCTTGCCCATCAGTGGGAGCTTTTCCTCTGGACGGCTATGGCTTCCTTCAATCGCTATCTGGCGTTGGAGATGTTTGAAACTGATGTGCAGGAAGTACTCGCGGATTACCTTGCCGGGAACCTCACCCTGGAAGAGTTCCTTGAGGAAAGCAGACCATGGGGAAATTACATCGAGGATTATCATCCGCTTGTTGAGCATGCAGCTGAGAACGGTTACGGTGTTATAGCAGCGAACGTACCCAGGCGGTATGCGGCAGCGGTTGCCAGAAACGGCTGGGAAGGCCTGTCTAATATCGAGGGTGGAGATGTCTTTCTCAGAATTAATGTCGATTCCACGAATGAATTTTACAGAGAACGATTCATGGCCACAATGGAAGCAATCAGCAGCCAGATGCAAAGAATGCCCATGGATCCTTCAAACATGTACAGAGCACAGCTTCTTAAGGATGCTGTCATGGCCTCATCAATAGCCGGGCGGAGCTGCCTTTTCATATGCGGCAGCTTCCACAGCGATGACCGCTCCGGTATCCCGGATCAGCTTCCACCGTTCGTTACATACCTTACGGTTAAAATAGTCGGAGAAGATGAATCGTGGAACGCTGATCTGGCGGATTTTGTGATAGTCCGGTAAATCTGAATAAAGGAACATTTCCCCTCTTTGCATCACGCCGGAGATTTAGTAAGATGTAACGTCCTCCGAAAAAAAATATCGCAGAACTCTGACCACACTTGAGGAGGTGCAATGAAGACCGGAAAGCTCCTGAACGCAACGGCCACACCGCTGTCATCGATCTTCGGCAGTGGCTTCCTTGTCATAGTACCTATTCTTGCAGGAGCGACAGGGCCGTATTCCCTGCCGGCAATGGTCGGGGTTTGCGGATTCGCTTTTCTGGTGGGATCTGTGATTCGATTCAACATCGCCAATGTCGAACCGGGAATTGAATCCGGCAAAGCAAAGAAGACCACGCGTGACCTTGAAAAGATTTCAGACCTGTCGCTCGTTCTGGCATATGTTATTTCAATTACTCTTTACCTCAGAATTCTCAGCGCGTTCATTATCGGCGGAATCGGAGCAGGCGGCGCATTCGAAGCGAAGCTGATCACTTCCGCGGTAATACTCTTCATAAGCTTTGTTGGATTCACAAAAGGTCTGGAAACACTTCAGAAGCTTGAATCATGGGCTCTCTGGGCAACAATGGGAATAATAGCAGTTGTTATAATCAGTTTCGGTTCACATGACATCGTGCGAGCCCTGGGGACCGGTCTCGATTTTCCTGCCTACCCGGATCACAACTTCTGGCACATGCTGGCCATTCTCGGAGGCATTCTCATATGCGTACAGGGATTCGAAACCTCAAGATATCTGGGACAGGAATACGATACTGCAACAAGAATAAAATCATGCCGCCTTTCCCAGATAATCGCGACATGTGTATACATTGCCTTCGTCGCGGTTGCAACACCCCTTATGTCTTACCTGACAGGACCGCCCAGAGACGATGCCCTCATCTTCCTGGCCGGAAAAGTTTTCTTCCTGCTGCCAATTCCACTGGTTATAGCCGCTGTACTCAGCCAGTTCAGTGCTGCCGTTGCCGATACGCTCGGATGCGAGGGCAATATTGTGGAAACATCCCGTCAAAAGATCAGCAAAAAGATCGCTTACCTGGTTATCGGAGTCGGAGCCCTGGTGCTGACCTGGACAGCCAGCACATTCCAGATAGTTGCTCTGGCTTCAAGAGCATTTGCTTTCTATTACATGATCCAGTGCTTTGTTGCTGTAACTGTCGCCAAGGGAACATTCCGAAAGGTCTGGATGATGGCGGTTGCGCTTATTCTTCTTGGAATAACAGTCTTCGCCATTCCGGTCAGCTGATGTGAGAGGATCTGTGCGAATAAGATAACAGTTTTTCTTAAAAAGGGAATTGAATTTCCTTTAATGGCCAGAGAGGAGAAGGTTAGTGGATAGAGCGGACAGAGAAAAAAAGTATGAGGATCTGAGCCCCTTCGAACTTAAGGACAAACTTATTTCGATGGCGCAGAACCCACAGATCAAAATGATGCTTAACGCCGGACGCGGCAACCCGAACTGGGTTGCGGTCTACCCGAGGGAAGCATTTTTTCTTCTTGGATTCTTTGCACTTGAGGAATCTCACCTTGTTATGAGTCGCCCGGGGCTTGCAGGCGCTCCTGACTCCAAAGGGATGGGAGAGCGTTTTATGGAATTCTGCCGCATTCATACCGAACATAAGGGCGCAGACTTCCTTTCAAACGCATATGAACTGGTAACCGGAAAGCTCGGTTTGAACGGCAACTCCTTCATAAGTGAAATGGTGGATGCCATTCTTGGTGATCATTACCCCACTCCGGACCGGATCCTTGAGAATACCCAGGAGATAGTACGGGCTTACCTGAATATGACAATGTGCGACAATAATCCTCCAAAGGGTACAATGGATCTCTTCGTTACCGAAGGTGGAACAGCTGCAATGACCTACATCTTCAATACTTTAAAGGAAAATGGTCTGATCCATCCTGGAGACAGGATAGGGTTGGGAACACCTATCTTTACGCCCTACCTGGAGATACCTCAGCTTAACGATTATCAGCTCGTAGAGATAAATATAGAGCAGGACGAGGAAAATGACTGGCAGTATCCGGATTCAGAGATTGAGAAACTTGCCGACCCTTCGATAAAGGCCTTTTTCCTGGTGAATCCCTCCAATCCCTCATCAGTGAGCATATCCAGAAAATCCCTGGATAAACTGGCGGATCTGGTCAAAACGAAGAGGAAGGATCTAATTATCCTCACCGACGATGTTTACGCCACCTTCGTCAACGGATTCAAGTCCCTGATCGCTATCGCCCCGAGGAACACCATACTGGTCTATTCCTACTCCAAATACTTCGGAGCAACCGGCTGGAGGCTCGGAGTAATAGGGATCTACCAGGACAATGTGCTGGATGAGATGATTGCCGCTCTCCCTGAGGCTAAAAAGAAGCAACTCCATGAGCGCTACAAGACCATCACGACGGATCCTGAAAGCCTGAAACTGATAGACCGCCTGGTGGCGGACAGCCGCACGGTAGCCCTGAATCATACTGCTGGCCTCTCCACCCCGCAGCAGGTGATGATGGTTCTCTTCTCACTGCAGGAACTTATGGACGGTGACAGCCATTTGTACAAGAAAGAGACCCGGGATCTTGTCAGAAAAAGATACGAGACTCTGTACAAGGCGCTGGGAATAAAGGGTCCGGAGCTGCCCTTCTATGCCTGTTACTACACCACTATAGATATCCGCAAGCTTGCCAGAGAACGCTATGGCGCTGAGTTCGGCAAATGGATGGAAACCGTTCATGAACCAATTGACTTCGACTGGAGGCTGGCGGAAGAAAAGGGTATCGTCCTCATGGATGGAGGCGGCTTCGATGCGCCGCAAATGTCAGTCCGTGTATCTCTGGCAAATCTTTTCAATGAGGATTACGAGAAGATAGGCAAAGGCATAAGCGACCTCCTCGATGAGTACCTGAAGGAATGGAAGGCGGAAAAATGAGTCACTCAAAGGAAAGTCCGGCAGTATCATGAGCCCGGCGATAGATGCGCTGCTTGTATTCCTGAGAGATAACCCCGCGCTCCTTATCTTTGCTGCCCTGTCAGGGGGATACGCTCTGGGCAAGCTGAAGTTCGGAACATTCTCCTTCGGCTCCACCACAAGCGTTCTGCTGGTGGCGATAGCACTGGGAGCGCTGATTCTGGGTAATACACAGTACGACCTGGGACTGATCAAGATCATTTCGTTCGGATTCTTCATCTTCGCAATCGGCTACCGGGTAGGTCCTGATTTCGTTGGAGGAATGAAACGGGGCGGAGTAAAATACATCATCATTTCGGTTTTCTTCTGCGTGGTCGCGCTTTTCACAGCTATAGCGCTGGTAAAGCTCTTCGGTCTGAATAGAGGATACAGTGGAGGGCTCATCGGAGGTGCTCTTACTCAGTCTTCAGTAATCGGAACCGCGGACGGAGCTTTACAGCACCTCTCGCAGGGACATGCAACTTCAGCTCTGAATCTCAAGTCGGATGTCGCCGTTGCTTACGCAGTGACCTATATCTTCGGTACTGCCGGTCTAATTATCCTCTTGAAAATCCTTCCCAGACTCTCGAAAATAAACCTGCCCGAATCCGCGAAAAAGGCAGAAGCCGAACTTGGTTCAATCAACACTGAAGATACCATCGAAGCCTTTCACTGGTCCAATCTTGTCATTCCAAGAGCCCACCAGGTAGAAAACCCGAACATTACAGGGAAAACTGTTGCGGAAGTTGAAGCCCTTTTCCCGGATTACGTTACCATCGATATTGTTAAAAAAGGTAATAAAATCATAAAGGATGTTACCGGGAACATCAGGCTCGATAAAGGGGATATCGTCATCCTTACCGGTTTCCGAAGAGGCATCTTCAAGGCATGGGAGGCAATCGGTCCCGAAATCGATGATGATCTGATAAAGGAGATGGTTGGAGAAATTCTTGGCATTTGCCTGACCAACAAAGAACTGAGCGGAAAAACCCTTGATGAGATATTTAAAGATATTGGACATGGTTGTTTCATTCACAGTGTTACGCGTCAGGGACATGAACTACCGCTTGCACCGAAGCTGAAACTCTACACCGGAGATGTTATCAATGTAATTGGGAACCGCCCGGATGTGGAAAAACTCGTTCAGGTCATCGGCTATCCCGAACGGCAGAGCAAAGTAACCGATCTGGTCTCGGTGGGAATAGGATTGATACTTGGAACACTTGTGGGACTTATTGCCATCAATATTGGCGGCATACCTGTCACACTTGGCGTGGGAGGCGGAATACTTATCTCGGGCATCTTCTTCGGCTGGCTCAGATCAGTCAGACCAACCTGGGGACAGATTCCAACAGCAAGCCAGTGGCTTTTCACCGATCTGGGATTAAATCTCTTCATCGCTTGTGTGGGGATATCCGCGGGACCACGGGCAATTGCCGCTCTGCAGCAATCCGGGATAAACATCTTCCTTGCCGGAGTGTGTCTTACATCAATTCCTCATATCCTGACATGGTTCTTCGGATTGCGCCTATTAAAACTCAACCCGGTTCTCCTGCTGGGAGCCATGACCGGCGCTGGTACCTGCACCGCTGCCATGAATTCGGTCAAGGATGATTCGAAAAGCGCCGTTCCGGTGATAGGATATACGGTTCCCTACGCAATAGGCAACGTTCTCCTGACGATTTGGGGCGCGCTGATAGTAAACATTATCTGATGCCTGTTGCCTCAGGCTCGGGTTCCCAACAGTTTAATCTGTTGAGAATCCGAGCCGCATCTGTTTTGAGGGATCCGGCATATTTTCCCAGATCCTGCCGTCAAGCATTCGACCGCTTGCTTTTCTGTTACTGCCGCCCCACTGCTTGAAGAAGAAAGGGATATCCCTGTCCAGGCAGATGTCCCTGAGACGGATAATCCAATCCTTCCTGACAGGTCTTGCATGCGGTCCTGACTCGCCCCCGACAATCACCCAATCGATACCGGTCAGATCAACATCACTAATCTCATCAAGGAGCGGTTCGAATGAGATGAACTTGATATGAGCACCGGACTTCCTGAGATGATCAATTCTGTAGAGGTAATCCGGATTTTCAACGCTCACTCCAGCCCAGATGTGAGGATTCCAGTGAAGCTCTGAATCAAGTTCGGCCAGCCTTCCGGATCTTTTTGTAAGAATCTGATAGGTATGCCTGTCAACTTTGTTCATTACGGAGAAGGTCTTCTTGATAAACTCAACCGGAACTTCCTCGTGAAACAGATCGCCCATAGAATTGACGAAGATTATCCGCGGTTTGATCCATGAACCGGGAATGTTCAGAGTTCTCTCATGTGTTGTTACGATGAAGCCATTCCGATATTTCTCCTGCCCCATTGCATGAAGCCTGCGAGTCATGAGTTCAGCGTAGCAGTGCTCACATCCCGGGCTGATTCTGGAACAGCCTGTCACCGGATTCCATGACGCGAATGTCCATTCAATTCTGGAAATCTCAGCCACTCAGCTGCTCCTCTGCTGTCAGTTGTACCTGAAACGAAAGAGAGTATCCGTCAGAAATTCTACGGACATACTCGCCCGGATGGTTTTTCTTCTTACTGAGATTCATCCAGAACACGTCGTACGGTTTGACCAAGCTGTGTTCCTACTACCGGTTTCATTACCAGCTCGCGTACGCCCAGGGCACGAGCTTTCTCCGGCGTGACATCATGGCTGAAACCGGTGCACAGGATAATCGGAATATCGGGCTTGATACTGAGGATTTTCAATGCCAGGTCGTCTCCGGTCATTTCGGGCATAGTCAGATCTGTAATCACGAGGTCAAACTCATTCGGTTTTGTCCTGAACAGTTTCAGGGCTTCGACACTGCTGGTCCGGGTGGTTATCCTGTAGCCCAGCCTTTTAAGAGTCTCCCCGGCCATACTTACCAGCACTTCCTCGTCGTCCACAAAGAGAATCGACTCGGTTCCCCCAAGTATTGGTTCCTGTTTCTCGGGCAGTACTTCCACAGTGAATTCAATCACAGGCAGATAGATATTAAAGGTAGTACCTGCATCAGGATCACTTTGTACGTTGATACATCCTTCATGGTCTTTTACAATACCATGAACAACAGAAAGACCCATGCCTGTACCTTCATCCGGGTCTTTGGTGGTGAAAAACGGATCGAAGATTCGTTCCAGGGTTTTACTGTCCATACCACAGCCTGTATCGCTGACAGAGAGCCGCACATAGGAACCGGGGGTAAGACTATCCAGTTCGGCGAAAAACTCTTTATCGAGATCAACATTGGCGAGTGAGACTCCCAGTACACCGCCTTTACGCATGGCGTGCTCCGCGTTCGTGCAGAGATTCATCAATATCTGGTGTATCTGTGTAGTGTTGGCGTTAATCACATAAGTATCCGAAGTGATGTTCTGTTTAATCTTAATCGTTGTCGGCAAAGCCGCTTGAAGCAGTTTGAGAACTTCTCTTACAACGGAAGCAAGCTCAACCGGTTTCCGTTCACCTTCAGCCTGCCGGCTGAAGGTAAGGATATGAGCCACCAGATCCCTGGCTCTTTCCGCTGCGACCAGAACCTGATTCAAATCCTTGTGGATTTCGCTCTCTGCGGAAAGATCGGAAAGGGCCATTTCCGTGTAACCCATGATGGGCGACAGGATATTGTTGAAGTCGTGGGCTATCCCTCCGGCCAATATTCCAATGGCCTCCATCTTCTGCGACTGGCGGAGTTGATGTTCCATATTCCTGATCTCGGTCAGGTCCCTTGCAGCCGCGAAAACACCGGCAACGTGCCCCTGTGAGTCCTTATAGACAGAAGCATTGCACATGACGGGCATAATTCTTCCATCACTATGTTTGATCTCGAGAGAATAGTCCCGTGCAGAACCTGCGGCCAATACTTTTCGATAAAACAGACTCGCCCTGAAGGGCTCGGTGAAGTGATCAGAAAAATCCGTGCCGATCAGTTCCTTCCTCGGTAATCCCGTTGCCTTCTCCATGGCCTGATTGACATCCGCAACCTTTCCATCAGAGCTGATCGTAAACATAGGGTCAAGACTGGCTTCAATCAGACTGCGCGTATATCCAGTTGACTCCAGCACCTTTCTCTCAGCAATTTCGTATTCCTTTTCGTGCTCAATACTCTGAATGGCGAAAGCCACATCACCCGCCAGTTCCTCAAGCAGGCACAGTTCTTCATCATCAAAGGCATCGATGGTTTCGGAATAAATATTGATCGCTCCAAAAATCCTTTCACCAGCTGAAAGCGGCAGGGCTATCGAGGATGCGTATCCCCTCCTGAGTGCTTCCTCTCGACAGGTCTCGAAGCGCGGATCATGAGCAATATCCAGCATTATGAAGGGCTTTCCGGTCTTGATTGCAATACTTGCAGGGCATTCGCCATATTCGGTATCATCCCATGTGATTCTGATCCCGTCCAGGTATCCCTCCTCGAATCCTGCCTGCCCCGCGGGTACGACCTCGAAGGAATCTTCCTGAACCAGACCCACCCAGGCAAACCGGTACTCCCTGTTCAAAACGAGGATGCTACATGCATCATTCAGCAACCTGTCAATATTCCTCTCCCGAATGATCAGCTGATTGATGTTCCGGATAACTGTCATAATACTGTTCAGGCGTTCGAGATTATTCTTTGCGTTCCTCAGATCATTTTCCAGACAGAGCTTCTCCCTGAAAATATGTGCTATCAGAACAACACCCGTCAGCATGAAACCTGAAATAGCAAGAGCGATGCTTTCAGCGGCGATCCATCTCAACAATTCACCATAGGATGGGAAAATGATTCCCAGGAGCGTGACAAGCCTCCTGAAGGCCATGAGAAGTATCGCGGATGAGATGAATATCCACGCGGTTCTTCTTCTGGTCAAAGATATCAGTCTGAATGCGAATATGGCTGCTGTGATCTGCAGAATTATTGAAAGGAACAGGAATGCGATTCTATATGTCAGCATATTCAATTCCTCTTTCGATTGATATACAGCAATAAAATCAATATAGCTATTCCGGGCTCAAACACAAGTATAAACTTTATTCCGGTTCATATTAACGACATTTGTCAATCAGATGAATTGTTCTCCATGTTGAGTGCGCTGCCGAGCTTATCGAGAAGATCGGACAGGCGATATGGTTTTGAAAGAAACCCGGAAATTCCGCTTTCGCTGAACTGCTTCTCAACATCCTTCCTGCTATAGCCGCTCGATATTATTACAGGAACAACGGGATCTATATCCCTGAGCCTTAAGCAGGTCTCTTTTCCATCCATGTTCGGCATTGTCAGATCAAGAACGACACAGACAATCTGTTCACGTTTCTCTCTAAGCAGATCAACGGCTTCCTGTCCTCCAGCTGCTGTCAGCACTGAAAACCCCAGTGTTTCCAGCATCTCTCTGCCGACTGAAAGGACAGTTTCGTCATCATCAACAAGAAGTATGGTTCCCTCGCTACTCAGTTTACTGTCATTCCGTAATTCCTCCGGCGCTGAATCTGAAGAATCCGTACATGCCGGAAATGCTATCAGTACAGTTGAACCCTTCCCGGGTTCACTTGAAACTTTAATTGCGCCCCTGTGCCCCCTGACGATTCCTATAACAGCGGCAAGACCCAGCCCCCTGCCGAAGAATTTTGTGGTATAGAACGGATCAAACATACTGGCAGTTGTTTCTTTACTCATTCCGCAACCTGTATCAGATACTTCAATGAATGCATACGTACCTTTAAGCGTTTCCTGCAAAATGTATTCTTCAGGCATTCCGGAACCATCAAATTCCATAACACCTGTAGAAAGCCTGATGATACCACTTTTTTCACCGATTGCTTCTGAAGCGTTGGTGATGAGATTCATGACTATCTGACTGATCTGTGAAGTATCAGCCTTGATCGGCGGCAGCTTTTCAGCCAGTTTGTAACTGAGAATTATGTTCTTTGATATCGATGTCTTCAGAAGATAAGCCATCTCTTCAACAACATCATTAAGACTCAGAATTTCGATTATGAATTTTCCTTTGCCTGAATATGCCAGCATCTGCCTGCTGAGATCGGAAGCCCGCATCGCCGCTTTCTCGATCTGCAGGATGTTTGCATGCGTTGAAGAAGACGGAGAAATATCCCTGAGGGCAAGATCAGCGTTTCCAAGAATGCCGACCAGCAGATTATTGAAGTCATGAGCAATACCGCCAGCAAGCACACCAAGGCTCTCCAGTTTCTGAGCATGCTGAACGCCCTTCTCGAATTCAAGACGTTCCTCCTCCGCCCTTCTTCGATACGAAATGTCCCGAACAGTTGACTGGAGGTAATCCTCTCCTGCGATAGACACCCTGTTCAGAGCCACTTCCGCATGAAAAAGAGTCCCATCCCATCTGCAGTGAAGCCATTCGAAAAGCTGGGGAATATCTTTTACTGCTTCTATTGCTCTTCTTTCTCCTGAAACGCGGGATTTCGTACCGTCAGACTGGAGTTCGGGAGAAAAACGGTAAGGTGATTTCCCGATAATCTGCTCACGCGTGCAGCCGAACATCGTCAGGGTAACCGGATTGCAGTCCACAATCCTGTAATCCTTCATTATGAATATCGCGTCCCTTGCTGAACTGAAAAGATTACGGTAGCGCTGTTCGCTTTCCCTCAGCGCGTTCTCCACTTTTTTCCGTTCAAGTATTTCACGAGTGAGCATATCGTGTGAAAGACATCCTGCAAGTGATACCGCGAATTTTGAAACAACACTTCTAAGCTGGTTGATTTCCCTCTTCCCGAAAGGCTTTTCTCTGGATACTGAGTATAGTTTGAGAACACCTATTTCATTCAGAGGAAATATTGTAAACACTCCCCTGTCCATTCCACTTTCGGTAACCAGCTCCTTAAAAGCTGCCTCAGAAGAGGATACACTTACAACTTCGCCGGTCCTGAGTGCTTCAAAAAGTAAACTGTTAATCAAAAGATGAGTATCCTTTATCTTGAATTCAGGATGGGCATATATGAGGGAGACTCCGTCAGAATCCTGCATTTTTGACAGATAAACATCTCTGATCCAAACGGACACGAATCCCAGATTTTTTCTCTGCATCAGTGTCTTGAGAAACTCGACGCAGTTTTCCCTCACTTTGATCGAAGTACCGATTGAAAGTGACAGCTCGTAAAGAAGAGAAATCTCCTGAATAATCTTTCCGGAATCCGCGCTGCCTTTACTCATACAGAACCGTTACAACCGTTGTAAGATTCAGATATTCAAGATATCGCTCTCCCAGGGATGAAATCTCTCCCAGAGTCAGGGCTCCTTCAGGAATTTCCCCGTTGTCAGCGAGCTGGAGCCCACGGCTGATTGCCTTGAGTTCCTCGGAATATTCATTCTCAAGAAGAAGCGCTCTGGATACGCAGTCGAAGACAAGACAGTGACAAATCTTTCTACCGGGAGGTACCCGGCAATCTTCCGCAGCCATCTGTGCCGCCTTGATCAGAGACTCTTTCTTCCCTCCGAGAATATCGACTACCGCATTGCCCTGCACTTCCCCTCCACATACAATGTCTCCGTCGGCGGTCAGCGCAACCGTGGCGCGCCCGATATTTTCACAGCCCTCTCTGAATAGTCCAAGAGGGTATTCCTTTGCTATATCGTAGAAGTCGTTATCAGAAAACTTCCTGCCCGAATCCTTCTCCACAGCCTCGCGGTACACTTCAAAAGCATTTTCCCAGTTGAATTCACTGATCAGGTTTCGATCCGTTCGCGTCGCGACAAGCGGACCCATCATTTTTTTCCAGCCATGCCGGACACCAAGACAGCTCTCAATATTCACAAGAACCACAATAGCGGCATCATTGATAAATCCCTCGGACAAGAAAAGGCACATATCCTTCTTCATGCTCTGGTAACCGGCTCCTCCTCCGAAGTAGTTAACGGAGTCACCCAGCCTGTTCAGCATCTCCGAAAGGAATAATCCGATATTCGGAGCCATTCCGTCTATCAGAATAATGGCTGTGTATTTCTTATCGGATTTCAAATTCAGCGATTCGGTGAAATCAGGAATTTTTATGCAATCCGGGTCATTGATATTTACAACAGCCGGTTTCTCTATTCCGGGCATTTTACGGATGATTGCGCCTTTGGCGGATTTCAATTCTCCATGAATGACCCCTGGGAAGATCCCTCCGAAAAAACATATATCCTTCTCATTCAGATCACATATCAGACCTTCAATATCAGGTATGCTGTCCTCCCCGATAAGAATCATGACCATTTCGCTATCTTTCACGTCAAGCCCTGAAACGGCTTTAACGATACTATCTCGACTCACTTCAGACAAAAACATATTCTCCCCCGCTTTTCTGCTTGCCTTTGTAATTATTCTATCCGAATTCCGATCCAGTGCCAAGCTGAAAATTTTCTCCGGAAAGCATTTCCATCAGTCCTGAAACAGGTCATATTCAATCAGTCTCAGGTGAAAGTATATATAACCGTGCGAAATATGCGGGCTGAAGGAGGAAAAGATGAGGGCTGACACCAGAAAGAATCTGATCGAGAAGGGCATGAGAGTCGGCGATACAGATATGTACGATGAGGATCTGGTCTGGTCGCGGAACAGCAGAGATAAGATAGACATCGGTGAAGTACTCACGCAGGTTATCAGAGCGATGAACAAAGCTCTTCCTTTATCCCGGAAACTCCGCGTTCTCTCCATTGGTTCAGGATCTGAACCGCAGTTCCTGATTCTGGAACCCGCATTCAGGGGAGGTATGTACCTTCTGGATATAGACAGTGTACCACTTTCCATCGTCAGGAATCGTGTTCAAAGGCAGTGGATAGAACACATTACCACTATCCTGGCGGATTACAACAGGGTTCTTGTCCAGCCCGAGAAGGCGGAACAGTTTCTGAAGGACAAACTGGACGGAAGAAAAATGGATCTGATCACCCTCCATCATTCTCTTTACTACTGCGAAGAATCGGTCTGGAAAGAATTCTTTGAAAGTCTTTACCGGATTATTCTTGCCCGTCGAGGAGCGATTCACGCTGTGATGATGGCTTCAAACAGCAAAGACCGGTACTCCACAACCTGGCTCTACAATCATTTTGCCGGCAAATTTTTCAATTGCCGTAATGATCAGGACATGAACTCCTTTGGTATGGAACTGGAGAAGAACAGAGTATTCAGCAAAGCGAAGTTCTCAAGACAAACTCACAGGGTTAATTTCTTTATTGATGATTTCGAGAAATTCATGGCGGTGATCTGGATGATCCTTCTCTATCCCAACGTACATAAATTCACTCCTGAACAGAAAGAGGAAATCACCGATCATATCTTTGACAATTTCTGGATTAAGAAGAAACCGCTCGTTCAGATGCAGGACCACCTGATTATCGAAAGAAATCTGTAATTGAATTCTTGATGACCTGATATGTTCCGTTGTTGTTCCGCAGCAGCCACCAATTATTGACACACCGGCATCAACCAGTTCCTTTTCCTTCAGCGCTATGAATTCAGGTTTTTCCGGATAAACAAGTTCCCTATTTTCTTACTTGTTAATAACCCGTTTGTTTAATATATTCGGGTCAGTATGTGACCCGAATAGCTTGGTAATCGGGTCATTCATTCGCGGAGGAAGAACAGTATGAACAGATATATCTGGCAGCAGGATTCGTGGCCCCGCATGAACTGGGACAGCGCTGAGCTGATACTGCCCCTCGGGCGAACAAGGCTTGCCCAGGGAGAGCTTATGGCTAAAGCTGAACACCTGGGAATCGAACTCCAGGCGGAACAGCTCGAAGAAGAGGTTTTCTCAACTGCCGCTATTGAGGGCGTAATTCTTGACCGGACTCAGATAAGATCTTCGGTGGAAAGAAGATTGGGAATAATAACAGCGGGTATAGTTCACCCTGAGAGGCATGTCGACGGGCTTGTTCAGGTTCTCATTGATGCCACACAGAATTACTCCCAAAGGCTCTCTGCCGAGAGGCTGAAAGGATGGCAGGCCGCTCTGTTCCCTTCCGGATACTCCGGTATTTGCAGGATCATCACCGGAGAATGGAGGAAAAGCACATCACCGATGCAGGTGGTATCAGGCTCCCCTGAAAGAGAGACTGTTCATTTCGAAGCTCCTCCAGCGTACAGAGTGGAAAAAGAGATAGCCGCTTTCCTCTCCTGGTTCAATTCGCCGATTGGGAAAACCGACGGCATCATCAGAGCAGCTCAAGCACATCTTTACTTTGTAACGATACATCCCTTTGAGGACGGTAATGGCCGTATCGCCCGCGCTGTTACAGATATGGCTCTTTCACTTGACGAAGGGTGCAACAGAAGGCTTTACAGCATGTCAGCCCGGATACTCTCTGAACGGGCGGAGTACTACGATATCCTCGAAAGAACTCAGAAGGGAAACGGAGACATCACGCATTGGCTGGTCTGGTTCCTTGAATGTATGGAGAGAGCACTTAAAGCATCCGAAATTCAGATTGAACACGCCGGTGAAAAAGCCCGTCTGTGGCAGAATCTGTCAAATACATCCATGAATCCACGACAGAAAAAAATCATAAACAAGCTCTCGGAATCGGGCAGAGAAGGTTTTGAGGGAGGATTAACAAACAGCAAATACAGACGAATGGCAAAGACAACCCGGGAAACAGCCAAAAGGGATCTTACCGATCTCCTGGAGAAGGGTGTTCTCAGAAGGAACCCCGGCGGCGGAAGAAGTACCAGCTACAGTCTCGTGTGGCCGGATTGAATCCGCAAATCTAGTGCTTCGTACATCACTCGGGAGGACTCTACTCAACTCTACCAGAGGATGTGAAAGATATTATATTTACTTGCAGGAACAATATTAGCGAATCTATTATACATCCGAAGGAGATGATAAGTATGAAAAGACTGCTACCACTTTTCTTAATCGTTGTATCCTTTACTGCCACAGCATTTCAGATCACATATCAGAATCCCTTCATGGAATACCC
>JAUXIK010000104.1 GCA_030620995.1 Candidatus Aegiribacteria sp.
AAGCTTTCGTTTATCGCTGCCGGCAGACCAATTTGAGAACCGTTAGCTCCTGTGTTATTCCAAATGATTGAATTCACAATATAAATCGAATCCTTCGCCGCATAAATCCCCCCCCCCCAACCGTCAATAGAATCAGCTTGATTGTTGGCAATTGTATTATTCGTCATGTACATAGTACCACTGGAAGCCTCATAGATACCCCCACCATTACCTGCAACGTTATTAGTGATAAGATTCCCGATAACGGTTGTGTAGCCACCACCAATGAAGACTCCACCACCAACAGAACCATGGTTACCAGAGATTATGTTGCTGTAGAGCAATACACTTGGACTGTTTATACCGATACCGCCAGTTGCACCTGTGTTATTGATGATTGTGTTATTGATGATCTCAGCATTTGGATGAGTGATGTGTATTCCGCCAGTTGTGCCGCTCTCATTACCTTCAATGGTGCAATCGATAATTCGTAGTGGGCGAGTACCACCACTGCCACCACCAGCCCAGATACCACCTCCGGTGGAGCTTGAATAAGCCTTATTATCTTTGATTGTATTTCCAATCAAGGTAGGGGAAGAACCATAGATATACAAGCCTGCACCGCTGCCTGTAGTTTCGCAGTTCCGTATGATGTTGTTCAGAATAGTAGGTGACGAGTTAACAATATAGATACCACCACCATGATCCACAGGCTGCCTGCCTTCTTCCGCTGTACTATCAAAATTCCAATTAGTAATACTGAAACCCTCGAGTACTGCGGTACTGTCCTTTCCGCCGGTGATCGATACGCAGTGGAAATCGGAGAATGGTGACTCGATGAAGGTGTTGTTGGCGCCGCCGCTGCTTATGAGAACGATGTTTTTCCCCTGGAAACTGAAACCACCACAATACTGTCCAGGGGATACAAGTACTGTATCACCATCCTGTGCAGCACTGATGGCATCGTGAATGGAGGGGTATTTAGAGGGAACGAGGAGGGTGTCGGCAGTAAGCAAGGCGCAAAAGGCAATCAGAAGTAACACTGAATTTTTCATGGTCAGTATACACTCCGTTCATATACTGAATGTAACTGTTTACATTGCCTTGGGCAATTCTGTGCCGGTTTGAGCAAAAGGAGATCAAAATTAGAAACCTCAGTCTGCGGCTCATGGTGCAGAGCCCGAAACGTTCCGTAAGGGGGTTGTATGTGCCTAATATTTACATATACCATCGTTTATAGTATAGAGGCGATATGCGAGCAATTGAAAAAGGGACACCCGATGGAATGGATGTCCCTGTTCTGGTGCCGAAGGGGGGACTTGAACCCCCACGAGGAAAAATCCTCACCAGGTCCTGAACCTGGCGCGTCTGCCAATTCCGCCACTTCGGCTTTGATGTTCGGCGATACTAGGAATATTCAGGCAGAAAGTCAATGTTCACTAACGTGACTGCATCCTGTATTATATTTCACCGTCGAAAGGTGAATCAGATGAGCGAAAAGAGTAAAATCCTGGCAAGAAACAGAAAAGCCAGACATGAGTATTCAATTCTCAGTACTCTGGAAGTTGGTCTGGTTCTTGTTGGATCAGAGATAAAATCCATACGTGCTGGTAAGGTCAGTCTAAGCGGATCTTACGCCTCTTTTGATGATAATTTCGAACTGTGGGTTCACCACATGCATATAGCTGAATATCCGGAAGCAAGAGATAATCATGAGCCGTACCGCAGGCGAAAACTGCTGGCACATGCCTCTCAGTTGAGGAAGATCAGGAGAATGGTTCAGGAAAAGGGCCATACACTGATTCCGCTCGATGTTCATCTTTCAGATGGAAAAGCCAAACTCGAGCTTGGTTTCTGTCGAGGAAAAAAACAGTACGACAAGCGTGCTGAGTTGGCTAAAAAGGATGCGGATCTTAATCTCAGGAGAGCAATCAAGCGGGAGTCGAGAGGGTATGAGTAGCATTCAGCTTCTATTTGCTGCAGCAGTTCTTACCGGAGCAGTTGAAACAAGAATAATACCAAGGTTTGACGGTTTGCTGATGGAGCTTACTTCCAGTGAACCCATTGCCGACAGTGTCGACGTTACCGGCTATTCAGTGAGTGTAAGACCGGGCGGCAAAGTACTGCTTCCTGATGCGTATCTTCCATTCTGGGTGCTTGGCTGGGAGCTGGATACGGACTCATGCGGTTTTTCCGTTGAGCTGACTGATGCTGTGGATTCACTTGAGTACTCACTTGCAGAGGATAGTCTTACACTGCTGCTTTTCTTTCGGGCAGCTGAACCGCTTCTGTTTCCAGAGCTGACCTGGAACGGCCCTCCGGATGAACCGGATTATGGGTTGTTCGACCCGCAATATTCTGATTCCAGTACTATCGCAGCGCTTGAACTCGGGCAGCAATCACCGTGGTTGAACGATTTCGATTGTGTTGTAATCGATCCCGGACATGGTGGAAGAGATCCTGGAGCAGTTGGTCCGGACGGGACTTATGAAAAAGACAGAACTCTTGAAATCGCTCTGCTTGTTCGTGACATTCTGAATATCTGCAGACCGGAGCTGGACGTTGTTATAACCAGAAACACGGACTGCTATATGTCACTGGGCGCTCGAACCCGCATGGCCAATGAAAGAAGAGCAGATCTATTCATCTCAATTCATTGCAACGCAAGCACAAGGTCAGCGGCAAACGGTTTCGAGACATTCTTTTTGTCTCGCGCCAGGACTGATGACAGCAGAGCAGTAGAGATGCTTGAGAACAGTGTGGTGGAATATGATGACACCAATGATCATGTTTTCGATGATCCTCTTGCTTTTCTTCTCGCGGATATCGCCCAGAACATATATCTGGAGAGAAGCAGTTCCCTGGCAGTGGCAATTCAGGAGAGTCTGCAGGATATGTTTCCTGAGAACATTAACCGCGGCGTAAAACAGGCCGGTTTCTATGTTCTCAGGGGTGCTCTCATGCCTTCTGTACTGGTGGAAGTCGCTTTTATTTCCAATCCGGAAGAGGAGCAGACACTGAAAACACTGGACTTCCGTCTTGCTGCGGCAGAGGCTATTGTAGATGCTGTATTGAATTTTGCAGAGGAACAGTAATGAAGGGATGCATATGTTCAGATTGAACAGTACAGACAGCAGATTCATTCTGATTCGCCTTGGGATTATTTTCGGCGCAATTATACTGATCTCCGTTATACTGGCTTTCGGAATGAAGATGATGAACAAATCCATCGGAATACAGCAGGTTGATATCGATGAAGTTCAAGATGAAGAATATTCGATAACTCCCGACAGTCTCTGGGATGAGGGGGACAGATTCACATTACCCGAGATAGAAGAGCTTCCTGAAGGACCTGAAGCATCCTGGTCACTGACACCGTGTTCTATTTATGTAACGGAATCATCAGATGTTGTAATTGATTCTATGCCGACTGCTCCCAACCCGGCTTACAAACCACTTGAAGCTCAGTTCCTGATAAGAAGGTGGGCTGAGGAATCCGGAATGGAAGGCGAGATTATCGATAAAGTCTATGTCTTCACAAAACTTGATACGATATACGTTGATCTGCCGTTTGAGGCTGATCTCGACGGCCTGAAGCTTACAATTGAAAGCAGATTCATCTGTTTTACCCGTCTTTTTCCACTTGTGGCAGGTAATGTTCTTTCATCATATCCGGAGGGTATACCTCTGCGGGGTGTTAAAGGAGTGTTCAGACAGTGAATTCGGGAAAAATTGGGATTTTCGACTCGGGAGTTGGCGGACTTACAGTAGTAAGGGCGATAAACGACCTGCTTCCGAACGAATCAGTGGTCTATTTTGGAGATACGGCTCGAGTACCTTACGGATCGAAATCCCCTGAAACCGTAATCCGCTTCTCACTGGAAGCTGCAGAGTTTCTTCTGGGAAAGGATGTCAAACTACTTGTTGCTGCCTGCAATACGGCATCTTCAGTCAGTCTCCCGGCATTAAGTGAATTCACCGATGTTCCTGTTATAGGTGTCATTGAACCCGGAGCCAGCGCGGCATCAGAAGCGACCAGATCGGGAATTGTAGGGGTAATCGGAACTCTGGGTACGATTTCAAGCGGTGCCTATCAGAAAGCGTTGAAATCCTTCGATTCAGTAAGGAGAGTAATAGCCCAGCCGACTCCGCTGCTTGTATCTCTGGTCGAAGAGGGCTGGCTTGACCACAGGATAACCGGACTGGTTCTTGAGGAATACACCGGACCGCTCATTCATGAAGGAATTGATACTCTGGTCCTGGGTTGCACCCATTACCCGCTGCTGAAGAAGGCACTTTCGAATATTCTTGGAGACGATATTACTCTGGTTGACTCGGCCGAATCTACGGCTTCGAAGGTCGCAGAAATTCTGGATGACGGAGAGTTGAGATCAACAACTGATTCGGGAGAGAACTATTTCTATGTGAGTGACATACCGTTGAAATTTCAGGAAATAGCCCAGCGTTTCCTTGGAAGGACGATACCTCTGGTTACCCAGGTTGAACTTGGGGATTAATCCGATTAGACGTTAGGAATCAAATGCGAATTGATGGACGGGAAGATAGCGAACTGAGAGAGATCGAAATAGAAACTGGCTACCAGCCTTCTCCCGACGGCAGTGCTCTCATCAGATGGGGGGAAACGATAGTTCTCTGCTCTGCTTCAGTAGAATACAGAGTTCCCTTCTTCCTGACCGGCAAGGGTACCGGCTGGATAACAGCCGAGTATGGAATGCTGCCGGGAAGCGGTAATCGCAGGATCAGAAGAGACCGTGGAGCAATCGTAAAGGGTAGAACCCAGGAAATTCAACGACTTATAGGCCGCAGCCTTCGTCAGTCAGTTGATCTTGCGCGGCTGGGTGAGCGAACCATAACCCTTGACTGTGATGTTCTTGTGGCTGATGGCGGCACAAGAGTCGCTTCAATAGTTGGTGGAGCGGTTGCTCTTCGCCTGGCCATAAAACGTCAGATTGTGGAGCGCAAAATGAAGGATGATCCCTTCAGAGGCTTTGTTAGCGCTCTGAGCCTGGGTTTCATTGATGACCGAATTCTTCTTGATCTGTGTTACGAAGAGGATTCAGCCGCTATCATGGATATGAATGTGGTTGCTACGGAAACCGGAGAACTGGTTGAGGTGCAGGCATCTGCTGAGGGTGGCACGGTTTCGATCGAAAATGTCAACAGTATGACCGAGAAAGCGGTAAGCGCCATAATGGAATTTATAGTGCCCCTTCAGAGGGAAGCGACTTCGGAGTGAAGAAGCTTG
>JAUXIK010000025.1 GCA_030620995.1 Candidatus Aegiribacteria sp.
AATTTCATACTATCAATCAAAAATTTATTGTCATGGTGTTTATTCTGTACTCGACCAGGAGGTTTATATGAAAACCGTAATAATTGCGCTTATTGTGTTCACTGCTTTTTCGTATGCAAGCGATCCGCGCCTGATAGTGCTGACTGAAGACGCAAGGTTGCTCCTGAACGATTTCAATGAGATGTGGGCTTTCCCAGGAACAATAAACAAATATCAGTTCTGTTCGATAAGTTCTATTTCAGTCGAAGGGATGGGAGATGATGATGATAAGTGGCAGCTGGGATGGTTCGGCGGAGTCATAAATTCCAAAGGAACAAGCTGGGGAGCTGTATACAACCACAATAAGCATATCTTCGAGGTACTCTACAATCCCGGCCGTTTCGGAATCATTGTTGGAGTGGACTATATAAAGAATGAAGCAACCGGCTACGGACCTCTGGAATGTATCAAGGATCAGTATTCGTTTTCAACCTCTTTTGGAACAGGACTTGCATTTCCATTCGAGTATTCCGACATATCTTTTGGAGCTGAATACTTTTCACTTGAATATACTTCTGCCGAAACAACCATGAAGACTACGGAGCTTCAATTCAACGCTTCGCTCAGAGGGCATATGGATCATGCTTTCTTCAACCTGTTTCCTGTCATCAGTACTGATTTCTCAAGGCTTGATATACAGGATTCCACTGTCATCACCACCATAAGCGCGGATCTGGGTATTGCCACTAACAGAATGATTACGCCGGAAACAAGATTGATTGCCGGGGCGTTCATAGGTATGAACAATTCTTCCCCGGAAGATGGTGATAATGCATTGACCCTGGATCTTATCCACATCAAGGCCGGTATTGAGCAGAGAATAAACAGCTGGCTTCTTCTGAGAGCCGGAGCCGTCAGTATAACCAACAGATTCAAGGACGGTGAAAAGGATGCTGTAGTCACTACGAGGATTTCCAGCAAGTTCGGGCTTGGATTTGAAATATCCAATTTTTCACTTGATGCCGGCATCAGCGAGTGTTTCCTGCATAGTGGACCATATTTGATAAGTGGAAACCAGGAAGGATTTCTTGGGAATCTATCCTGTACGTACTGCTTCTGAAGCACTGATCAAATCATAAATGAAATAGGGGACATACAGGCTCTGCTGTGTGTCCCCTAAAAACTATGCCGCTCTGCTGTGTGTCCCCATAAGCTATGATAGAGAGCTTTTAAGCCTTTTAGCCTTATTCGGGTGTATGAGCCGTTTTCTGCCGGACCTGTCAATGAGACTCTGGGCTTTTTTGTAGGCTGTTTCCTTTTCCTCAGGGGTTTGCGCATCGCGAACGCTGCGGATAGCGCTTCTGAGCGTTCTCATGCTGCTGCGATTTCGTTTTGCCTTGACCGAATCCGTCTTGTGACGCTTGAGAGATTGTTTGCTCCTTGCCAAGAGGAGACTCCTTTCACAAATTATGTGGTATTCTGTATACATCTTAATACAATATTCTCTGTCAGTAGGCGGCAAAACTAAGCGCTGAACCGACAGAAGTCAATCTCAAAGAAGGAGATTACATTGAAAGTACTTATTACTCTGGTCTCAATTATCACATTTGTGTCCGCTGTTTCAGCGGACAGGCTGGTTCGGGTTCACGGTGTCACCACCGGTACTGTGCAGCAGCTGCTGGCTGATGGATACGATGTAGCCGATGTAAATATCAGGCTAGGATACGCAGATCTGATGATTCCCGAGCGGGAGGTTGATCAGCTTTCTCTGCTTTTTGCCGATTACGAACTGCTTCCGAGGGAGTGGGGGGAACTCCTTCCCGAGAACGCCAAGAATGCAGGATATTATTACAGCCCTGAGGAAAACTGGCTGTTCTGGTGCGAACTCGCCGCTTCATATACGGATCTCGTCGATACACCGGTTACAATAGGCCAGTCATACCAGAGCAGAGACATATATATGATAAAGATGACCAGCCCTGTGGGAAGCGGCTACAAGCCTCCCATTTACTTCTCATCGCTTATCCATGGCCGTGAGCCGGGCAGCAATATAGTTCTGATAGATTTCGCCATGTGGCTTACCAGCAATTACGATGGGGGCGACACAATGGCAGCCTGGATCCTTGATAATACCACTGTATACTTTGTACCTATTGCCAACCCTGACGGATACGCTTACAACATGCCGAACGGCGGCAATCAGCGGAAGAACATGAACTGGACAGAGGGTGACGGAGTCGACCTCAACCGTAACTGGGGATACATGTGGGGTTATGATGATACCGGTTCAAGCGGCGATCCGTGGAATCAGACCTACCGCGGAACAGAAGCATTCTCCGAACCTGAAACCCAGGTCCAGAGAGATTTCATAACGGCCATTCAGCCTATTGCCGCCATGAACTATCATACCTACGGCGGCTATCTGCTTTACCCCTGGGGATACATAAACAGCCCCACGCCCGACCAGAGCACTTTCGAAGCCTGGGGTTCCGCGATGACTGCGTACAACGAGTATCAGCCTGGAAGAGCGGGCCAGATTCTTTACCCGGTGAACGGAGAACAGAACGACTGGTGCTACGGCGGCAACGATATGCAGGGCATACTTGCCTTCACTCCTGAAGTTGCTGATAACAGCTTCTGGGGTTCACAGAATGACACGACGGAAATAGTGAGAATCTGTGATGAATGTCGCTATATGAACATCTGGCTCTGTATGAACGCGCCGGGATTCGTTGGTGTCGGGGAAGATGAAGGGGTTTCGATAGAACCGGTACTGTCACTTGGCGCTGTCTATCCCAATCCTGTTGTTTCCAGCGCAGTTTTCACGCTCACCGCACCTGGATCAACCGGGGTGAAAGTCGCCGTGTACGATACAAGTGGAAGAGTTGTGTATAATATCACAGGAGAAATGCTATCCGGTGAGAATACAGTAATATGGAACATCACGGACGATATCGCCGCTGGAGTATATATTTTAAGAGCGACTGACAGTAACGGATTTGCTGCCAGCCGGAGATTTACCATTCTGAAGTAGGCAGAGATTTGGGCAGAATTTGACTGATAATACAGAAAATTCCAATTACTACGAAATTCTGAGTGTGCCCTGCCGGGCATCTCATGATGAAATTGAAGATGCTTACCACGATATAGCAAGAAAACTTCATCCTGATGTAACTGGAAACGATTTATCACTGACAGATATATATATGACTGTTAACGAAGCTTATCATGTGCTTTCAAATCCTGATGAGCGCGAGAAGTATGATGAACTCATAGGAGTTGATAAAAACTCCGGCAAGCCTGATCCAAAACCGGAAACAGCTCGAGGAAAAACCGAGGCAGCTGACATGAAGCTCCTCGATGCGAAGCTGATGCGCTCCACAAGGCAGGCTGAGAAACTATGCGGGAAAGGGAATTACTGGGAGGCCACCCGACTGCTGGAAAAATACCTGAATACACATCCAGATAACCCTCATTTGAGAAGAGTTCTGGCAACCGCTGCAGCAGGCATGAACAGGTTTCATGATGCAGTGAATCATATGAAAATAGTATGCAAAGTTGAGTATCATGACCCTGAAAACTACATAATGCTGGGCAGAATATATATGCAGGCTGATCAGCTGCTGCTCGCGGAGAAATCGATGAGCGAAGCTCTGTCCTGGAATTCTGAACATGAAGAAGCAAAGCGGATGATTAAGGAAATCAGAGAACTGAAGGATGCCGGAGGATCGGTTTTTACGCGAGTGCTGCGGAAAATGTCACACGTTCTCAAACGAGGGGAGGAGTAGAGTGGAATCGAACAGTGAGAAGCTTTACTATTCCATAAGTGAAGTTTGCAGCATGACCGGGCTGAAGCCTCATGTGCTCAGATACTGGGAGACTGCTTTTCCCATGCTCAGCCCTACAAAAAACCAATCCGGGAACAGAGTCTACAAACCGGAAGAGATCAGATTGATCAAGCTGATCAGTCGATTGCTTTATGAGGAACGTTACACGATCGACGGCGCAAGACAGAAGATTGAAGAGATGGGTAACTCGTCTCAACAGATGAATCTGGAACTGGATGCAACCAATGTCTCCACCGCTCTGATCGATTCGATAAAGCAGGAATTAACCGACATAATCAGTACTCTTGAGCGGGATCCTATGGCAGTTGACAAACAGGAGGACACCGGGTAATTATTGGCCTTCCGGTCGGGGCGTGGCGCAGTCCGGTAGCGCACTTGAATGGGGTTCAAGTGGTCGCTGGTTCGAATCCAGTCGCCCCGACCATTTTCATATCATGATTCCTATACGAGAGGGACTGCATGGGTGATGTGCTTCTTGGGTGGTTGAGCGGTATCCCGGCTGAAATACAGATGATGGTGCTTTCAGCGTTTCCTCTCACCGAATTACGGGGAAGTATTCCGATAGCTTTCCTTAATGCTCAATGGATGTGGCCGTGGTGGAAGATTTATCTTCTTGCAGTAGCGGGAAACATGCTGCCCGTACCGTTCATACTCTGGTTCCTTGGTCCGGTGAGCAGGTTTCTGAGCAGGTGGAAGTTCTTCGAAAGATTTTTCAACAGACTTTTTGAGAGAGCAAGAAGAAGAGCCGGAACGAAAATAGAGAAATATGAAGCTCTGGGACTGACCCTTTTCGTAGCAATACCACTTCCGGTGACCGGAGCCTGGACAGGTTGTGTCGCAGCCTTTCTATTTGGTATTCCGACTCGAATTGCAATTCCATCTATTGCTCTTGGAGTTGCGATCGCAGGTGCGATAATTACGCTTATCATGTCCGGTACGCTTGCCGGTATCGGATTTCTGGTGGGTTCCTGCTAGCGGGTACTGATATTGCATAGTGCAGGAGTTAGTAGTAAATTTGCGTGGCTGCATTGTTGTCGGGGCGTAGCGCAGCCCGGTTAGCGCGCCTGGTTCGGGACTAGGAGGTCGGAGGTTCAAATCCTCTCGCCCCGACCACAATATCTCCATTACCTGATTCAATTATCTGGAAGGTTTTTATCTTTATGACTGTTAATCTTGTAGCCGTTATTGGCGGAGCAATTGCGGATCCTGAAGAATATTCATTCGCAAGAGAACTTGGGCACCATCTTGCTGATGAGGGTTATACTATTGTCTGCGGTGGGGGAACAGGTATCATGGAAGCCGTTTGCCGGGGCGCCTGTGAGGTAGGCGGTAATACAATTGGAATTCTTCCCGGTGTTAATCCCTCGGATGCGAATGAGTATGTTGAAACTGTTCTTGTAACGGGTATGGGTACTTCGAGGAACAGGATCATTTCACTTTCCGGTCGTGTTGTTGTCGCTGTTGGCGGAATGTACGGGACATTGTCCGAAATCGCTTTTGCCCTTCAGGCCGGAAGACCTGTCTGCGCCATGGGAACCTGGAATGTCATTGATGGAGTGACTCCTGTGAATTCACCACAGGAAGCACTTGAATTTGTCAGAGAAAACTTTAGGGGGATCGATGCTGAGCATAACTGAAATTAGCGAACTCATACGGAATGTGCCTGATTTCCCGATTCCGGGAGTGAATTTCAAGGATATCACCACAATACTTACGCATCCCGGAGCCCTTAACGAAACCGTGAAACATCTGGAAAAGGCCTGCGAAGTATTTGAATATGACGCTATTGCCGCAATCGAATCCAGAGGGTTCATATTCGGTTCAGTTCTGGCGGCAGGCAAGAATCTTCCGCTTGTTCTTATAAGGAAACCCGGGAAGCTTCCAGGTGATATGATCAGCGAAGAATATTCACTTGAATACGGCTCCAACACCCTTGAAATGCACAGGAATTCACTTCCTGCGGGAAGCAGAGTTCTTATAGTTGATGATCTCCTGGCTACCGGTGGTTCGGCGGTTGCCGCTGCAACTCTGATCAGAAGAGATGGAAATACAGTTGCAGGCGCTGCTTTCGTGATTGATCTTGAGTTTCTCGGAGGTGGAAAAATACTCGGAGAAGCAGAAATTTCCTTTGCGGCACTCATCAGTATCAGCTCTGAATAGCCGAATATTTGACTGATTGAATTTAATTTCGCATAATTCTAAGATACTGGTTCTTATAGAAAAGAAGTTTGTATTAACATGAAAGGGTTGATATGACGAAGTTAATGCTTGTGCTTTTAATGATCATCGGTATGGCATTATCCGGATGCGGAGAGCAGCCGGGAACTGCCGGTGAAGGAGATGCTGAAGGAACAGACGCAGGAGAGGTTACCGGCGGTGATGATGCTGGTGACAGTGAAGGCGGTAATGGCGAAAGTGCAGCAGGTTCCGCAATACTTGACCTGAGCACACCGGAGCTAGCTATAGGACAGTGGATAGAGTTCGGAGCAGACGACATTTCGCAGACTGTAATAATTTCGGTGGTAGCAACGGAAGAGAATCAGGGAACCGAGTGTTACTGGGTACAGCTGAGCGGTGAGGATTTTGTTGCTCAGATCCTTGTGGATCCAATTGGAATCAATATCGCTTTTGAAGGTTATGAAGAGATGTTTGGTGATTTCATGGTTGATCCCGCAGCTTATATTCGTGAGAACATGGCTGACGCAGATGGAATGGCTGACATGTTCGGCAACGATGAAAACATGGACAAGGCTCTTGATTTCCTGAGAGCCATCAGGATGATCAAATTCGATCAGCAGGGAATGATAATGGCCATTGATATGGCAGGTGTACCCGAGTTCCTCGAAGGAATGATGGATGATCCGGCTTTCAAAGAGCAGTTCCAGCAGGGCTTTACTGAAGGCTTCACCGAAGAAGGTGGACAGGAAGATTTCAACGAATTCCTTACCGAGCTTGATAACATGGAATTCGCAGCGGTTGAAACTGAAGTCGAGGTCGCAGGACAGACTGTTACGGGACTGGAATTCACCATTATTCATCCTGAGGGTGAAATTGTGGCAGTCATTTCTTCCGAGCTTCCTCTTGTTCCGCTTGCCTACGCCAGTGTAACAGGATTCGAAGATAATGAGTCTCATTCCATTCAGGTCAAAGGATTTGGATTCGCAGGTGCCGAGAATCTTCTTCCTGGAGTACCCGCGCAGACCATTCCTGCAATGATGTTCCTTCAGGGAATGACACAGCAGATGGGTGAAGCAGGAGCTCCTCAGGGCAGAGGTATCAACTAGAATCTCTGTTCTGATAATTGAGGAAACCCGGCATTCGTGCCGGGTTTCTTATTAATTCCCTTTCCTTCCACCTGCGAATAATGTATTTTCTGTCTGAAATGGACCTGCTTGACAATGTAATCAGCAATGATCTGAAGCCACCACTGGCAGATCTTCTCAGACCATCAACACTTGAGGAGGTCGTCGGACAGGTGCATCTGCTTAATGATGGCGCTCCATTCAGGAAGGTTCTCACAGAGGGAGTACTGGGTTCTTTCATTCTGTGGGGACCTCCAGGCTCAGGTAAAACAACTCTTGCTCTTCTGATCTCGAAATACACCGATCAGTATTTCGTTCGATTCAGCGCGGTTACAGGAGGAGTGAAACTGGTCAGGGCGATTGTCGAGGATGCCAGAAGACTGCAGGCCAACGGAACCGGGACAATTCTATTCGTTGATGAAATACACAGGTTCAACAAAGCGCAGCAGGACGCATTTCTTCCGCATATTGAAAACGGTACTATCACTCTGGCCGGCGCGACCACTGAGAATCCGTCTTTCGAGATCAATGCCCCTCTCCTCAGCAGGTGTTCGGTATACGTTCTGAAAAGACTTAAAGAATCCGAAATACTGTCGATACTGAATAGAGCCGTTTCACACGAATGCTTCCGGGATATGATTTCCTCGGGTATTCAGGATGGTGCGCTTGAGCGGATAGCGGAGATCGCGGATGGCGATGGCAGACGCGCGTTGAATTTGCTGGAACTTCTCGCAGGTATGTCTTCCGGAAAGCAGATAACCATTGAGAACGTGAGCAAAGCTGTCTCTTCTTCTCCTCTTTGCTATGACAAATCCGGTGAAGAGCATTACAATCTTATCAGCGCTCTGCATAAATCACTTCGATCGAGCGATGTAGATGCCTCTCTATACTGGCTGGCAAGGATGATATCTTCCGGTGAGAATCCCCTTTACATTGCCAGGAGGATGATCCGTTTTGCTACCGAGGACGTCGGTATGGCTGATCCCTCCGCTCTCACTGTGGCGATGAGAGCCGCGGATTCATACAGATTTCTTGGATCTCCGGAGGGAGATCTGGCGCTTGCTGAGGCGGCATGCTATCTGGCGCTTGCGCCAAAATCGAACTCCGTTTACTCAGCCTGGAAAAAAGCGGTATCTGCCGCGCAGAGTGGTGGAAGCCTGCCCGTGCCTCTTCATCTGCGAAACGCTCCCACTGAGTTGATGAAGCAGCTGGATTACGGCAGAGGTTATCAGTACGCCCATTCCCAGTCGAATGGAGTGGTATCCCATAGTAATTTCCCTGATGAAATGGAGGAAATTGAGTTTTACAAACCGTCGGAATCCGGAAGAGAATCGGCTATCGCGCTTTCAATGGCTGAATGGAGAAAAATCAGGAACAGGGCAAGGATGAATGGGGGGAATTCTTGAAAACCGATTCTACCTCATCTCTTTTCCGCATGAAAATGGTCAAGCATGACATTGCGGGCGCCGGTGTTACAAGCCCGGAAATACTTGACGCTTTCATGAAAGTACCTCGAGAAAAATTCGTATTGCCCGGAACAAAAGCCTCTGTCGCGTATGGGAATTACCCGCTTCCCATCGGGTTCGGACAGACTGTGTCTCAACCTTATATTGTAGCCTTCATGCTTGAAATGCTGCAGTGTCCGCCCGGCAGCAGAATACTGGAGATAGGAACAGGATCAGGATATCAGACCGCGATTCTTGCCTGCATGGGGATGAATGTTGTAACTTTGGAGCTGATACCGGAACTCGCTTCGAGAGCAAGAAAGACAGTTCTCGAACTGTATCCTGATTCAGGAATAAGGTTTATCGCTGCTGACGGATACAACGGCTGGTTACCTGCAGCGCCTTACGATGGAATCATTGTCTCTGCTTCTCCTCCGAAAGTTCCTGAAGAACTCGAGCAGCAGCTGAGTTCATCGGGGGGCAGGCTGGTGCTGCCGGCCGGTTCCTGGTCTCAGCGACTGCTTGCGATAACCAGGTGTGGAAGTGATTTCTCCATGGAGGAATCACTCCCTGTCAGATTCGTACCTCTTGTCAGGTCAGAGCGTCGACAGAAAGGGAATTTATGATAAATATGCCATGTGAAAAGAAGACCGGAAACGTAGCATTGATCGGCAGTGAAGCCGGAAGAATTGCGAAAAGTATCGGGAAATTGTTTCCTGTTCCCTTCAGGGTAATTGAAGATTTCAGGGAACTGCGTGATCAGAACAGCTCAACATTTATCATTATCTGTCCTTTCGATAATTCCGAATTAAATTCACTTTACTCCAGCACTTCCGATTCAGCTGTTTTCAGAGAATCTCTCTCGGCAGTCATTGCTCCATTCGCTCCGGCCGAGTCTTTGATCGAAACGGAAATCATACTGAGAGACAGTGATTTTGCCTGTACATTACTCTCACGGATAAGTGGTTTGATTTGCGTTTCTTTTGTGAGTTCTACGTTTTCAAATTTCTTCATGTGGGAAAGGACCGGTGCTCTTCTTCCGTTTTTCATTCATAATATGAACAACATACTTGCCAGGATAATGGGAAACATAGAACTGGCGGAATTCCACTCCGGTAACGTCTCCAAGGTAAAAGAAAAACTTGCCATTGCTCTTGAAGGCGCCGAAGATCTGAGAAATTTTCTTGAAAAATTATCCACTCATTCTTCCTGCTATGGTAATTACGATGATCTGTGGACTCCCGGAAATGAGAAGGCTGTACTCGAAATGGGGCATATGTCCAGTGGAACATCTGTTGAGTTTACCTGCGCGAAGAGCGATGATATTCCGGACAGACTTCCGGTAAGGAGATGGATACTGAATTCACTTATAGGAATCCTGTCCGCTGCAGCTACGATCTCTGTGAACGGCTGCGGTGCGGTACATATGGAAGTATCACGAATAAGGGAAACCGTCATTTTCACTATAAAATGGAACAGATCATCCAGGGATAATCTCTCAGAGTGGAAAATGCTTTCAACGGCTGATCTTATTGCGACAGCTGCCGTGCTGGCATCCCATTCCGGCGTCATCTTCAGGCTTGATGAGTGGAGCGTTACCCGTGGAGATGTTTATATTGCCGTTCCTTTTAATAACGGGAATCGGTCTCTCTGATATGAATACACAGGATTCAGCAGATTTGAACAAAACATGTAATTCATCAACTTCAGACGCGGTTCTCGCCCTGTTTCAAAATGAGCCGGCGTTACGGCTGACATTCGGACAGATAGCTTCCAGACTGGACGGGAAGCATCCCGATCTGTCCAGAGCTGTGGAATCCCTTGTCGAAAGCGGATTACTCCACAGTGCGGGTGGAAAAAAATATGCGCTTCCGGAGGAACTCGGAATCTTTCGCGGGACCATCAGAATACGCCCGAGCGGGAACGGATTTTTTTTAACCGGAGACGAAAAAATTGAGATTGATTCCAGGAACATTTCCGGCGCGTTGAATGGCGATATGGTCATGGTACGCAGATTTGAATCTCGTACTCATGGAAATGTGTGCAGTGGAAAAGTCGAATCCATTCTTGAGCGTTCCAGAAAAGGTCTGAGCGGTGTTGTAAGGAAAGCCGGCAGAGGCTGGATTATTGATCCGGTTGATCCATCACTTCCAAGAAGAATACCTTTGAAAACAGAATCCGGATCAGATATATCCGAGGGAAGGATAGCATTTGCCCTTCTGGATTATTCAGGCAGGAAACTCAGGGCGTTTGCAGCAGCTGATATCGGGAGTTCGGATTCCCCCACAGCGCTGATTGATTCTGTTGTGCTTGATCATGCTTTACCAGAGGAATTTGCAGATAATGTACTTAATGAGGCTGCCGGACTGGCATCCGAGCCATGGTCCGTTGATGGAAGGATTGACTTCCGGGACCTGTATACGATTACGATTGACCCTGTAGATGCCCGTGATTTTGATGATGCTGTTTCTATCCGCATCGTGGATGGCCTTCGCGAACTTCATGTTCATATCGCTGATGTTGCGCTGTACGTTACAGGGAAAAGCGCACTTGATACTGAAGCCAGATTGAGGGGAACCAGTGTATATCTTCCGGACAGAGTAATCCCCATGTTGCCTGAAACCCTCTCAAACGGTGCATGCAGTCTAAGACCGCTCGAAGACAGACCGACGAGAACGGTTATTATGAAATTCGATGAAAAAGGCGAGCGTGTGGACTTCAGCATAGTACCGTCTGTTATAAGATCCGACAGACGAATGACATATGAAGAAGCGTATGAGTATATGAATGGCAAAGGTTCCGATCCTGAGCTGGAAGATCTCTTCGGTATTCTGGGCGGTCTTTCAGACGATCTCGACAGAGTGAGGGATGCAAGAGGAACCCTGGATCTCGGAAGCAGCGAGTACAGAGTTGAATTTGGAAGCGACGGGTGGCCTTCAGGTTTCAGGCATATTGTATCTGATGAAGCTCACAGGCTGATCGAAAATTTCATGATTGAAGCGAACAGGGCGGTAGCCGATCATTGCATGTGGTCGAATCTTTCCGTGCTGTTCAGAGTACATGATGAGCCAGTTGAGAAGTCCGAGGAGCGACTTGCGGAACAGCTTAATCTGCTGGGAGTGAAGCTTCCCGGCGGGAGAATTCACAATACAGCAGTTCTTCGGAGGATTCTTGACGGTCTTCAGGATTCGCCTCTTCGAGACCTTGCTGTTGAGTATATTCTTCGATCTCTTCAGAAGGCTGTTTATTCACCTTTGAACACAGGGCATTTCGGGCTTGCTCTGAGAAGCTATATGCACTTCACAAGTCCCATAAGACGTTATCCTGATCTTCTTGTGCATCAGGTCCTTGCAATGCAGGAGGGTGGAATTATCCCTGCTGTCGACGGAGATATCGCTGAACTTGCGTCTGAAGCAAGTAATTGTGAGCTGAATGCTGAAAGAGCTGAACGGGAAGCTGATGAACTTATGGGGCTTCTTTATCTTTCACGGAGAACGGGCGATGTGTATGACGGCGTGGTTACCGGCGTAAAACGGTTCGGTATATTCGTCAGACTTGCAGGTGTTCCCGCCGAGGGTCTTGCCCCTGCGAGCGAGATCAGAAGGGCTGGTATTCCATTCAATGAGCTGAGTGGACCTTTTCGTGAAGGTTCGAATGTGAAAGTGGAAGTGATATCTGTTGAACCTCTTGAGCGCAAATTGACACTCAGACCTGTGAAAAACGGAGAGAAATGAAAGCAAATGTTAATTTCGCGGGATTGTCCGAAGCGATTCAGAAATGGATTTCCAGAACTGTCTTCAACGCTTCAGCGGGCGGAGTGGTGGTAGGTCTCAGTGGAGGAATTGATTCCGCGGTAGCCGCTGCTCTTGCTTCTCGAGCGCTTGGGGCGGAGAATGTGCTCGGGCTGATAATGCCATGCAGAAGCTCACAGGAAGACACGGATGACGGTATTCGAATAGCTGATCATCTTAAGGTCGACCACCGCACGGTGGATTTGTCTCCTGTTCTGGATTCATTCATAAAGGCTGGAGGGCTAGAGGAAACTTCGGTTATGAATACAGCTAATATCAAATCCCGCCTGAGAATGGCAATGCTCTACGCGAATTCTACTGATCGACTCGTCCTTGGAACAGGCAATTATTCTGAGATACAGGTAGGATACTGGACCAAGTGGGGGGACGGGGCAGCTGATCTTCTACCTTTAGGCAGGTTATATAAAGAGGAAATAAGGAAACTTGCTGAATTGCTTGAACTTCCGGGGTGGATTATCAGCAGGGTTCCATCTGCCGGATTATGGCCCGGTCAGAGCGACGAAGGTGAAATGGGAGTATCATACTCCGATATTCAAGCATATTTTGAAGGTACAGGTGTGTCTGAAGCAGCAGCAGAAAGAATACAACTCCTGTCTGGTTCAAGTGAGCACAAGAGGAATCCGATATCATGTTTTGAAGCAAGAAAATGGATGGAGAGTAATGACTGACAGAAAAAAAACTGCGCTGATAAGTGTCTGGAATAAGAAAGGCCTGGAGAAATTCGCTTCAGGACTATCCATGCTGGGCTGGAGAATATACGCTTCCGGAGGCACAGCGGACGCGCTGAGAAAATCAGGGATAGAAGTTACGCCTACAGAGGAAATTACAGGAATTGATTCGCTTCTGGGCGGCAGAGTCAAAACTCTTCATCCCGAACTTCATGCTTCGATACTGGCAGCCGGAAATGACCGTCTCCTCAGAGAAAAGGAAGGGAAACCTCTGTTCGATCTTGTCGCGGTTGACTTCTACCCTTTCAGTATGACAACCGGGATGGAACCCGTTGATCCTGAACTTGTGGAATTCATAGATATAGGCGGCCCAACAATGATTCGTGCTGCCGCCAAGAACTGGCGTCATGTTATCGCAGCTGCAGGAGCAGATGTGTTTCAGGAGGTTCTTGAAGCCGTATCAAACGGCCGGGATGATGAGGATTTCAGAAGAGTCATGGCCGTCCGGACGTTCGACATCACATCCCGCTATGATCTTGAGATAGCTGTAAGTCTTGAACGGGGTATTGTGCCTGCTCTGCGTTACGGTGAGAACCCGCATCAGTATGCATCAGTGCATTTTACTTGGCCACTGGAAGGGTTCGGCAGAGCTGAGATACTCGGTGGTAAAGCTCTGAGTTACAATAATTATCTTGATGCGACAGCTGCATGGGATCTCGCTTCTGAAATGCCGGGAAATACACATTCCGCGGTATTAATGAAGCATGGGAACCCCTGCGGCGCAGGAACCGGACAGACTCCTCTCGAAGCCTTCATTCATGCATTCAGGGCTGATACTATCTCGCCATATGGCGGTATACTCGCGGTTAACAGTAATGTTGATATGGAGCTGGTTGCAAAACTCAAAGGTATCTTTCTGGAGATAGTTCTGGCGCCATCATTTGATGATGATGCACTGGAGAGACTTCAGAAAAGGAAGAAACTTCGAATACTGAGAATGCCTGAGGGACGCGATCAGGGAAGACAGATCAGAAGCATCTGGGGTGGTATGCTCATACAGGAAGCTGATTCTGTCAGCGGTCTGGAGAATGTGAACGTTGTTTCCGAAAGAATGCCTTCAGAAGAGGAACTGCAGGCAATGAACATTCTATGGATAATATGCAGATCAGTTAAGAGCAATGCGATAGTCATAGGTGACAGCGTGGGAACTCTGGGTGTTGGCGCCGGACAGATGAGCAGGATAGAAAGCCTTGATCTTGCCATTCGAAGAGCCGAGCGTGAAGGGCATTCCCTGGATGGAGCGGTGCTGGCTTCGGATGGATTGTTTCCCTTCAGAGATGCTATTGACCGAGCGGGAGAAGCCGGAATAAGCGCAATAGTTCAGCCAGGCGGTTCAATCCGCGATCAGGAAGTCATTGATTCGGTGAACGAGCATGGCATGACCATGGTATTCACAGGAACAAGGCATTTCAAACACTGACGGGAATTGCATGAGAATCTTCCTGCTGATCACATTACTGATCGTTGTCTGCTCTGTGTCCGGATATTCACTCGAAATGGTTGATTCCCTTGCTCTGACAGGAAGGAACAGTCTTGCGGTTTCCGCATTGCTTGAACTCCTGAGGGGAAGCAATATTGATAGAGATCCGCTGCTGTTCAGATTGACCGGGATTTATCACGCCACAGGACGGGAGGATGAATGCATTCTGCTTCTGGACAGTATTGAACGTGCCCGGAATATTGATCTGTCCGGATGGAAAATATCCCTTCTCGATCTCTCTCTAAGACAGGAAGAAGCGTTACTGCTTGTTCCGGAAGACGACATTCTTCTGCGATTCTGGCTGACCAGGAATTTGGAAGACAGGCCTGTTTCCGGCACACTTCCAGCACCGGAGAATATAGCTGAAAGGGCAATCCGCTCAATGATCTGCCCTGATGGTCAGATGAACAAAGGGCAGATTGATCAGACCGTTGATGATTCGCGCCTGCTTCCTTTTCTGGGGGATGAGGTATGTGATGAACTCGAGATTACACTTGAAACAGCAGGTTCCTGGTGGGATGAAGTCGCATTCGACCTTGCCGCCATTTATGAGAATGACAGGTTCGAACTCCTCCAGGTAAAAAGGGAAAGATTTCTCTTCTCCGGTACGATTGAGATGTGGGAGGAGAGACTTGACCGTGGCGGAGAAATATCCGCTATCGCAGCCATGATGCTGATCGGTCTGGATAAGGAAGCCTGGTCAACATCCTGGAGAATAATCGATGTTCTCGTGGAGGAGGGTTATATCAGTAACGCTGAAAGCCTTGCTGTCGTTTCGAATGATTCGTTATTCTTCGCGGGAGTGACCATGTCCATACTCAGAGAAACCTCCCGTTTCACCGATCTGCTGACCTTCTGCGATTCTATTGCTGACTATTCCCCCGATTCACTTCGTGCAAGAGCGGTCCTTTACCGGGCACGAGCGCTGAGGGCATTGAAAAGGCCGGCAAGAGAATACTACAGCATCTATCACGAGTTCGCTGAGGGACACCCATGGCATCCAACGGCTTCTGAAGCGGCTTATCTGGCAGCGAAATATTACGATTCTGAGAGAAACTGGCCCGCTGCCGCGGATGCGTATATGACGTCACTTTCAGCCGGGAATTACGGTGGCGCTCTTGCTTACTGGCGCGGCGGATTCTGTCATTACATGTGCGGCAGGGGGAATATCGGGGATTCAATCTGGGTTGAAGGTATCCGCGCGTATCCATTCTCCGCGTGGTGCGACGAAATGCTTTTCTGGAGAGCCAGATATGCGAACAGAACAGGTAATACAGCGTTGGAGAATGCTCTGCTGCTTGAAACAGCGCAGAAACACGCCTGGGAGTTCTATGGCCTGCTGGCTGCCGAGAGAACAGGCAGCAGCGCAGAGAAGATCGAGTATCCACTCCTGGATCTGTCGAACGATCCGGTTACATCACTTGCCGTAGAGATGATGAAGGATGGATACGGGGCAATGGCCTCATCGATGCTGTACGCAACCGATGCATGTGATCCGGGACTAAGAGCCGCTGCTCTTTCTCTTATGGGAGAACATCGCGAATGCCTGGCGCTTCTTCGAAGATACGACCGGGAGCTTCGGAGTGCCGGTGTCGGCATGCTGCCTGATACTCTGCTGTGCTTCTACTTCCCGGCTCCTTACATGGAACTCACTGAGAGTACTGTATCCGGAATGAATATCGATGCCTTCATTATAACCGGACTAATGCGTCAGGAAAGTTATTTCAACAGATTGGCCAGATCCTGGGTCGGAGCAAAAGGTTTGATACAGTTGATGCCCGGAACAGCGGGTGATATCGCCAGATGGTACGGTCTTCCCACCCTGTCCGGGAATGATTTCTATATACCGGAAAACTCCATACTGTACGGTTCTCTTTATCTGGCGAGACAGAATTCAGCCTTCAACGGATCACCAGTTCTTGCCCTGGCCGCCTACAACGCGGGACCGGGGAATGCCGCGAAATGGATGGAAGCATTTCCCCTTGATTTATCCGATCCCGAACTGTTTATCGAACAGATACCTTTTACTGAAACAAGAGGGTACGTGAAACATGTGCTTGCAAACGCATGGCTGTACTCGGAGATACTGAATTGAAACACCTGATGTTTGCGCTGATGATATTATTACCTCTTTCCTGTCGATCCGTTTATGAGGAGGAACTGCCACCGACGCAGACAGAAGAGGAAATCCGGCCTGCGGTATTCAGGGAGGTCGATTCTCTGTATCTGGCAGGCGGGTTTTTCCAGGTTCGTGACTCATTACTCTCCATTCTCAGAACAGATCCGTCTCTTCTGGACGAAACCCTTTTCAGGATGCTGGGACTCTATCACGGAAGGGCAATGGAGCATGATTACATTGATCTGTTGGAAGGCCTTGAATTTGAAGGTTACGGCGATCTGAGCGGCTGGAAAGTCTCGGCGCTGGATCTCGCCGGACTTCCCCTTGAAGCTCTTGCGTATCTGCCGCATGATAAACCCCTGCTTGAAGCCTGGCTTATCTGCGAAATTGACTCTTTACATGAAGATATGACTCTTCCAGTTCCCTGCGGACATGGTGAAATTTTCGCTATGACGATGGCTGCTGTCCCTGGATCGATGACTCCATCCGAAATTCGAATGGCTGCTTCGGCCGCAGCTTTATTTCCATCGGTCAAGTCTGTTGTTCTGAGGGAACTCGAGGTTTCCAGTGATACGGCTGGAGCCTGGTGGGATGAGGTCATGGATACAATTAACAGCGGGACAGTAACTGCTGAATCGCTTCTGCTTTCGAAG
This sequence comes from Candidatus Aegiribacteria sp., assembly GCA_030620995.1. Taxonomy (GTDB): domain Bacteria; phylum Fermentibacterota; class Fermentibacteria; order Fermentibacterales; family JCC-6; genus Aegiribacteria. The sequence goes on from JAUXIK010000025.1 coordinate 17,367, forward strand.
CTGGCGTTTGAGGGTTGCGAGTCATTTGAATACTGGTCTGATATTCAGCGTTCCGGAGGAGAGGCATGTATAATCGCGACTGATGTAATTCTGGAACGATATGCCGGGAATTATGTTCCATCCTGGCAGACAGTTGACTGTCTTGTCGCTCAGGGCAAAACTGAACTTGCATTCGCTTATGCTGAGAACGGTGACTCCTTCCATAGAGCAGGAGCGGAAATGGCTCTTATGCTTGATGAGCACAGATACGATGATCTGATCAGATTCTGCGATTCGTTCAACGAGGATGCGCCGGATTCACTTTCAGCACGAGCTGCGCTGTTCAGAGCACATGCTCTGAAAGCTGCAGGAAGAGGGGGCAGTGTCTGCTATCCGGAATATCTCATCTTTGCTTCTGAATATCCCTGGCATCCGGAAGCCAGGGAAGCCGCCTACAATGCCGGCAAATATTTTGATTGTGAACAGGAATGGGCTGATGCAGCTGAAGCCTATCTTTTATCGCTGCGAACATCCGGTTCGTGGGATGGTGATGAAAGGGCGCACTGGCGGGGTGGTTTTTCATTGTACATGTCCGGAAGAACTGTTCAGGCCGATTCCCTGTGGGAGGCGGGCTGCGCACGCTGGCCATCCGGTTACTGGAGAGATGAAATGCTTTTCTGGAGAGCTCGTCTTGCGGGTGAATCCGGTCTTATTCACCTTCAGGATTCTCTCCTCTACCAGGTTGCTCAGCAGCACCTCTGGGAATTTTATGGAATGCTTGCAGCGAGAAGACTCGGAATTACTGCAGCAGAAGGATTTCCTGTTCCTGAGATCAGGTTACTGGAGGATACTGCGTGTTCCCTTGCGATAGAGCTCACATCGAAAGGCTATGGTGCAGCAGCGGCGGAAATGCTTGAAGGAGGATCAACAGGTTCACTTGAGCAGAGGGCAGTCGCGCTTTCACTGATGGGTCGGCACGGAAGCGCGCTCAATATACTTCGGGTGCTTGATGTGGGATTTCGGGAATCAGCCCATTCAATACTGCCGGATTCGCTGCTGTGCTTCTATTTCCCGTCTCCATACAGGGATCTTGCTCAAGCGTCTACGGATACACTTGCCCTTGAAGCCAGTATGCTGCAGGGAATAATGAGAGAAGAGAGCTATTTTGACAGATTGGTAATCTCCAGAGCAGGCGCACGCGGAGTCATACAGCTCATGCGTGGAACTGCACATGATGTCTCCAGATGGTACGGTCTTCCGCGACTTGAGGAAGATGAATTCTTTGATCCTGTCATTTCCGTTCCCTATGGCGCATTGTACATTGACAGGCAGCGAAGCAGATTCAACGATGATATTCCTCTTTTTCTTGCCGCATACAATGCTGGTCCTGAAAACTCAGCAAGATGGGTTGAAATGCACGGATGGAACCCTGGAGATCCTGAGCTCTATATTGAGCAGATAACCTACAGGGAGACCCGAATGTATGTGAAGAAAGTATTGAGGTCCGCCTGGATTTACGAAAGGCTTGAAAAATGACTGCTCTAATTCTAATATTCCTGCTGAATTACTTTGTTGATCCAGCTGTTCCTACAACTCTGGTTTATCCTCCATTCGGTCACTGCATGGGTATGTACAGGGCAGGAACTGAACAGCTTGCGATTCTGCTCGGAGGTCTCGTCAGATTTGATGATCCACAGGGACTCGCATGTGTGAAACTTGAAGACTGGGATGATCCGGGAACCTCGGACGATGATGAACTGGCAGTATACGGAGTGAATTCCGGAACCGGACATATCATCTATAATGCCGATATGTACACACTTGGCCTGTATGGTGGTACGGGTTCGGATGAAGATGAACTTTATAAGCCCCACGGGATAGCTGCGGACCCGTCAGGCATGGTTCTGGTGGCTGACACAGGTAATCAGCGCGTGATGATCCTTAGGAGGAATGGATCCAGACTTGTTCCCGACGGGCAAATCCCCGGTTCTTTCATCGAACCATGGGATGTTGCGATCGACGGCGGTGGAAAGGTTTACATTACTGACCGGGCTGGAAACATACTGTTCATATATTCCTCTGTTGCGGATTCACTTCCTGTGTTGATCGAACTCAGCACTCCGGGCGGTGTCGGCGCTGTGGGAACGGAAACCTGGTTCCATAACGATGAAAGCAGCATTGTCGTAGTAACAGATGAGGGCTCAACCCTTGTAAAAATCGAGAACGGTATAATTGTTGAATCTGCTGATATTGATGATTGCAGGGGAGGCGTATTCAATTATCCAGCCATTGATTTCTGGGGGAACGTCTGGGTTACAGACAGCCTCAACAATACAATTCACAAGTTTACTCCTGATCTTGAGTACCTTGTCAGTTTTGGCTCCGAAGGGCACAATGACAGGGAATTCACACATCCAACAGGTCTGACCATATGGAAGCGTTTCGGCCAGATGTTCGTCGCCGAGAGAGAGGGAGCAAGGTATTTCTGGATCGGCGCTGATCTGATTGACCTTACAATAGAATCAACCGGCAGAGGTCTGCAGTTAGACGGAATTCTCACTGAAAAGGCTATTCTGGACGCGATTATCACCGGCCCTGATGGATCCGAGGTCCGACGTCTTTTTGAAGGCAGGCATTCCGCGGGACAACTGCATCTCCAGTGGGACGGCTGCAACTCGAGAGGTGTACCTGTCGAGGGCGGTGAATTCGGTCTGGAGCTTGTTCTGCAGCCTACGTATTCAAGCAAGGGATATTTCAGAAAGACATTTCTCGAAGATTTCATGCTGGATTCTCTTCCGGAATCTGCAACAGGGAGGGGGAGAAGGAGCTGAGATACGCTTTTTTTGTAATACTCCTGATTCTATCCGCATTCTTCAGCGGAACCGAGACAGCCTGTTTCAGCCTTGACAGGCTTCAGAAAAGAAGACTTCGAAAAACGGAATCGGGCAGGAGAGTGATACATATGCTCTCAACCCCGGAAAAACTTCTTTCCGCTCTGCTTTTCGGAAACACAGTTGTGAATGTCGTTGCGTCGGTGCTTGCCGTATCCATTACTGCTGACCTTTTCCCGGATAATACCGGTCTGAGTCTGGCTCTGTCCGTTACCCTGATGACTTTGCTTCTGCTTGTTTTCGGTGAAATATCTCCCAAGACTCTCGCTGTATCACATGCAGGGAAATGGGCTTCACGAAGTTCTGCGGTAATGCTTGTCTATCTGAAATTATGTGCTCCGGTTGCTTCAACTCTTTCGCGAGTGTCGAACTACATATCCCATCTGATAGGAGTAGGGCATCCCGGGGAAACACTTTCACATGAGGAGATCATCGCGCTTGTTGAACTCGGACGGTCAGAGGGACTTCTGGGAAGTGAAGCGGAAGCAACATTGAACCTTCTAACACTGGAGGAATCTCAATGTACTCATGTAATGAAACCGCGATCGGATGTAGCTGTTCTTAGAACAGGATGGACCCGTGAAAGGTTCACTGAGATCATTGAGAGTACCGGATACACAAGGTATCCTGTACTGGATGGTCAGGTTGAAAAGGTGCTTGGTTACATTGATTCAAGAGAGTACCTGCTGTCAGGTGAAGAAATCCCGCTTACTCTGCACCCTCTGCCATCCTTTCCTGAAAATGCCCGGCTCGAAACCGTTCTCAGGGGTTTGAGGGATTCCGATGAGGAAGCTGGAGCCGTATTTGACGAGTACGGTGACTGGACAGGGTTTATCACAACACGCGATGTCATTGACAGCATATTGCTCAATCCCGAGAAAGAAAAGGGATTTCTTCCGGATGGAGTCACGGTTAAAGACGGGTGGATAGAGATTCCCGCCTCGATGAAACTGATAACCTTTTCTGAACTCTTGCGGAGGGATATACATGCAAAATGGGCTGAGACTTGCGCTGGATTGCTGATGGAGGTTACAGGAAGAATTCCTGAAGCGGGAGAGGAGATCTCCGCGTCAGGGTATCTTTTCAGAATCGTGTCAAAGAATGGTCCGAAACTGGAACGCCTGGAAGTCAGATTTGATAGAAGGGGGAGTGCTCAGTGTTGATGATTATTCTGTTTCTGCTTGCACTTGTACTTAGCGCCTTTTGCAGCGGAAGCGAGACAGCGTTTTCAGCAGCGAGCAGAATAAGAGCCTACAGCCGATTGAGAGAGGGTAAAAAACGGGCAGGACTGACTCTGGATTTCATCGAACATCCCCGCAAATATCTTACTACGACTCTGGTGGGCACGAACGTGGGGACGGTTCTGGCGTCCGCGATTACTTCAAGGGTTACCGGAAATACCGGTATATCATGGCTCGAACCTCTTTCAGTGGCTATCCTCGTATTCTTTATTCTGATTTTCACGGAGATGATACCGAAGCAGCTGATGCTGATATCAAGAGAGCGAGTGGTCTCCAGACTCTCATTACCACTCCTTCTTCTTCGGATAATCCTTTTTCCTGTTGTTCTTATCGCTGATTTCCTTTCAACTTTGATCGTGGGGCGGAGAATTGATTCCCGACTTTTCGAAAGCAAGAGTGAGATACTTGGCCTTCTTACTGATTCATCCTCTGATGCTGGCCCGATCGCCGAAAGAGTTCTCAGAATGAACGATATCATGATCGGTAATGTGATGAGAACACTCCGAGGAGTACCTTACACCTGTACGGGAACATCCCGAAGAGATATTCTGGAGAAGCTCATTGATACCGGGTATCCGTTCGTACTGGTTCGTGAGAAGGATGGCGAGACTATCCGCGGGTATGCTGACAGGGCTTCGATCACAGGATCCGGGGAAACACTTGACGACAGCGGTATTAAAGGATTACCATATTTTGAACTGAGCGATGATCTGATAAACGTGATCACCGGGCTTGTGAAAGCAGCTGCACCAGTCGGAATCGTGCTTGGGAATACCGGGCAGCCTGTTGGAATTGCCATTCTTGACGATATCGTTGATTCGCTGCTGGGCAAAGAAGTACGCTCCACTTCGGAAACAGGAATCGCCCGGAGAATTGAATGGATTGATGGAAAAGCAGTTGCGAGGTAATTTCCTCTGGATCGGTGATCATGATCCGCCGTTCAAGGGTGCGGTGATCGATGGTCAGACTAATAATCATCCACAGTACTCCGCTGTTCTGGTTTCAGGCAGATATGACCCTTCTGAAGCTGCAGATCATATCAGAAAGCTGTACGGTGCCGATATCCCCTGGTTTGCATTCACATCCGGAGAAAACGCTCAATCCTGGTTTGACGCCGGAGCTACCGGGTTCATACCGCCAGATACTCCCCCTGATACTATCATCGCGATGCTTGAAAGCATTTCCCGTCTGCTGGAGGCCGCCAGTACACGGAATCCCCTTTCAGGTCTTCCCGGAAACAGGACAATAGCCGCAAGGATAAGATCAGACGTTATTGATGGATCAGCAATGGCGGCATACCTTGATATTTCCGGATTCAAACCGTTCAACGATTACTACGGCTTTACAAGAGGTGATGCTGTGCTCCGATCACTTGCAGGTATCCTGACCGAAAATCTTCCGGATTACTTCACGGGACATATCGGTGGTGATGATTTCATCTGTATAGGAGAGGGTGAGAACTTCATAACCTCTGTCCGTCAGGCTGTGAAAGTATTCAACAGCAGAGCAGGAGGGTTCTACAACGGCAAGGATCACGCTGCGGGAGGCATCGAGGCTCTGGACAGGTTCGGGCAGTTCAGGTTCTATCCTGTCATGGATCTGACATTATCACTTGTTTCCGGCAAAGGCTGCGGCACAGTTGAGGAACTTGCTCTCAAAGCCGGTCTTGAGAAGAAGAGGGTAAAGGGGGAAATACCACCTGGAACCGTATCCGGTATCCTCAGTGAGCTGGATGATACACCGGATTATTCTGATTTCAGGGAATGGGTTCAAAACTGTGAACCGGACATAGTCCAGATCAAAGCTCTGCTTGAGTCATCCGGTATTCTGGGTGACAGGAAGATGACCGGCTGTCTGATAGAGATACTCAGGGAAGAACCGGATCATCATTTAAGAAAAAGTGCTGCAAGGGCACTCGGAAATGTCGCAGGACCGGATTCCGCAAGAGCTCTGAAGGATGCGCTGAACGACAGAAGTGCTCATGTGAGAACCGCCGCGGCTACTGCTCTTCCATTCGTTCTTGGCAGAGATGCCGGAGAGATCCTGAAAAGCATTCTCTATGATAAAAGCACATGGGTACGAAGGGCTGCTCTCAGGGGTCTTGGAATAAGCGGATGGCAGGATGCTGCAGATATTCTTGATCGTGAACTTAGAAAACCGAACAAGGGTGGATACTGGCTGAATCATCAGCAGGAACTCGCATCGACGCTGGAGGGTATCACGTTCCTTGGCGATCAGAAGCTGATAGATGCTGTTATTTTCATTCTAATGAATAACCCCGGTGTCAGTAAGGACGCGATCTGGCGCACAATGCTGTCTCTGGGTGGTGAAAAATGCGTTGAGGAGATGCTTAAAGCCGCTGAGGACGGCAGGCACCGCGAATATTTTCCATTCCTTGATCGTTTTGATGTTCACTGCATTTCCAGCCAGACACTTGAGAAACTTGAAAAAATGTTGATAGAACTCGACCTTCCAATTCGGAGTGATCGGATATCCGTGCTGAAATTCCTCAGGAGAATACCCTGCAAGGCCATTCATGATATCTCGGAATGGCTGCTTGGGCTGACTGACACTCTGGTAGACCCTGATGAATTCGAGCTGCTTCTTGAAACTATGACAGCAAGGGAAGTGCTTCCGCGCGGGTATGATCTGGCAAGGATCGTTAACAGGGCGAAGCAGGGAAGACTGGAACTCACGACAAAGGGAATCGTATCGATGCTGAGATGGGCATCAACAGGGAAGTACACCCTTTCACGAACCTATCTTGAAAAACTTCTCAGGCATGATTCAAGAGAGATCAGAACCGCAGCCGCAAGAACGGTGGTTCAGCTTGCCTGCAAGAGAAGAGATGAGCTGACCGCAAATAAAGAATGATCATCAGCTTGAATTATAATTGAATAAATGGTGTACTTCTGAAATACCTTTGAACTACTCAGCCAGATCATCTTGAATCGATATCAGTGAAAGAAGGGAAGAATGGCTATTAATATCATCAGCATGATCATGCTTGTTATCCCCCCTGCAATTACCTCTGAATCAAGCTGGACCTCACCTGATATCCGCATCGCTACGGAATGGAGCTTGAATGTCATGGATCTTATCGATCCGGCATACACACATTTAGGTACAGTCTATGAAGTTGAATCCGAGGAAGGATTTGAATGGCATACTGTTCTCGTTGATAAGAACTTCGTTCTTCTGCTTGAGGGCGATACTGTAGTAAACAGTATTCCCTATTCGGGTGACATCTGGAGAATGACATTTTCTCCTGATTGTCGGTACCTTCTGGGATACTGTTATAACGATGAAAAGCTTATTCTCTTCAATCTTGAAGAGGGTACGGTCAAATCAATTCCTCTTTTTTCAAGTGGAATGGGATTTCCGGGCAATCCTCGTATCTGTGTAACCAACGATGGAACTGTACTTGTAAAACACTACACATATTTGAGGATATACGATTCCGATTTCAACTGCATTCTCTCACGGGACAACTTCAGCTGGGGGGTGGAATTTGTTGGATTATCGGAAGCGGGTGACCGTTTCTACACGACAACCTATGACAGCTTGCGCGCATATGATATGCAGTGTAATCTTCTGTGGAATACTGAATTACCCGAACCGCATGAGTTCTGGGGTTTCCGGACAAGAGAATTCGAACTATCTAATACAGGGTCTTTTATAGCTGTTACAGATTTCCACAAGCTTCACATAATTAGCACTGATGATGGTTCACAGATTGGGCAATTCGTTTTCGATGAAAGCATATCTGATCCCGAATTCAGTGAATCTGATTCCATTGTAGCAGTCAGCTCTTTTACTCACCCTGAGACAACTCCTCGAAGACCGATAGACAGCTTTGGTTTGCGGTCATTTTCATTGCAAAATGGTTTGATTGAAATAAATAGCGAGTTTTATGCAGCTAGCTCCCTGTCAGAACAAGGTATGCCATATTCGTTTTCATCATATTCTGTATCAGATAATGGATCTTTACTTGGATTCTTATATTACAGTTCAAGATTCGGAAGGATTGCACTACTATCACCGGATTTGGAAATAGTATGGTTATCGGAAAATCTAAAGCAAGACGGTAGCTGGATATTCTACTTTCCATCCAGCAAAGGATTATGCAGCGATAATTCCGGTTTCTGGTACTTTGATGGAACCAGTATACACTCCTGCTTGATTGATCAGGGACGTAGTCTACTTGGTCAACTTAACCGCAAAGTATCTGCTCAGGGCAAAAATGACGATTATGCATTGAATACCTTGCAGTCACGAAAATATATTTCTATATTATGACATAAATGTCATAGAAAGGAAATATACTTTTGAGGCTGAACAAATTTGCAGAACTGGCGAAGAAGCTGCCGGTTGTTTCACTTGCTGATGTAAGGAGTATAATACCCGGCCTTCGTCAGGAGACCCTGTCCAGGTGGAACCGCAGCGGAAAGATCATAATGGTGGCTCCCGGCTTCTATGTTCTCCCTGGGGAAACCAATGATGAGACAGATCTATTCGCAATTGCCGGCAGGATGTACACACCCTCGTTCGTTTCTCTGGAATCAGCACTTTCATTTTACGGACTTATTCCGGAGACAGTCCTTTCTGTCACTTCAGTCTGCACAAGAAAGACCCGGCGAATCAATTCACCTCTGTGCACATTTATATACAGGAGCGTTCAGCCGGAGTTTTTCTTCGGGTATGAAGCGAAGAAGGGAAGGAAGCACAGATTTCTTATGGCTTCTCCCGAGAGGGCGATTGTTGACCTACTCTACCTCAGGCGAGATATCAGTTCTTCGGAGGATATGCTGGAACTCCGTTTCGACGCAGAGACTTTCAACGGATTGGATCCAATGGAAATCCTCGATATAGCAGATCGCTTCAATAAGCCCTGGCTGAAAGGAAAGGTAAAAATATTGCTTAAGGTGATGAAGAATGCTTGACCGCTTGATAGTCTATGACGCTTTTCCTGGGATTCCCGATACCTTCAAAAGGGCTATGCTCAGGGAATACCTTCAGTACAAAACACTTCAGTTCATTTTCAGAGCAAAGAAAAGCACTGAACTGGTTTTTATGGGTGGAACAGCGTTGAGAGTTTTCTATGGAAGCAGCAGGTTTTCCGAAGATCTTGACTTTGATTCAAAGAATCTTTCCAGTGATGATCTTCAGGAAATAGTCCTGACAACAGTGAATGAATTCAAATTGGAAGCTGTTGCGTGCAACATAACCTTTGGCAAAGGAAGCGCATTCTCGGCTAAGCTCAGATTCACCGATGCTCTTCAGCAGTGGGAACTCACACGGCACATGGATGAGGTGCTCACCCTCAAGTTTGACGCCTCACCACAGCTGTATAGCTATGCACCGCAGGTAAATGTGCTGAACCGTCTGGATGTGATCGTTCCGATACCTACAGCCTCCGCTGAACTGATTCTGGCCCAGAAGCTATATGCCATACTGAACCGCAGGAGAATCATGGGTCGTGATCTTTATGACGCCTCTTATCTGTTCGGATTCACAGAACCGGATATGAATTACCTTGAGCAGAAGGTTCAGGTATCTTCCAGAAAGAAGATCGAGGAGCTTATAGTAAACCGCCTCGGCGAAAGAAGTATTGATGACCTGGCAAGGGATGTGGAACCCTTCGTTCCCGGAAGGAACGATCTCCTGAGGGTGAAGCTTTTCCTGAAGATACTTCGAAGCTGGGCAGCAGCGAGCAATTCTCGTCATGACAAGGCCATTGACAGACCTTCTATAACTAAATAGATTCGTTATATAACTAAATCATTATGTTCTATAACTAATGTGATAAGTTCATACTGGAGTAATGCGATGATGGAAAAATTTGATCTTAGCTTCATTTACACTCTCTTTGGAGAGACGGTGTCCAGAATTCTCCTGTACATTTCAAGGTTTGGTGATTCATATCCCACGGAGATAGCGAATAACTTCTCAATGAACCAGCGAAGAGTTCAGTATCGGATGGAGAAGCTCGAAGATGCCGGGATTCTGAAGAGCAGGCTCGTCGGTAGAACAAGGCTGTACAGGATTAATCCACGGTATGTGTTGAAGAATGAAGTTATGAACTTACTGCAGAAAACTCTTGAATACCTTCCAGACGAAGAGATAGACACATATTACATTAAGAGGAGAAGGCCACGGACAAAAGGAAAGATACTGAAAAGATATCGCGGGAATGCGGAATAGCTGCCCTTGCGGCAATAATATGCCAGCATCTCTCAAATAGAGGAATTGATGCTGTCCTTACAGGTGGCGCTGTAGTATCAATATACTCAAATTATCGCTATCTTACTGCCGATCTTGATTTCATTACTCTAAGTAGCATGGACCGAGTAGAAGAAGCTCTTGAAGAACTTGAATTTCATAAGGAAACAGGACGTTATTTCTCGCATCCTGATAAGGAACTTGTAATAGAATTTCCGCCCGGTCCATTATCTATTGGCAACTATCCTGTCTCACATGTAAAAACAATGATAATTGGGAATTCTACTCTCAACCTCCTCACACCGACTCAGTGCGTTATGGACAGGCTGGCAGCCTTCTACCACTGGGATGATACGCAGTCTCTTGAGCAGGCATTAATCGTTGCCGGGCTTCATGATGTAGATATGGAATGCATTGCCGAATGGTCCATCAAGGAGGGTAAGATTGAATTGTTCAACCGCTTCAGGGCGTATTTGGATACATCAACGATGGGGCATTGATAATAATTCGAGATTATCTACGAGTAAACTTCGTTTGTCACTTTTATAGGTGGGTGGCACTGTTTGGTACCGGAGGAGGGACTCGAACCCTCAAGTCCGCAAGGGACAGCGGATTTTGAGTCCGCCGCGTCTGCCAATTCCGCCACTCCGGCACATTTAATTCTTGCGGAACTCGCGGAATATGAAGAATGATCGAGGGAATACGCAAGTGGCACAGAGCTGATAACACTGTTTTCAACTTGACAAATGAACGCTGTCAGGATAAGTTTGTTCACTTGTCGGGCCCATAGCTCAGTTGGCTAGAGCTACCGGCTCATAACCGGTCGGTCCCTGGTTCGAGTCCAGGTGGGCCCACCATCATCTGCTTGAAAGGGCGGGTAGCTCAGTTGGCTAGAGCACAAGCTTCACACGTTTGGGGTCGCAGGTTCAAATCCTGTCCCGCCCACCATTTCAGGCAACCGGTGATGTGGTGGTACTGTTATGTATTGTGAAAACTGCAGAACATCTGTATCTGATATTACAGGGGGTACCCTTCCGGGTACCCTCTTTTTTCTTGAAACATCGGGAGTTATTGAAAAATGAATGATGATCTGAAGAAGTTGCTTAGCCTGCAGGAGATTGATTCCCGAATTGACCGTGTGTCCGCTGAGATGGAAGAGATTCCGAGAGAGAAGAGAATTCACGAACGTGAACTTCAATCACAGAGAAGCGATTATGAGAATGAGAAGAAGAAGATCGAAGAAATAAGAGAAAGGAATAGGAAAAGCTCAGGAGAAAAAGAGAATACTGTAAAAGAGCTTGCCGACTTCAAGAATAAGCTTCTCGAAATGAAGACAAATGAAGCATACCGTACGATGCTTGTGCAGATCAAGTACGCTGAGAATAAGATCAGTGAGCTTGATATTAAACTGCTTGAGCTTATGTATGAAGAGGAATCCTCTGAGGAAAATCTAAAAGAGACAAAAAAAGTATGGGAAAGAAACGAAGAGAGATTCCTGAAGAGACAAAATATTCTGGATGGTCAGATGGAAGTTCTTGAGGAAAACATCAGAGAACTCAGGAATGAGCGAGAGGAAATCAAGTCAGATATTAATATACGTCTCCTTGATAAGTATGAGCAGCTTCGATCAGCAGATAAAGGGAATGTTATTGTTGGGCTTAATAAGGGTGCCTGTGGCGGATGTCTGACAAATCTTCCTCCACAGACAGCAGTTGAAATAAACCAGGGATCGGCATTCACATGTCCAATATGCGGACGTTTCGTAATCTGGATGGATGACAGCTCTTTCGCTGGTTCAGGATAGATAGTATTTTATATATCTACATATTTTACCAGGTTTCGTTACGAAACGGTGTAGAAGCAGTCGCAGACAAGGCATACGAATGAGCATTCGCGGGTGAAAGATTATATACTTCAAGGAAGACCGACTGAGTATAACGCAGTATGCGAATGTCTTATGCGCCGTTGCAGTAGAATCTCTGGTGAGATTTGCAGATTAGGGTCAGGTGGGTGGTCGCCCCGAAAGGGGAGGAAAGTCCGGGCTCCACAGGGCAGGACACCGGGGAAATCCCGGTTCCGGCAACGGAGAGAACGTGCCACAGAAACGATACCGCCCCTGAACAGTTCATTCTGCAGGATTCCGGTTCCTGGAACACTGGCTATGTTGATCAGGGGTAAGGGTGAAATGGTGGAGTAAGAGCCCACCGGGATACTGGAGACAGTATTCGCATGGTAAACCTTGTCCGGTGCAAGGCCGAATAGAGAGGGAGGTCTCTTTGAGACCGGGGAATTGCCCGTTCCCCTTGACCTCCGGGTTGGCTGCTTGAGGTGTCAGGCAACTGGCATCCCAGATGGATGGTCACCACCGCCGCTGGCGGTACAGAACCCGGCTTACAGCCTGACCCTTTTCCTATTTTGGAGGATCATTGAGAAAGCGCTGGGCTGCAAGGCCCGTACCCTGTCTAAATCTGAAAAGTACCAGCGAGCTGCATGGTCTTCCGGAATCTCTTGCCCTGATGCTTGCCAGAAGAGGTTACTCCGGAAAGATCCTTGAGGACTTCCTTAATCCCGATATTCATGCTCTGTCTTCCTGGAAAAATCTGGGTGGAATTATGGAAGCCGCTGAAAGAATAGTCAGAGCTGTTGCAAACTCGGAAAAGATTCTTGTTCACGGTGATTTTGACGCAGACGGAATCACAGCGACAGTAGTGGTTTACAGAGCACTTCACGAGCTTGGAGCTGACATAAGCTATTATGTGCCTGACAGGTTTATAGAAGGGTACGGTATCGGATCATCAGCAGTTCAGTTCTGTGCTGAAAACGGGATTGACCTTCTGATTACAGTTGATTGCGGAATAACTGCAAATGAGCATATCAATGCTTTGAACGGTATTAATACTGATACTGTTATAACAGACCATCATCAAGCCGGGGATCAGCTCCCTTTCGCAAAGGCAATCGTCAATCCCGCGCTTGACGGGGATGTGCGGCACTCCGCTCTTGCGGGTGTTGGTGTAGCATGGATGGTTATGAATGGTGTTTACGAGTTGATGAACGCCGATGTCTCTTCTCTGCAGGAACTCCTCCAGCTGGTTGCTATCGGTACTGTGACCGATGTTGTTGATTTGATTGATGATAATCGTATTCTGGTTTCTGAGGGCCTGAAAGTGTTGCGCCGAAAACCTCTTCCGGGTATCTCAGCTCTTGCGAAATCCGCTTCAGTTGATCTTAAAAGCAGCAATTCATCCCATCTGGCTTATTACATTGGACCAAGATTGAATGCCTGCGGGAGAGTCGGGCACGCGAAACAGGCGGTTGCCCTTCTGCTTGCCACGGATAAATCAGAAGCTGAAGAACTGCTTGCTCCGGTCGAAGAGAATAACAGAATCAGAAAGCAGTATGAGCGGGATGTAGAGAAACAGGTCAAAGGCTTGACTTCAGAATTGCAGGACCCGCGATGCATTGTGCTTGCAGGTGAAGGGTGGCATCGAGGCGTTGTGGGAATTGTGGCTTCAAGACTTGTCTCTCGATTCGGAGTCCCTGTAATACTGATATCTCTGGAGGGCGATAACGGTTACGGATCAGCAAGGAGCATTCCTGGGATCTCGATACATTCTCTGCTTGGAAGAATTCAGGATAAGCACATGATTATGAATAGTTTCGGAGGTCATCCAATGGCTGCGGGACTGACAATTCCAGGAGATAATGTGCAATTTCTCAAAGAGCATATGGAAACGCTGCTGTCTGAACAGAAGTGGGATGAGTATCTTGGATCCGTTCTCTATCTTGACGGAAGCCTTGAGGAGAAGGACTATTCAATCGAAACCGTCCGCGCTATGGAAAGGCTTGAACCATTTGGATCAGGCAATTCAATGCCGGTATGGCTTGCAAGAGGTGCCTATGCGGTTCAGTGGAGGGCCGTTGGTAAAAACAGGAATCATCTCAGCTGCGATTTTAAAATCGGTTCCAGTATTTTCAGATCAATTGGATTCAATATGGTGGAAAAGCAGTCGCTGTTCAGCGTTCGAGTTGATCTTGCTTTCACTCTTGCGATTGATACATGGCGTAACGATGGAAGCATCCAGCTCATGTTGAAGGATATTCGCAGAACGGGAGAGCAGAATAGCTGATGATATCACTTGAACAGAAAATTGAAGATGTATTCTGCGGAGATACCCTGTCTTCAGTCATTCCTGAATACACAGTCAGAATACTCCAGGTTGAAATGGCAAAAGCAGTGGGAAAAGCTCTTACCACGGGTGGAATTCATCTTTTTGAAGCCGGAACAGGTATCGGGAAGAGTATTGCTTATATAATTCCTGCTCTTCTATCCGGCAGAAGGATATTCGTATCCACAGCGACCATAACACTTCAGGATCAGCTTGCGTGTAAAGACGCCCCCGCCATACTGTCAGCACTCAAGCTTGATTCCAGGGTGAGTGTTCTCAAGGGGAGAAATAACTACCTGTGCCTGCGAAAATGGAATTCCGGTTCAGAAATGTTCAGGGCAGATCTGAGTTTTTCGCGGTGGGCTGATGCCACGGACGATGGCGATATCTCATCTTTTTCAGAGAAAGCTTCAGCATCAGTCTGGCGGCATTTCAGATCGGATCATATGGACTGTACAGGAGCTTCCTGTCACTTCAGAGGCGCCTGTCACTTTTTCAGAGCGCGCAATCTCGCTCGAAAATCCGATCTGCTTATACTGAATCATCATCTTCTTGTATCCGGGCTTCTTTCAGAAGATGTACTTCCAGGAGCGGATGTGCTGGTAATCGATGAAGGACACAGGCTTGAAGATGCAGCAAGCGAATGCCTCGGGCTTTCCCTTAGTGAAGGATCACTTCTGCCCATGTTTGATGGTATCGCTTTCAGCGAGATCGAGACTGCTGCAAAGGCATCAATGCTTGAACAGGCCAGACGACTGTCCTCTGCTATAGCAGAACTTACTGCCGGAATTGAAAAAACATCCGTATGGGATCCTGTAGAACATCTGGAAAGTCTTGAGAAAGCAGGTGATCTCGCAAGAAAACTTGCTTCGGATGCCGGGCAGAATGACGACCTGCTGCCGGTTACCCAGACAGCAACGGCAATTACACAGACAACGAAAAGATTGTCAGAACTGAGTACGGAAGAATATTGCTGCTTCGCGGAGGTGAATAGAAAAAACTCTGTTCTAAGAGCCGTTCCACTGGATATAGGTCCCGAGCTTTGTGATACTGTGTATTCTAAATTTGATACTACGATTCTTACTTCAGCTACGTTGACAGTCGCCGAAGAGTTTGATTTTTTCAAGGGCAGACTCGGGGCCTGGGACGCGCTGACAAGGAGTTTTGGAAGTCCGTTCGATTACAGATCTCAGGCGGTGCTTTCCATTCCGGACAACCTGCCTGAGCATGATTCTCACGAGGAACTTGCCCGAATAGTCTGGGATTGGGGTAAGAGGCTTGCAATCCTCCTTGATGGAAGAACTCTCTTGCTGTTTACGAGTTACAGGAATCTGGAACTGGTAAGAGAACGGGCTGTGTTGGAGATGCCTTCGGATATGAGGCTCTTTGTTCAGGGAGAAATGTCGCGAAACAGAATACTTGCTGATTTTCGGAAATCCAGCAGGGGGATTATTCTTGGCACCTCGTCCTTCTGGGAAGGTGTAGATCTGCCGGGCAAGATGCTTCAGGCAGTAATAATAGACAGGTTGCCGTTTGCCTCGCCCGGTCATCCACTAACCAGAGCAAGGATGGATCTGATTAAGAAAAATGGAGAAAGCTCTTTCGGAAAATACTCTCTTCCTCTTGCGGTTGTACGTCTCAAACAGGGGGTGGGCAGACTGATCAGATCATCCAGGGACACCGGTGTTGTTATGCTTATGGACAGAAGAGTTGTCTCACGGAATTACGGTAGAGTATTTCTGGATTCTGTTCCACCTTTTCGGATTATATCTCAGGATATGATCGAGTCTTTCATTATGGAACATTGCGCCGGCAGCAGTGTATAAATCAATGAAGATGATTCCTGTAGAGGTGATGAATGAGAATCAATAATCTGGTGAGTAGCGCATCGGGCTGATGGAATGATTCTATCAGTTGGATGAAAATGAAAGGGTTATGACTGTTGCCTGATGATAGCATTAGTACAATATTTGCCTTCTGGATAAAACGAGCAATAATGATTATTGTGTTGTAATATTCCCGATTCTGGAGGAAAGAATGATGAGATATATATTTGTAATAGCCTGTCTTGCACTCCTGGCTTGCGGTACTGCTGTTGCATCGGAAGATGGAGAATCCACGAGGGTTGGAATAGTACCATTCGGATATTCCGGTTCAGATGCACGCTGGATCAGTGAAAAACTATTTAATGAACTGAAGAATAATTTTGAAGACAGTGAGGAATACTCTTTCATTTCAAAGGATGATCTGAAAGATGCTTTTGAAGACTTAGGATTTAATCCATCAGATTTTGAATACGGTGTGCCGTCTTCATTCGTTGCGAACGCGGGTATTGCTCTCGGCGCAGATATGATCCTTTATGGAAATATTTCCCCGTCAGGTGAAGAATTCATGGTTCTATGGAATGTCTGCATCCCGGTATCAGGGAATACTGTGAATGCGGATCCGGCTTTTGTCCCCAAGAACACAGACCCTGTCAGGCAACTGGCTGGAGAGATGGTCAGTGTTCTTTCCGAGCTTATCGGAGGCAGAATTCAACAGGCACTCGACCAGGCTGCATTCAGCATACAGATGAAAAACTGGTCCATGGCTATCATGTTCCTCAAACAGGTGCTTTCGGTTGATCCGACATTACTGGATGCGAATTTCCAGCTCGCCGGGATATATCTTGAGCCTGATGTTGATTCAGTTAACATGGCAATGCAGATATATGAGACAATTCTTAATACAGACGAGAGTAATGCCGATGCTCTTGCCGGCCTGGGCAGCGTTTACCTTGCTCAGAATGATGCCGAAACAGCTAAGACATATTTCGAGAGTGCTGTCGATATCGATCCTGAAAACGCTGATGCTTATCTCGGACTTGCCTCTGCGTACCAGGCTCTGGGCGAACTTGATCAGGCTGTTTCCAGTTTTGAAGAGGCTCTCGCACAGAACCCGGACAATCTTTCAATTAAATTTCCTCTGAGTCTTCTATATTTCCAGCTTGGGGAATACTCACAGGCAATTCCGTATATGGAGGAGATTCTTGCTCTTAATTCCAATATGGTTGGTTTAAGGCAGCGAATTGTCCAATCGTATATCAAAGTATGTCAATATGGAAACGCTGCAGATCACGCGGTTATTCTCCTTGAATTTGATTCCGGCAATTCGCAGATGATTCTTTACACCGCCCAGGTTGAGTCATGGGCAGGCAGAACATCCAGTGCAGTAAACAGGTTGGAATCTCTTATCTCAAGTACCGGCAATCGAGAGGCTTATATTTTGCTTGCGTCCATCTACCGTGACAGTGGGCAGAGGGGATCTATGCAGAGTGTATTCTCCCGTCTTAGTAACGCTTATCCAAACGACCCTCTCGCAAACTACATGATGGGTGCATTCTATTACCAGAGCGGATCGAACAAAGCAAGAATATCTGAACTGATTCCAGAGAATATATCCACATGGCAATCAGCGATCGGTGATCTTAATAATGCTATATCCTATCTTTCACAGGTTACCGGCTACAGATATAGCAATGCTCAGAATATGGTTCAGGCTGCCTGTAATTCGATATCTCTTTGTGAGGAGAAGATCGACAGGGTGGAGCGGTACAGCCAATAGCCTGATTCAGTAAATATTCTATAATACTCGAAACAGATATTCACCGGCCGGGATGAGTCCAGATCCCGGCCCGGTGATCTGGTTATACTGACAAACACCATCATGCAATTTGCATAATATTGTACAGGTCAGCCTGAAGATAGCACATCTTGCTGAAAGATGTTATTAATAAACAGTATTGGATAGAAATATGCTTTCTTATTACAGGAGG
>JAUXIK010000120.1 GCA_030620995.1 Candidatus Aegiribacteria sp.
AAGCTTTCGTTTATCGCTGCCGGCAGACCAATTTGAGAACCGTTAGCTCCTGTGTTATTCCAAATGATTGAATTCACAATATAAATCGAATCCTTCGCCGCATAAATCCCCCCCCCCCACCCGTCAATAGAATCAGCTTGATTGTTGGCAATAGTATTATTTGTCATGCACATTGCGCCACTGGAAGCTTCGTAGATCCCACCACCATGTCCCGCAGTGTTATTTGTGATAAGGTTCCCGATAACGGTTGTATAGCCACCGCCTATAGCGACTCCGCCACCGGAATAACCGTCGTTTCCTGAGATATAATTACTGTAGAGCAATACACTTGGGCTGTTTATCCCGATTCCTCCAGCACCACTGTCATATCCACCTATGTTGTTAATGATTGTGTTGTTGATGATCTCAGCAATAGGATGTGTGATGCTCATCCCACCGGTTATGTTACTCTGATTCCCATCCACAGTGCAGTTGATTATGCGCAAAGGACGAGTACCACCACTGCCACCGCCAGCCCAGATACCTCCTCCCGTTTGGTGAGCGTAATTGTCAGTGATGATATTATCCGTCAGACAGGGAGATGAATTTTCTATAAATATCCCTCCACCGTTGACGGACACCCAGCAGTTTACTATTACGTTGTTCCTGATAGTCGGAGAAGATCCCACTATGTAAATTCCTCCACCATAATCAACAAAATCTCTGCCTTCATCCGCAGTACCGTCGAAACTCACATTTGTAATGCTGAATCCCTCGAGTACTGCGGTACTGTCCTCACCACCTGTGATCGACACGCAGTGGAAAGAGGAAAATGGTGACTCGATAAAGGTGTTGTTGGCGTTGCCGCTGCTTCTAAGAACTATGTTCTTCCCCTGGAAACTGAAGCCGCCACAATACTGTCCCGGTGCAACCAGCACAGTATCACCGTCCTGCGCAGCGCTGATAGCATCGTGAATCGAAGGGTATTCAGAGGGAACAAGAAGGGTGTCGGCAGAAAGTAGGGGGAATAATCCAAGTAGAAGAATAACTGAATATTTCATTATCAGTATGCACTCCGTTCATATACTGAATGTAACTGTTTGCATTACGAATAGCAATCTTGTATTCCTGTAATTAATAGATATTGACTAATTTGAATGGTGTGCAAAATGAAAAGCTTCAGACTTCGGCTCATGATATTCCTCTTTATCTGCACAACGCTCTTCGTTGTTTCATCCAGCGCAACGAATTTCTACGACCGCCATGGAAATAATTTCATCTACCTTGAAAGCATTGGAGAGATCCAGTTCGACACAATTACATATGCTCCTGTGATATGGGATTTGAGAGCAGGCACTATTGACCTGCGTGATTACTACGTAAGCTATGGCTGGGATTCAACAGATGTCTATGATAGCACCTACAACGCAATTGACCTGCTCATGAATGAAGCATGGAATCATGGCATTAACTTCGCCAATGCCAGGGGCGAGATAATGCGGATGACCTTAGGCCAGCTTAGCGAACCTGATACCAGTGATTTCTTCGTGAATGTGGCTGAGATTGTCCGAGGGGATTCCCTTCATCTTATTGCTGGAGGATTTTTTACTGATACCTCCTTTTATAGCGAGAGTCACAACGATTCTGTAATAACATACCTTGCCGATTACTGCTCATTGACGGTTGGTCCCGGAAAGTTCATTGGAGTGTTCGGCTTTGATGAGCCTGATGCCAGGTATGAAGGTCCAAGTTGGAGTGAATCTCAACACAACACGGTCTGGTACGATCTTGTAGAAGAATATGCTGAGGAGAGCAGAGATTCAATCTCAGGCGACATTCTGCCTTTCGGAACGTTTCTTGACAGGTGGAGAACCCAAAATGACAGTCTTTATTACCAAACCACAATTCCCCTCTTCTGCGAAGAACTTGAGTATCCTGTATTCGACAGATACCCGTGTCAGTACAGCAGACCCGTTGACCGTACATTCCCCGATCAGATCGAATTCGATGAGATAATAGGTTCAACGGATCTTCTTCCATCCGATTCGGTGGATTATCATGCATATGCTAACCAGGATGAAATCTTCTCTGTTGATGATGATGGATGGTTCCGAGTCTATGAATTCGAGAATGTAACCAGCCATACTACCCCCATTTCGGTAAGTGTTGCCGACAGCATTCAACTACCGGACTCACTGAGAACCGACCCAGTGTGGGCAGCAAGCGACTTCAGAGCGG
The DNA here is from genome assembly GCA_030620995.1 of Candidatus Aegiribacteria sp. Taxonomy (GTDB): domain Bacteria; phylum Fermentibacterota; class Fermentibacteria; order Fermentibacterales; family JCC-6; genus Aegiribacteria. The sequence goes on from JAUXIK010000120.1 coordinate 2,218, forward strand.
TGGATGTTGGTGATAGAGATTCCACCTTCAATAGACTGAACGGTGCTGTAGTATTCTTCGATGAGGATGATCCAGATGAGAACATGGTGATCTTCCACGATGGTTCCAATCTGGTCTTCCTTGAAGATTCGCTGAATCTGCCAGGGTATGCAACAGGAATAACTGCTGTATGCGTTGGAGAATACAACTACCCTGTACATCACCCGACACTGTCATCGAGACGAGGAAGCGTGATAAGCCATGGTGAGTTGAGAATCCTGGTCTGCTATCAGGCAATCGATCACCAGCAGAAAGTTGACAGCGTTAGAGTGTTCTCCTGGAATTACAGCACGGAAGAGTTCGATGATGTAACCGGTGATTCACAGGGATTAGAGCTTGATATTACGCCAACAGGAGCTGTGTGGGGAGTCTTCTGGCCTACATACAGCCGGTGGAAGCCAGAGTATTCAGATGACGAGAGTGGATTCATTGTTTACGATGACAGTGGTAACTACCAGGTGATCTATGAGTATATGCCCCAGGGAGAGATAATTCCTGAATGGGCAGTATCAAATGAGTACAGTCATTTTATTGATATGGATGAGACTTCCTTCATCGCAAGGCAGACATACCGGTTCCCATGTTTCACTGCTGGAATGGATTATATCTGCCACTTAAAGGTGGGAGACTATGTCGATGAAGCGGTCCTCAAGTTTATGTCCGATCCCGAAGGAAGTGTAGGAAGCGGCCTGAACACATATGAGAGTGATTCCTTCGAATTACCACGATTGTATATGTTCTCGGATGTGAATAATGCTGCTTCTTGCAGACCCCTGCGTTTCTACGATGATGCATTGCTGGTTTCATTTGATTTCGGAACCGACAGCTCTGAGGTTTACAGAAGCACTGGATTCATCAACCTAAGAGGAGGTGATGAAATCAGTATTTCGTTGGATGATGATTATCATTTTATTGATTCGATATCTTCCGATAACTTACCTCTATTGACCGCAGGGAGACTATACAATGTACGGCAGACCTATCGGGTGCCGATGGTCTTTGATCCTACCGATGATGATCCAACTCAAACAAGACTGCTTTACGGGGATATCACGGTCGAAGACACAGGGGATATGTTTGCAGAGCAGCATGTTGCTCTTGATACGATGTTCGTGTATGGGATTGACAGTACCCCAAGAGCCAACTGCCTTATGCACAACCTCCGCTGCGAGGGTAGAAGGCAGGATGGACAACTTACTTTCTACCCATCAGCGGACAGTCTTCTTTATTTGATGACTACTTCACTTGTCCATGGTTGCAGAGGCATTCATCTAAGAGCCCTTGATCTCACCATGAGGTGTGGTAACGGTGGTGGAGCCACAGAGGAAGGAACATACAGATGCCCTAATCTGATGCTCAATTGGGGACCAAGTGTCGAGACCACTAATCCGGATATGATAGCCAGGCTACTGAATGTTGTTCAATCTCTAACAGGGAAGAACACATCCGAGCCTGACTTCATGTCTGCCCTTATTTCTGATGACTGGGATATCATGGATAGTGATGATGCAGAGAATGCAAGGTATTTCGAAATTGGCGGCTGGAAAACGGACTTGGATAACGATTCTCTCAACTTTATTGCTTTCATAGAATCGTCATCTAATAATATTCTTTTGCTTGCAATCAATGATTCATCAGAGATACTTGATTATTACGCCAGCAGCTACTACTACATACACTTCCCGAATAAGAATGGCTTAAGATATACTCCCCACCATGTAGCAGGCTTTGTCGCTGGACAGTTTGATTATACTCCAGATCTTGCTCTCAATTTCTTCGAAATGCCAGCGTATACCGCCAGCCTGTACTGGATTGAGTGGGAAGTTGATTGATTAAGGTGGAATTCTATTAGTGCCATATGGATTCTGTATTCTGACTAATTATCCCTGATGATGATACATCTCCTGGAAGTTGAAAGATCACCTGGACAAGTGCCCCCGTTTATGGTGTAGAGCCGAATTTAACTGTATTCGAAAAGATTTAACCCTGGCGGAGAATTTTGAATCGGGTGATAACCTATTTTGTCCCGGAATTGCGAGAAGATGAGTGATTTTTAGGAGATTTCAGTTAAAAGCTCGACCGCAGCGCACC
>JAUXIK010000095.1 GCA_030620995.1 Candidatus Aegiribacteria sp.
TGCTGTTGCATTTCCCTTTTCAGAAACAAATGCCATGTAATCCGGCGCGTATGCGCCCAGGCTTTCCTGAATGTCATACATATTGTTGTCATAGGAAAAGACACTGGCGGAATACTTCGCGACGAGGGTGTCGACAACTGCAGCCCATTCAGGATCCGCATATGTATCATTACGCACGATTACCGCGTACCTGAATGAACCTCTTTCCGCGGTCCACTGAGCCGTGACCGGAGCGGCAGTGACGCAAAGAAGGCACACGAGAAGCAGCATAGTGCTGATACCCGTGATCTTCCCGCTGTATTGTTTAAAGTTATTCCTCATTACAACCTCCAGTTTTAATTACGTAAATGGTTCACTTATAAATAATACACTTAACCATGATAGAATACTGCTTTATTGAAAATATTCGAAAGAATGTCAAGTCCTCAGTTTTTCCTGGATACTGCTCTTTTTTATTCCTGTATTGTTCTTTATAGATATATGGACTATATGATGTTAATGCAGACGTTTTACATACAGTATTCTCGTTCCTGAACAGGAGAAGAAAATGATAAATGCCTTGATAATAGCAACATTGATATCATCCTCGGGTCCGGGAGGTTTTGAACTCGGAGTAATACTCGGAGAACCTACAGGTATCAGTATGAAGCTCTGGTTTGACGGCTCAACCGCAATGGATGGAGCAGTATCCTGGTCTCTTCGGGACAAGGGTGAAGATAAACTTCACCTTCACGCGGATTATCTGTGGCACAGTTTCGATGTAATCAATGATGAGAGTGGCCTGCTTCCGGTTTATTACGGTTTCGGCGGCCGGATTATCTTCAAAGATGAAACCCAATTCGGCTTCAGGGTTCCTGTAGGAATTTCATGGCTCCTCAGCGGAGCACCGCTTGACTTATTTATCGAAGTCGCGGGAATTATTGACATAATTCCGGATACGGATTTCGACATGAACGCAGGTATCGGGATCAGGTATGTTTTCTAGCAAGGGTAATCTTCCGGTGCGTGACACCGATACCGGCGACCTGCTCGAGCTTCTCCTGGTCATGGCGGTTGTTACGATCCTGATCAATCGAGCTTTCCTGGCAATGACACATTATCCAAAGATCGCTTTTGGCTCCCTGCATATCTCCCACATGTTGTGGGGCGGTCTTCTTATGCTTTTCGCCCTGGTCATGCTCTTCCGCTTCTGGAATCCGTCAATCCGCCTCCTTGCAGCATTCATAAGCGGAGTGGGATTCGGTTTATTCATAGATGAACTGGGGAAATTCATAACGGAGGATAACGATTATTTCTTCCAGCCAACTATCGCGATCCTGTACATACTGTTCGTAACACTGTTCCTGGTTTTTCGAAGCTTGATCAACAGGTTTCCTCTTACAGAAAGGGAAATTTCCGCAAACAGATCCTTTCGCGAAATTCTCGGAAGCAGCATCATTCCGGAATCCCGCTATTTACGCGGCTACTATTTCGTTCGTCGAATAGCATTTACGTCGCTGAATCGCTTTCTTTCCATACCTAAGGTGATCCCTGCAGTCATGCTTCTTTTCGTATTCGCAAGCCTTCTTCAATTCGCGACAATCTTCGGATGGGTGAATCCGAACTGGGTTCCGTTTGATAATGTGTCCGGTCTATCAATTGTTGGAGCCTTCATCAGCAGCATGTTCGTTCTGATCGGTCTTCTGCGCTTTCGATCCTCGAGAATAACAGCCGCACACTGGTTCAAACGGGCGATTCTCATCAATATCTTCGTCACGCAGATATTCCTTTTCTACCAGTCACAGCTCACGGCTATGTGGGGTCTGGCAGTCACTCTTCTTGTATATGCGTGCATCAGTTATTACATCAGCTATCATCCCGATACCAAAGCGTCAACAATCAAATCATGAATTCGCTGTTGTCCTTAAAATGAATATTATTAAAAGTTCGGGTTCATCGATCCTGCTTCATTTAGGAGTGTATCTGAATACTGGATTCACTGCAAATTTCTTCTATCCACACCATTGACTGTGAAGAGTTTCAGGCAGTATCATCCGATTCAGGTCTTCAGGTGAAGAAATCTACATCGACAGAATTGGTTTTCTATGAATGAGCTTTCAGTTGTTATCCCCTCGAAGAACGGATCTGGAATTCTTCAGAAGTATCTGGCTGCAATTATAGACGAGGTACAGACTGCCGGCGGTGAGCTGATTGTTGTGGATGATTGTTCTGAAGATGACACTCTTAAAAGGATATCAACGATATTTCCATTTGCAAAACTTATTGAACGAACAGGTGAACCAGCTTTCTGCAAAGCAGTCAACCTGGGAATGAGAATTGCTGCAGGGAAGTACCTGCTTCTTCTGAACAACGACACTGTACCCGAAAAGGGTAGCTTTGCAGCTCTGCTTGATTCATTGAAGAAAACCGATGACTCGATTGCAGTTGCAGTACCGTCCATACCGCGTCCTGACGGTTCCGATGACAGCGCTTTCCGCTGGCTTTTCAGAAGGGGGCTTGCGGTCACAGGGCAATTTCCACAGGGGCATCTTTATCCCTCCGGCGCATGTGCTCTATGGAAAAGAGACGCCTGGGAGAAACTTCAGGGATTCGACTGCAGATATGCACCTATATACTGGGAAGACACCGATATAGGAGTAAGAATGCATAATTCCGGATACAGTATACTGAGATGCCCGGAGATAACCGTAAAGCACATGCACGCGGAAACCATGGGAGCTTCCCCTGAAACCTGTTTTCTGAGGGAAAGAAACCGTTTTATCTTCATGGAAGCTAACTGCAGCGGTCCGAGTATGGCTGTCAGGACCGCACTCTGGCTTCCTCTTCACCTGATTTATGCTTTGATAACGGGGAACAGGGCTTTCACTGAAGGTTATAAGGCCTACAGGAAGTGGAGACAAAACCGGCGATAAAGGAAAACTGAATTTCCATAGTATGCCTATTTAAAATATTTTCATCTTATAAACTGTATATTCCCCGCAAGTGTCGCAAGTGACGTCCGACCCCTATCATATAATTACCTAATCAGCCGCATAATTTGGGATTTCAGAATCTCTCCGAACATAAGGTTTTGGCGTTTCCTACAAATCAAAATCCGGCAGACCTGTTTCCAATTCATTCAAATCCATCAGCATGCGGGCCGCGATTCCTGCCCAGATATATGTTTTATGATAACCTGCCCATTGATCATCCGGGCTGTAAAATTCCCATAAATTGTGATCATTTTTTAACTGATCGATCATAGCCGCTAACACTATATGCGCTAATTGTTCAGCCTGATTACAATATCCGTAATTGATCAATCCTCTAAAAATCAGATACTGCCATTGAATCCAGATCGGACCGTTCCAGTAACCTTCAGGATTATAGTAGCTATCATCAGCCGCCAGTGAAGGAATTCCGTAAACGCGCCAGAATTTGTCAGGATCGGTCAACACCTGAACAAGTTCTTCAGCCTGCTCCTCTGTTGCGCTGTTTGCCCACAGTGGAAGAAAACCGATAATTTCCCGCCGTTTCAGATCATCGGCAGAATTGAATGTAAAGTCATGATCGGTTATATCAACATGATAAAAGAAACTGGTCTGCTCATCCCAGAAGGTACCATTAATTGCGTGCATGCGTTGGGCCGCCTCATTTGTCCAGTAGTCGTATTCACTCGTATTTCCCAATTCCAGAGCCATTTGGGCTAATGAATACGCTTCACTTACCAGCATGACATTCAAATCCAGACCTTCAAAGTTGGCAGGCCAGCCGACCTGATCCCAAACAGCCACATATCCGTCGCGCAAACTTTCTAATACAGCGTGGGCGCCCCATTCACAGAGACTGTCTCCATCGGCATTCCGGTTATCCAGCCAGTATTGATAGAATTTTGACCCCGATCGATAGGCATCCTGCAAAAACAGCGTATCTTCCGTAATTCTATAAATCTCCCAATTTTCCCAGTTGAACAGGGGAGCGGATGTTGTGTATTGACCGGCGTGAGGAATCGTTTCATTCAAATAAGGACCGGTTCGATAATTGATATACCCGTCCGCCCATTGTCGCTCCATATAAACGCGCTGGGAATTCATAGCGCTTTGTCCGTCCATGAAAGCGTAGGCAATCATTGCCAGGCTTTCATGGAAAACCTGACCGCCGTGTCCCCAGCCCCAGGTCGGTTCGCGTGAGAAAACATAATAATTGTAGGAGCATTCCCCTTCCGGCGGCATCATACACTGCCGCATCAATGAAAAAGCGCTCCAGTACAGCATTTCATAATCATGGTTTGAAAATGTTAAATTCGGGATGCTGCTATAAATTTGTTCGGCGTCCTCTACAAAGGGCTGCAGATCAATAAACCTCAAACTTCTACATTCAGCAATCAGATCATTCACATCAGATTCGGATTCAGCCACTCCCCTGATTATCCGCAATTGAGAACTCTGTCCTGATGGAATTGATACTGTTTTTTGCATAGCTGCTATTTTAACGTCAGCCGAAGGAATAGTATTAGACAATCGGTTATTTAGAACATCGCTGAAAAAAGCAGTGTTTTGACCGCTGTACCTGCCGCTGTTGCCATGCATGTTCGTAATTGAGAAAGAAGAATCGACCAGATGAGTATACGCGCCAAAATCATCGGCTTTCGAATCAATGATATAAACATTGATAAGATCTTCCTGATAAGGCACACCGTGGGAAGTAGTCCAGCCATCCGGTCTCTCTTTATGCTGAAAAACAAAACCGTCGTATTCAGGATCAATTATTGATACATCTGTAATTTCATCCGTATGATGATAGAAAAATGAATAGACGATCAGCTCCTCATCAGAACCGCTCTCATTTGTGATATTAATATCCTGTATAGCAATTCTTGAACTGTAAACATCAAAGAATATTTCGACGCGGATTCCTTCAAAAGGATAATAGTAATATTTAACCAAATCACTATATGATGTTGTAATAAGCGGTTCCGTAAAAAATTCATTTAAGTAATATCGGAACTCTCCATTCAGTTTAAACCCGATACAGAGGCTTCCGCCGTTGTCCGTTTCGAAATCAATCCCGTCATGCAAATCATACCATTTGAATGTGTATCCTTCGTCAATAATAAATTCCGAACGGCTGAGCGGGGCAGCGTAAGTTGTATAGATCGGATCATCCTTTCCCGCTTCAAGATTGCTTAGATACGCCTGACTGTGCAGCGTTCCCGTTAAAATCATTATTACAATACAGGTAATAAAATGGTATTTTGTGCGCATTCTCACTCCATTCAAGCAACAGGATAGTGGATTTCCCGTCATGTTGCAATTCGCTCCCAGGCTGGCTTTCCTTCTCCTGAATTTTCGATAATTGTGCATGAAAATAACCATACTGAGAGAAACAATCGCAGTCAAACATCGTTAGAGTATCCCAAGCGCATCTCGATGTTCCTTCATGAAGCTCTTGATCGCAGGGATGTTTATCGCGGCAAGCTCATAATATTGGAACGAAGATGCTGTTTCGCGAAAATTCCCGGAACGCCTTGAAATCAAGATTCCTATTGCTCCCTTACGCTATATTATGCTGAAAGATTGGAAAAACGTGAAAACATATCATACAGCCTCTATAGTTAACGGTATCGTTACCAAAAACGTGAAAATATACCTTATTACTGCTATAATTATCTGTATTATTGCCAAAAGCGTGAAAATATGTTAAATTCAAGTTATGGGTAAAGTGATGAGTGTTTATAAGAAAATTGATTCGTTAAGAGAGCGGTATTATCAATCTGCTCGCAATAAGGATTCTTTGCTTAAACTTATCAGTGAAGCAGAGGTTGCAGAACAGGTCTATAATTCAAATGCTATTGAAAATAGTACCCTGAGTTTGGAGGAAACTGAGAAAATACTCCTTCATCTCGATTTAGACCGATATGTCTCCGAATGCGAAATATTCGAAGCCCGGAACCTGGCGCGAGTAGTTACATACATAGATACAAAAGCAAAGCAGCAGGAACTGAACATGGAAATAATTCTTCTTCTGCATAGAATGTTGATAACGAATATTCGCGATGATATAGCAGGTCGGTTCAGGAAAGATAATGAATGGGTAAGAGTTGCAAATCATATCGCTTCTGATCCTGAACACATTATAGGCAAACTTGAGGATATGTTCATCCAATACAATTCTTTTGTGAATGAGAGTATTATAAAAAGAATTGCTGTCTTCCATCTCAGTTTTGAACACATCCATCCGTTTGTCGATGGTAATGGGAGAATAGGAAGGGTGCTTAACAACTGTTTACTGATCCGCGAAGGTTATGTACCCATAAACATAAAATTCATCGACCGTACGTTGTACTATGATGCTTTTGAAGAGTTTGATAGAAATAACAGTAGTTCGATTATGGAAGAAATAGTTGGTAAAGCAATAACCAACAGTTATCATAAACGATTAGCCTATCTGGATGGAATGGACATCATTACTCTTAATGAATACGCAAAGCAGAATAATCTTTCGCATTCGAATTTAATTAATAAAGCAAAACGGCAAACCATTGAAGCTTTTCTGGAAAAGGGAGTATGGAAAATTGGTGATCCAGCCAGTTAAGAAATAAGAAATGAATGAAACAGGTACTCGTAATAACCCTGCAAGTACTTCAAAGAATGTTTCCATCCCTTTGATGTATCACTGCTCCTATGAAGCCGGAGTGACCAGATCAATCCAGGATTCCGAGCATTTTGCGGATTAAAGATTAACCAGGGAGAAATCCACCATTTCGAGGGTCTGTTCTTCGCTGTAGCCCAGCTGCCCCATCGCGCCTGAGGGGCAGACTGTAGAACA
>JAUXIK010000144.1 GCA_030620995.1 Candidatus Aegiribacteria sp.
GGCTGTTATCTGAGTTATCCGAATCCATTCTCTTCCGGAGCATCATTTACTTACAGGCTTACGGAGAATGAAACCGTAATACTCCGTATCTACGATGTATGCGGACGTCTTGTTGATACTGTAGTGAATGAAACTCAGACAGCTGGAGATCATTCCGTAATCTGGGAACCCTCTGACATGTTCGGTCAAGACATAACCTCAGGGATCTATTTCTGTGACTTCCATGCCGGGGATGAATTCTCACAGACAGGAAAATTCCTTATCTTCAGGTAACACGAACGATGAAATATTGTTCATCTCTTAGCAATAGGAATTTAGATTCCCCACCGTTCCGGCAAACCTCCCGAAAAAGCATATCTGTCTCAATATCACCCAATATATCTGCCTGAAACTGACCATACTGCACGAAACAAGCCTGGTTAAACATGCCTTCCCGCAGATTTTCACTGGAAGCACCGCATCAGGGCATACTACCCCCTGAAGCCGGATCGCTGAAAACTTACCCAACCTCTATTTCAGGAACATCGTCTTTCCATGGAACTGATATTCGCGAATGTAATGGCTCACAGACGAGTTCCAGCGGCTTGGGCGATGTTATGCGAGCTATCCATTCCAATCGGCATCACAGGTTTTTATGGGCTTGCCGCAGTGAACGCTGAATCCGCTGTGCTTCCAGGAACACATGTTCTCCACCAGTTCCTTCGAGATCATCTCCTCTTTGAGAAGCATCGTGAAAACAAGACTGACGAAGAGCTTTTCAATCCCCTGGAGATCTGTGGTGTCTATTTCAGGCATGGGGAAATGATTACCTTCCCTGTCCCAGCAGGTGTCAGTAATCAGGGCATGGACATGGAGGTTCCAGTTGGCCATTCCCCCGAAGGTCTGAGGTACAAGAATGCCGCCGAGGAAGACATCATCGCGATCAAGGGCTTCTTGAAGAAACATGGTGATCGAGTTCCAGGCACACCTGCAGAGCTTTGGTAGAAGATTCCTGTGATGCAGAAAATGCAGCCTGAGCATCTTCGGAATGCTCCATATCCAGTGGCGATGGGGAACCGATCTTTTCAATCAACTCTACCCCTTCGATCTTTCGAACTACTACGAAGAGGAAAGAAACAAGGTAGTGGTGTCCTGAATACTCGCCATAGCGCACTCAGGACTGCTGCCTTCCAACGCATACAAGCTGTCGGCTTTCACTACCGATTGCTCAGTAGCTATCCAATGTTCACAACTATACATTTTTCGGGGCTCAATCACACGGCCTGCATTCTTGTTCCGTCCGGCTTCGGACTCTCCTCACGGGGTTGCCCCTCGGACGTCTCTACTGACCTGTTGGCTAAACTTTAGTCAGGTGGGACTTTCGCAGTACCTTACGCCTCATTTCTCAGTGCCAAAGCAAGCCCTGCAAAGAGTTGTATAACGTTAGCACCATTCTCCCCAGCGCCAGAGCAAGCCCTGCAAAGGGGTATATGATTTTATCATATGCGGTCACCCACTGGGTAACATCATCGAATTTCATCCTAATTAACGGGAATCCCAACGATTCGGATTTATCTGGACACGAGGAAGCACTGGTTAGGTTTTTTATCACGCCTAAACTGCTTGCTTACTTTACAAGCCGTGCAGGCAGAAAAGCTTAGCACCTCTACTAATTTCGAAATATTTTCACAGCCTCTATACCCCTACTTTATTTGCTTAAGTACTTGTCAACTCTGTTTTGAGCATTCTCGCGAAGATTATAGTAATAAAAAGGATAATCAAAGCTATGGTAAACACCTCTGGGAACAATATGCTGAGTTAATTCATATAATTCATCTTCATCAGCCGTCGTACAGATCAGCACACCATTGGCAATATCTACTTTAGCATCAGCATACTGAGGTACTGGCGAAAATAATAATGTTTCTGGATCTATCATGAATGACCCCAGCCCCTCGGCAGTGGAGGCTAAGGCTTCGCTTCTCGTCCAAGTAATTGGATTGATAACAAGGCCCACCTGCCCTGATAAGATTGGATTTACTCCCGGAACAACATCAGGAGCTTGAGTGTTATAGGAAATAATCACCCTCGTGTCATCAGGGCCTTCAGCAAATTTCAAGTGCGGATTATCAGCAATGTACTGAGCAGTAACGGGGTAGCCAATAACATATGCAGCAATCATTCTGCGGTACACATCTGGATTATCTTTCAAATACCCAGCCAGAAGATTCATTAATACGTCTGCTCCTTGCGAGTGGGCAGCTAAAATAAAAGGAGCTCCCTCATTAAAGTTTTTAATATAGTAGTCGAACGCCGCAACGGCATCTAAAGTTGGTATACCTGCGATAAGTTCATCACGCTCTGCTAAGGGCAAACTCAAGATATACTCACCATCTGCTTGCCTGTAGTATGGTGCATAAATATTTGCAAAAGGCTCAAAAGCAGTTGCTTGTCGTGCAAAGGCTGATGCTGAACCTGCTATCATGGAAGGATTGTCAACGTCACAAATGTTTGGCTCAGTTGGATTTACCTTACTCCAAGCAGTTGGGTAAAGATAAAATACATCTACTGATTTTGTCGAATCAGGTATAGACAACCAATGCGAATCCTGTGAATAATCAGTAGCCACCGGGGCAGAAGCTGAATTGCCTCCTTCGCATGCGGAAAGGATAAAACCTACTAAAAGTAAACTTAGTAATAATTGAGTTTGTTTTAATTTCATTTTCTATTCCTCCTTTAAGCAATAGGAATTTAGATTCCCCACCGTTCCGGCAAACCTCCCGAAACAGCATATCTGTCTCAATATCACCCAATATATCTGCCTGAAACTGACCATACGATGTGAAACACTCGCAGTCAAACATCGTTGCAAGCAGATATGTACCGGAATCTCAGAATCAGGATATACGTCCCCCTGAAGCCGGATCCGGGAGATTTCAACCGACTTCTATCTCAGGCACATCTACGCAAACATCGTTGCCGGCAGTTATGCACTGGAGACTCGGTAAACGGATGTACGTCCCTCCTTA
>JAUXIK010000169.1 GCA_030620995.1 Candidatus Aegiribacteria sp.
GGGGAAGCCCACTGTCTTATGGTTCAGGGAAACTATTCTGAGGCACTCAGTGAACTAACTCGAGCTATATACATAGATCCTTCCTGGATTTCCATCTGGCTTAAAACCACGGAAATTTATCGGTATCAGCAGGAATTCGAGAAAGCTTTGAAATGTGTAATGACTGCCCTTGCCAGGTGGCCGGCGAATATGCAGCTATTATCTGAAGCGGGATGGATTCTGGAACTTGAAGGCAAGAATTATGCGGCGGAGATGATCTACAGGAAAATAGCTGATATCTTTCCAGATGATACCGGTTGCCTTATCGACCTTGGTCTGTTACTTGAAAGCCAGGATAAATATGGTGAGGCAATCAAAGCTTACAGGGAATTGTTCAGACGAGACCCTGAGAATTTCTGGAGCCTTGGTGAGATAGGTGTATGCCTTGAAAGCAGCGGTAATTCAGATGCTGCCCGCAGAAGTTATCTGGAGGGAATCGAGGTTAATCCCGATTACGCCTTTGCCCAGTACAGGCTGGGTCTCATAGCTGAGGGAAACGCGGATATTGATGAGGCTATAGAATGGTATATCGAGTGTGCTGAATCCGACAGCAGCTTCGTGGACGCCTGGATAGCCCAGGGGCTTCTGTACGAAGACAAAAGGACTTACACTTCGGCTGAAACTGCTTACCGTAGGGCTCTGGAGATCGATCCGGGTAACACCTGGACATGGGGAGAACTGGGTCTTGTGCTGGAGCAGCTGGGGAAACCTGAAGAAGCGGGAGAGGCATTCGAAAACGGAATAGCAGTTGACAATGAATATATGTGGGCCTGGGAACAGAGAGGGCTTCTCTTCGAAAACGAAGGAGATCTGGAAGCCGCCGCCGACTGGTACAGAAGAGCGGTTACAGAAACGACAGATCCGGGAACATGGCTCCTCGGGGAACTGGGGTTTGTGTTGGAGCAGCTGGGATATCCTGACAGCGCAGCTGTTTATTACACTGAAGCCATATCTGTTGATTCCACCTACATTTTTGGTTACCAGCGGCTGGCACCCATTCTCGCGAGGGGAGGAAGTTCCGGTGAAGCTCTGGAAATGTGGGACATTTACATTAAAGCCGGAGGATTTGAAAGCACAGCTTTGTGCGAAACAGCACTGATCTACGAGAGTACTGGCAGAGATGAAGAAGCAGATAGTCTCAACAGATTTATAGCGAATGAGTATCCCTGCGCCTGGGTAGATCTGGCCTGGACATATTCGGTGGTAAATCCCGCGATATCACTTCAACTTGCCCGGAAAGCGGAGGAGGAAAGCGAAACCGGTGATTCTGAATTCTGGCTGCAGATGGCCGGTCTTTATGCCGAACTTGATAAAGAAGATGAAACCGCAGCAAGTTACGAAACAGCCTCTGTTATCGCCCCGGACAGTATCAATGTATGGCTTGACTGGGGATACTACCTCTTTGAAAAAGATGATGAGAAAGCGGCTGATAAGTACAGACAGGCAACTGAGCTTGATAGCCTGTCTTTCAGTGCGTGGAGCGGTCTGGGAGAAGCCCTGCTGTTCTCCGATCAATACGATCAGGCTCTGGTAGCTCTTGAAAAATCTCTTGAGCTGGACCCCGGTTCTTCCTGGATATATGCTTACATCGGGCTCGCATACGAGCAGATGGGCGACTCGGACAGAGCTATGGATTACTATTTTCAGGCTCTGAGCATTTCGCCCGGTTACGATTATGCGGAAACAAGAATAAGAAATATAACTGACAGAGGCTTTGATCCTGAATGGAATCGGAGACAGGCCAGACGCTTCAATGCTACTGTGTACGTTGACACAAGGGTTGATAACGGAAACGTAAGGGAAAGGAATTACTCGGGAGGGCTGGAAGTTTCCTTCGAGTATGACGCAAGGGGCAGCGAGGTATCCCTTGAAACCGATTACAGATTCATTGAAACTTCGAAGGACTACAAGAACGATTACACCTGGACTTCGGTTTCCCTTGGCCTTGAGCGTGTTCTGTCGGACCATTTCACTGT
>JAUXIK010000138.1 GCA_030620995.1 Candidatus Aegiribacteria sp.
GGAAGTAATTGAAGAAATGACAAGAACAAAAATGAAGTATATCCCTATACGCATAACAATGAAGCCTCCTATCCATATTGAGTATATATGAAGAAGAAAGCTCTGTCAACATTCAAACAAATATCAGTTCTATCGATATCCAGTATCTATAAACGTTTCGATAAGTTGCGGATAGCCAGTAACTTAAGAAATACTCACTACTCACTGATAGAATCAGATTACCTGTAACTCTAGCAGTATCCGAGTGATCAGAGTACTGGTAGAGTAAGTCGAATTATTGAAGAGAAGCAGTTATACCGGAGGGAATCGGAAGATCACATCGCTAGCCCAGAGAGAAGGCCATCTGGTGGGTGCATTGAATAACTTTACCTTGCCGCGAACACCTATGATCTCTGGTTTCTTGAACCCAAGCCAATCTGTCCAATCGAGGAAATCTCTGACTGTCCAATAGCGAATGTGCTCCCGAACATCAGTGATATATGTGAGAGGAAACCGCCCGAATAACATCCGAAGGCGATGGGCAATGTAACCGAGATTGGGAATGGCGACGTAGAGCCCCTTCCTGAACCTGCCACGAAGATTAAGCATAAGCGTTTCTGTGTTATGGACGTGCTCGGCAACACCGAACACGACGATATGGTCGTATTGACATTCAAGGCTGCTGGTCGGCTCTGTCAGATCCATGAAGATCGTATGGAAACCCTTTGATGAAACCTGTTCTAATGCTGTCATTGAAATATCAAGCCCGGTTCCATCTATTGATCTTGCTTCTCTGAGATGATCCAGCGTTTCTCCGGTTCCACAACCTATATCGAGAACGGAATCACCCACATCCAAGAATCGCTCAATAATTCGAGCTCTTCGAAGTGTAGGTTCAATGACTACATTATTGGTAATCCTATCATGCCAGTAGTCATTGTAATCGAGATCAAAACTACTTTTACTGCTAGGAAACGGCATCGTGCCGAATACTTCCTGCAGTACGCTGCGTCCCCTTTCACCCGGTCGCTTCGAATCAGACATACTGATCCTTCCCTGGGTCAGACATCATTGATATAGCATAGCAGCTATCTATCTTCATATAAGTTAGCGGATTAACATGTTATAGATACCAGCTCAATTCATGCTGTCCTTGTTAATACCTGTGGATTGTAGTGACACTGCATTCTACGATTATTTCTCAGATGGTATTATAAGCTATTGAGAAATGAATTGTCTACTTACTGTACCGGTATCAGTAAGGATGTCTGAAGACTCTAATCGAGTTTGACAATGCGTTGAATTATGTCCTCAGAGCCTTGTACACAGACCCGCGCGATGTACATCCCTGCTGGGATATTCTGTCCATTCCATATCAGTGTTCTAACTTCACCGGGAGTACTCAATCGAGGAGATTCAACCAGCCTTCCAGCAAGATCAAATATCTCTATGGTTACTTCTCCCGCAGGTATACCTGAGATCACGAATGTCAGGTTCTCCGCGAATGGGTTTGGATATGCTGAAAGCACAGGAGTGGAATTCTCTCCGTACTCAGGATTCTCTATCCCGACAAATCCTTGAATATGAATATCATCCACATACAAGCCCTCTCGTGTGCCGGTATCATCACTGCCGAAAACGAATCGTATCTGCCCTGGACCTGCAAGCGAATCGGGTATTATGAGTGCCCATTGGGACCACCCGGATAACCCGGAGAAGACACCGGTACCTTCTGCAAAAGGTCCGGTAGAGGAAGGTATGATCTGATATGGGTAACCGCCCGCAGGTTCGAGATCTATCCAGGTTCCGCACCGGCCATACTGCAGCAGACCTCCATCGATAGCGGAAATTCCTGTTGCATCATTCAAGGGGATCTGGGCATCGATCCAGATCCAGAAAGAAACTTCACCTCCGATAGGGATATTCAACAACGGTGAGGTCAGCGCAGAGAAGAGATGGTTATCATAGTCCCCTGAACCGGTATCGCCGCACTTGAAGCTTTGTATCCCACCTGAAGTATGATTTCTTGTAGAAGAAACGTGCCAGTTGTCCAGCCATCCGGATTCTACTGCGTTCCACGACCACTGTTCGATTCCGGATTCGACATCGCATTCAATTCCACAACCGACAGGAATACTGAATTCGACTATGTTTAAATATCCTCCATCTGCAAAGATAGTGAGCTGCATGGGATAGGTCTGATCTTCAGGCGTTGATGCAGGTGCTTCGATGCAATAACCACCTGTCCCCCAAGACGAACCACCGACCGGGATATTCCCGAAGTCATCATAATTGTCACTAACGATAATCTCAGGTGTTAGGCTCTGGAGAATTGCGAAAACATCTGCCAGGGGAGTAGTTTCCAGATTCGACAATTGAATATAAAGGTCCGTTCCCTCGCCTGATTCAAATGCCATATTACCATTACCGAGTTCCGTATCGTCAGTATACATCCATGAAATCATCGTACTATCTGCTGGACCAGTGCCTGTGACGGAAATCCAGTCCCATAGAGCGCTGGGTTCATCACCCATAGCCAACCCGAACTGACCTGTCTGAGGAGAAGGATCTATTGCATCGAGTGTCCAGCTTTCGCCGGTTGACGGAACTTCAATTTGAAGCTGAAGTGAACTCCCTTCGCAAGTGAGGGTCAATTCATACCAGACATTACTTGGAAATGGAGCGTAGAGACTGTTATAGATAGGTGATGAGGGACCACCATTTGAGATCCCCCTGATTCTGGCTACATCATGATCAGGGGATACATACGCATAAATGCCTGTATCGTCTGAATCTAATCTGGATACCATTCCCAATACATGAACAGCCATCCCTCTTATTGTTATCGAGCAGTCCTCACACTGAATATCACCTGGAGGAATCAAGGAGGAACAAACATATGATGTGTTCCCATGAACTAGTCCAGGTGAAGCGCTCCAATTTCCCGGTAGACAGCGCTGATCCCAATCGCTTATGTTTCCATCGGAGAAATCATCGTAGAAGATAACACTCAAATTAGCAGGAGATATTTGAAGTAATGCTGCTAATACTATTACTATATTTATCATAATATTACTCCTTATCCAAATTGAATATTAATGTGTGTGAAGGTTAAAGTCAAGATAACTCAGTAGTATCTGGCTTCGATATGTGTTACTCGACTGCAAGAGCAAGAATCGCTGACGCTAGATTATCCCAGGAGTATTTGTGCTTTTCCTCAGCTATTCCTTTTGCCAGTCTGGATGCGAAATTCTCAT
>JAUXIK010000105.1 GCA_030620995.1 Candidatus Aegiribacteria sp.
GCTCAAGGTAAATACCATAAATCGCATTCATTCGTTCACCACGAAGAGCAGATACGAACACAGCCGAATGGTGATCATGCCTGCAATGACCAACTTTCAGAAGAGGTACCTCTATCGAAAGATCAACTATCTGTTCCTGTATATTGGAATCTGTATCAGTTTGAACCTGATCAGCCTTCTCACCGCATCCGGCAATGATTATTGAAAATATTATTGAAAAGATAGCACCTGTGACCGAGATCTGCTTTTTCATCGCATTTCCCCTTTTGAATTAAGAGTAATTACTACAACCTGCAGCATTAAATCTAGAATATCACATTTTCATCCCCTCTGAAAAATCAATCATCAATCTGCCCATTATATATTAATTGATAAGTATTACTCTGCAACAAAGCTATTTGATGGTCAAGTTGTAATAGCTTTTGACTTTTATTCTTCCGTGGCTCCTAATTCATTTTTCTCGTATCTGTGTTTACGCATTGATATCCACACCAGTTAACTTTTTTGTAAATCCTTATAACAAATATCATAAGAGCGATATCTCTACATATGAGTGATATTACTATCATTTTTCGTAATAATGCGTTTACATCGGGCAGCATCTATAAAAAATAATTATGTTACTGAAATTCTATGTTAACTCATCAACAATGACAGAGATGAATTTGATTTCCTGAATCACTCTGATACTTTTATTTCAGCTGGCTGGTACAGCCTCTTGACCGCCTGTTGCCTGTTGCGTAAAAGTTTCCTCTTACAAGTAATTACTAATTTCGGCATATGTATCAAATTGTGTTATATTTTTAAGTAAGTTTCCCATGAAATCTGTGCGAACTGAAAGATTGTATCCATGAACTGCAAGACACTTCTAATTCTTGACGCGGATGACACGCTCTGGGAGAGCGCTCTTTTCTTTGAAAGAACCGAATACGATTTCCTTGGGCTGATGCGCACTCTGGGGTTCAAGAGAGAAAATGTCCGTCATATGGTTCATACGAGAGATATTGAGAGATTATCAGCAACAGGTTATGGTGCGCGACCATACATTGATACTCTTCAACAGATAATGCTCGAACTCATTCCTGAACCGCCGTTGTGGGCATCTACTGCTCTTCGTGATATTGAAAGCGCTCTTCTTGAACATCCGGTAATACTGATGCCTGGAGTAACGGAGACTCTGCTGGCTATTAAGTCTCTCCCCATCACTACAGTTATTTACACGATGGGAGAACAGGAACACCAGTACGATAAGTTCATGAAATCCTGCCTTGTACGGCTTGTTGACGACATAAGAATCGTACCTGATAAAACTGTTGCCAACCTTGAAGATCTTATTAATCGTTTCAACATGACTCCGGACAGATGTATGCTCGTGGGAAATAGTCCGCGATCAGATATCAATCCGGCTCTTTCACTTGGAATTCAAGCAGTTCATATTGTCAGAGATCGAACGTGGGCAGCTGAACGGGAGGATTTTATCAATCCGGGACTTGTCAGGACAATTGAGAAATTCGATGAACTGCTTGACATTCTCGGTCTGATCAAATCTTAATTGATATGGTAAGTATGGATTCAGTTCAATGCATATAAACACTGGAGGCCTGTAATGAAGCTATCTGAAATAATTGAGCCGGACTCGATTTCCCTCAACCTTAAGCCTGATTCCAGTGAACAGCTCCTCCGGGAAATAGCAGCACTCGCATCCTCAGCCGAACCTCTGAAGAATATCAGTAAGGAAACAATCTATAATGCTCTTTCTGACCGGGAGAGACTGTCCTCAACGGCATGCGGCCACGGAGTTGCAATACCTCACTGCAGAATACCTGAAATGCCAGGATTCGTCGCAGGTCTGGTCGTTCTTTCCAATGGGATCGATTTCAACGCTTCTGATAATGAGAAGGTTGATCTTATACCATTCGTAATCGGTCCTGAAGAACACCCTCGAACACACCTCCAATTGCTCTCTTCTCTCGCTCAGGTTTTCCGGAACGACAAGTTGAGAAATAGTATTCGAAATGCGGAAACTCCTGAAATTGCATGCAAAATTCTCTCAGATAGCACTTACCCGGATGAAGACAGGTTCGCCCCGTCTGGAAAAAAGCTTCTTCATCTTTTTGTGCAGGATGAAAGTGTTTTCGACGAGCTTCTGCAGGTTTTCGCGACAGCTGAAACAACCTCATCCATGATTATGGACGCTGACGAATCAACAAGATATCTGATGAATATTCCTTTCTACGCAGGTTTCTGGAATACAGACATTCAAAATTTTAACAGGATTATCGTGTCTGTTATCAGAAACGAACTTGTTAACGCGACAATAAGAAACATCGAATTCATCTGCGGACCGCTCTCGGAAAGAACCGATATCATGATAACTGTCTCCGATCTGCAATCCGTTCACGGTTCTCTGGAAAACTGAGAATGGCAGTTTCTATAATCGCTCTTGTCGGAATTGCGATTCTCTCCGGTCTATATGCCGGAAAATTTGCCCGAAAAATCGGGTTGCCTTCGCTGATCGGTTTCATGCTTGCGGGCGCCATAATGGGTGTTTCTCTTCTGCAAGTATTCAATGTAGAAATACTTGAACATCTTTCATTCATACCTGAGATCGCGCTGGGATTCGTGGCTTTCAGTATTGGTTCTGAATTGAATCTCAGTGTACTCAAACGACTTGGTAAAAGCCTGACTGCAATTCTCCTCTGCGAAACCCTTCTTACATTCGCTCTCGTAACTCTTGGTGTACTGCTCATTTCCGGTGGAGACTGGCCTTTGGCGCTTATTTTCGGCGCCATGGCTCCGGCAACTGCTCCAGCCGGAACGGTAGCTGTCCTACAGGAATACAAGGCCAGGGGAAATCTTACGCAGGCTCTGTATGCGGTAGTTGGTTTTGATGACGGAATCGCTGTCCTTATTTTCGGATTCGCGTTTGCTTTGAGTAAATCACTTCTCAGCTCTGAGACCGGCGGATCTGCGGACGTACTTGCAACAGCAGGTAAACCGGCTCTTGAAATTGTAATCAGTATCGCTGTTGGCCTTATTCTCGGTATTGTGTACACCAGACTGGTCAGAGTTATCCGCTCACATGATAATATTCCAGCTCTGACTTTCGGATTCATATGTGTTTCCGTAGGACTTGCCCTGACGTATGGCTTTTCTCCCATTCTCACGCCAATGGCAATGGGTTTTGTACTTTCCAACACCTCCAGAAGTGAATCCGGCATTGTCGCAAATCGTTTGCGTCCACTGATGCCATTGATCTTTATCCTGTTTTTCTTCATAGCTGGCGCGCACCTGAACCTGGGTTCTCTGCCTTCTCTGGGGCTTCTTGGACTGGTCTACATACTCGCGAGATCAGCAGGAAAGATTCTTGGAGCAGGATTTGGAGCGCGGATTGGCAAGGCTCCTTCCAATATCAGAAAATATCTTGGAATAGGCATTCTCTCCCAGGCCGGTGTGGCAATTGGTCTTTCCATCGCGGTCGCGCAGCAATTCTCTCAGATGGGAGTACATGCTTCAGAAATAGGTACTGCCACAATCACAACAGTTACCGCCACCTGCATAATTTTTGAGATCATAGGACCGATCATGGCTAAATATGCGCTGAAAAAGGCTGGAGAAATCCCGGAATAATAGCTGTCAACCAAGGATGATCAGTCAGAACATTAAATCAGTTTACTCTCCCGTATACTCAAACCAGTAAAGACTTGCTGTATAAGCAGGCATACAGAAGAAATCCAAGCGAAGCTTTGTTTCACTTCTTAAAGTATCAGGATCACATTCGAATCCAGCTATGAAATTCGTTATGAAAAAGTCATCGTCCCTGGTTGGAAAGTAGATATATGTTTGATCGTAATCCAAAGGACCGTCTGAGTCATTAACTGCCAGTAACAGAAGATCCTCTGACAGCGAATCCTCAAGGACGATGAAGTTGAGAACATGATTATCAGGGTCTTGTTGCCATCCTCTTGAGCCTGGCACAGCATTCTGAACCTCATTTGTATCAAGAACTGCGTAATCCTCATCAATAAGAGCAGACATGAAATCAGGATCGGATGTGTTCTTCCCGGTTAGAAATTGAACAACATTCAGAAGCCTGGCTATCATATCCGGATTAGTAGTCTCTACACTTGGTCCCCAATTGAGCATTAGATCAGGGCACCTGTATGTACCTGATGGAGCGGAACCTCCTCTATTGCCGCACATCATGGTAAAATTAAGGGCTCTCATGTGAATCCCCCTGGAGCCGTGGACCAGTGATGTGGTCATTAGATAGAGAAGAGTGTCCGATGGCGGGTAGAAAGTAACCTGACCATCCTGCCTTCTCCCTTCGCAACGGAGGTTGTGAATCAGGCAGTTGCTTCTGGAAGTGCTGTCAATACCGTATACGAACATGGTATCCATAGCTACATGCATATCCGCAAAGTAGTCGGATGAATTTTCAACCGGGATATCACTTTTGAGTAGAATGAATTGTGACGGATAGTATGGTATAATATCTGGATTGGATACAAGTGGTACCCTGTACGTCTGTCTCACATTGTACGCCCTCGCCGCGGCAAGTAGGGGTGATTCGTTTGATGAGATCTGCTCTATAATACTTGTATCAGTATCCATGCTAATACTGATATCATCTCCTCCTCTGAAGTAAATACTTCCAGTACTTCGATATACTTCAGAACTATCACCAGGATAATCAAAGGAGATCAGCAGAGCGTCATCGTAGAATCTCATGGGCCTGAAGGAAGCAGCGTCGTTTATATCGAAGAAGTCGTAAGACTCCGGCAGATCAAAGGGAGAGCTTTCGTAAACGGTCAGAGCGCTGTTCGGGCTTCTTCCAGGGTCTGAAGCGAATTCAAGAATCGCTTTATCCAGGACACCTGCCTTCAGATGACAGATGTAATCCATGCCTGCGGTGAAGCAGGGGAAACTTTTTGTCTGTCTGGCTATGAACGATGTTTCATCCCAATCGAAAAGATTTGTGAATTCATCGGATACCGTCCACTCGGGTTCATTTATGCCCTGAGGAATGTATTCATAGATGGACTGATAGTTACCACTGCTGTCGAGTAGAATAAATCCGCTCTGATCCTCAGATGCAAATGACTTCCATTGATTATATGTGGGCCAGAATACGCCCCAGACGGCTTTGGCTGGTTCAATATCAATCTGCAGACCCAGGGTATCACCGGTAACATCATTGAACTCTTCTGTGTCGTA
>JAUXIK010000182.1 GCA_030620995.1 Candidatus Aegiribacteria sp.
TGATTGGCTTCAGTCGATACGCCTTCATCTTCCCATTCAAAGTTTGCCTTGTCATATCCGGCAAGGAATTCAATCCTGAAGTCGGGGGATGCCGCAAAGCCGATCCGAAGCATATTCACGTTAGTGAGCGAGGCAGCGCTATCATAAACATAATAAGGGAAATCGATTGGTTTATATCCAAGCGAGAATCCAGCAAAGGCCGTGCTGGCGAATGCAAGAAGACAGAACAGCAGGAATACCTTTTTCATTACTCTCCTCCTCCTCAGAACAGGTGGCCAATTCCACCCGCTCAGTAGTAACTATTTGGTATTTTACACTATTATCAGCCCTTTGGCAAGGTCTACAGCCCCAGTGAAGCCTGCCAGAGCAGCCTCATGGCAAGTTCGCCCTTTCCCTCGCAGCAGAGATCTTCGCTGAGCAAAACAAGCCCCCGCTCCCTGCCGTCGGGAGCTATCGCTATCAGGACGTAAGTCTTATGATCCTGGCCTGAATCCACCCATCCATACAGATCCCAGCCCTGTCCAACGGATGATGCCTGTCCTTCTCCCATGTCAGGGTTCTCCATGATCTCCGGAACAGCGGGGATATCCATGCCTGAATGAATTATTCGAAGAGCCTGCGTTACATCCTCCAGTGAACTCAGAGACGGGTCAGTGGCAGGAGCTCCTTCCCATTCAAGCTGTATATCATGCAGCTCCGTATCATTCATTCCCCTGGAAGCAACCCAGGAGGAAACGCTTTCAAGGCCAACAGTCCACATCGCTCTCGAAGCGGATTCGCGGGAACCATGAAATGCCCACCAGAACTCATCGGTGATCGTTATGTTGCGACTGACTACAGTATCAGGGCTCAATCTTCCCTCCAGCATCAGATCAACAGCATAAGCCAGCATGAAAATATCAGGATCGTCAACAGGAAAAATACCACTACCGGACGAGGCGAGAACATTTCCGGTATTCAGATCGATAACCGCAGCTCCGAAGCTGCCGCCTGAAAGATTCTCTATATCGGAAATGGAAGCTGTCTGAATGAAGACAGGTGAAGATGTTTCCGTAATAAGAGTATCTTCATTCTGCACGATCGAAGGAAGCTGCCCCTGAAAAAATGAGGGAGAAGCCGGGAATGCTGCAAACACCAGGCTCGCAAAAAGTATCTGTATCATATCTGTTAACCTTTCTCTGTGGATTCAGAAATTCAATTACTGCTGTTCAAATATTCTGAAGATATATCGAATAATCTCTAGTTATGAGAAACAGTAACAGTTCCCTCGCTGTAATCGTATACCGAACTGCTTCCCTCGTAAAGGAAAGCTCTCACATAATAATCATCTTCCGGAAAGAGTGAACAGTCCCACAGGAAACCGGTTGATTCTACGGATAATGATTCCGCTATCTGAATAAGACCGCTCTTCGGATCAAGATCGGTATCAACAAAGAGATCTATACCTGCATGAGAGTATCCCCGAACATCCAGAACC
>JAUXIK010000057.1 GCA_030620995.1 Candidatus Aegiribacteria sp.
GTGTCAAAGCCTCCTATGCTGCAGGCGATCGAATTCCAGATAGCAACGTTTCCTGAATTTTTTATGTTCTGCAGCTCCATGATGTCGTCCACAGTGAATAGATCACCATATGCAGTGTACATGCAATCAAAACTACCATGGTTCGCGTGAAAAACCTGATGAGGCCCTTCATTGATCATAGCGATAGTGATCTCGGTAGAATTGTTCCCCCACGATTCGTAGCACTTCTCCTCCGACCAGGAGCCTGGTACAAAGGCAGAGATAGACTCAGCGTACACGCTCCCAGGATTAGTACCCGGCTGCAGGAAACCCGTTGTGTAACCGAACCGCATTTCCTCGGGCCATCCGCCGAAGTAATCGAGCAAAGGGACCTCCTGGACGTGTTCGTAGATCAGAACCTTGTCCACAAAAAGCAGCGCTTCCTCCAGGCTGTTCACGGATGCCCGGCCGACCCAGAGATCGGGATGCCACTCCACATCATCTTCCCATTCACCCCAGCGTCCGTTGCCATTGCTGTCCCACATATCGAAACCGGGTTCAGTGTCGTTGTTGTCAGCATAGTACAGATCCGAGGGAAGTGGAGCGTAACCGGGAGTAAGAACAGGATAGGTGAACCTTGCTTCGAAAACATCGTTGTCACCCGCAAGAAGCACGAAGTCGACCCCCTCTTCTCTGCAGTCTGTCAAGAAGGCTCGCACGCTTTGTTGAAGATCAAGGCATGGGTAATTGCTCTGAACCCAATCCGTAGTGAAGACCCCGGTAGGAATGCCCTTGGCTGTTTTCCAGTCAGCAAGCTCCTGCATTGGAATCTCGTATTCCGGGATCGTTACCACCACGTACTGCCCGTATTCCAATTGCCTGGGTTCAACTATAACCGCGCCCGAGTAGCCTATATCTACCGGGTTGACTACCATTGAGTACAGAATATCACGGGCTCTGTCTTCGCTCCACTGTGTTCTTTTATGAATGGTTGGCTGGCTGTAATCCATTCCGTATTCGACAACGACCTCTGCCATACGCAGAACCCGCAGCTGTCCTGTAGCCGGGTTCCATTGGACAGGTCTGATCCAGATGCTTGCCAGAGTCATCCCCCATAGTACTCCTGATTGCCATAGCTCAAGCAGATCCCCGGGATAGAACGAGTTTGAAGCATAAATATGCTCGTCCGGCCTGGCGGAAGCTGTTTCAGAGCCAATAGAACATATTACCGGAATGACCGGGGCAACCGTGTATGTGCCAGGTAAGGTATCATATATGATGTTTCTAACAGTTACTTGTTCAGCCCTGCAGCCTGCCGGAAGGGCAATCTCCAGAGGAATGTGAGGTAGATCCGGCTCACCTTCGGCACCCAGGAACGGATGCCCGGGCAGGACAACCTGGTGAAAAGAACCCTTGCGGATCAGCTGTAAACCGTTGAGATCCGGTTGCGCCATAACCAGGATGGTGTCAGACATACCAACACCAAACAAAACGATCATCAAACAAAGAGACAACCTCACGCTACAACCTCATCAACAAAAGATGCTGCCAAATAATCCAAACCGGGAAGATAGTAAACTGGCCATTTATCGCCATCGACAGCATAACCAGAAAGGCACCTTTATCAAGCCTCTATTCTTTGATCAGACAATAATCAGGACAATCCTGCTCTGTCAACGGATATATAATGGCTTTCGTCAATATAGGGGTATTAGGATATTCACCTTATATAGCCAGTCCGAGAATGCTATTCCAGGGGTAATGTGACTATCCAGTTCAATTACTGCAATCCTCATCCCTGATACAGGCAGTATTTGACCAGTCACCCCTGGAAGAAACTTCGATGTTTCGAATCTCCTGGATTGGATGGATGCCGTCATTTCATAGGGGTCGGATCGAGCCTTGTTTACCATTTCGCGAGGCAGACTACTGTTCGATTTGAAGACAACAGTATGATGGATCCCGGAAAATACTTCCGACAGAAATGGGGAATATCCTGGAAGAAATTCTTCAGGAAAGTCATACACCGAGACAGAAAATTAACTTCATAAATATTCCCGATTACTTATTCATAGTCTCTGAAAGCAACTCTTCTAAAGCATTTGAAAAGAGAAGACTGAGCTTATGTAACTCTGGACAGTATTGCCGAAAGAGAGCTGGCAAGACGGGATCCGGCGCTTTTTCTGCAGAGGTTCGGATCTCCGGTGATTATCGATGAAATTCAGTTGAATGATGAGCAGTTTTCCGGTGATCATGAAATAACCGCTGATGTATCAAATCTTTCGGCAGGAGTATATGTTTGCCGTTTCGCAGTTGGCGATCACGTCTCGATAAGAAGAATAGTCGTTGTCCGATAGCGTAGTTCATCTGAGCGTAAATGCGGTCGTGAAGAACAGAGTCCGAAAATGCAATTATGTGTTAACCTCAAGGCAATCCTTGATATTCAACGTTCCCAGGTTATTTTCAGAATAATATTATCTTATTACAACCATCCTTGCTGTGGTCGCGATCTGTTCTGTCTCCAGCCTTGCGAAGTACAAGCCAGAGGTGAGAGTTGATGTGTCTATGCTTATCTGGTTTGTTCCCTCTCTCATCACTCCCCGGACGGCAGCCATCACCTGCCTTCCCGAGATATCGTAGATGGAAAATACAGCTGTCTGCTGCGCGGGAAGGGAGAAGGTTATTGATGCTGCCCCTCCACAGACGGGATTGGGAGAAACCGACAGAGTGATCTGTGGAACAGGTCTTTCCTCGATACCCTGAGCATTACATAAATACCATACTGCGGTTCCTGTTGTCCCGGCGTACAGGCATTCAGCGTTTTCTTCCACACACTGGACTGCGGGATACAGATCTTCTCCGACTTCCACCGGTGTTCCGATCCAGTCTTCCCAGAGCCATACCCCACCATTGATCGTTGATATAAGCAATCCTCCGAAGAGTTCCGAGTTCTGAACATCATTTGCACCATCAAAGGCAGTGGTAACTCTGTACCAGTTCGCTCCGCCATCGTCTGAGGCGTACAGGCCGATCGAAGTGGCAGCGGCCAGCAGGTTACCGTTGGTCGGGCATACAGCCAGTCCGTTGGGTATTCCTGAATAACCGTTAAGGAGCCGGTTCTGCCATGAACCTCCACCGTTTTGAGTGTAGAAGAGAACGTAATTGCTGTTATAGTAACCGAGACAGAATACGCGATCCGGATTATTCGGGTCTACTGCCAGGGCTTTTGTGTAACCGTATGTGGAACCGCTGAACAGCTCATGTCTTATCCAGTTGTCTCCAGCATCAATGGACTGTGATATAACCACCCTGTAGTCCGGGAATGGATAACTGTAACCGCAAGTCCAGAATGTATTACCACCCCCGCGGACCAGGTCATAACCATTGTTGTAATAGTAATCTTCGAGTGTCCAGACGAAACCTCCGTCTGTGCTCCGGTAGAGCTCAGAGTTTCCTCAACCAGCCCCCTCGAGGATCAGGAGAGTGTCGCCTCCTGTAGACTCGATCGCGCAGAAGTCACCGCAGGAAAGAGGAGTGGGCACCTCTTCCCATGCAATGGTGGGATTGACTACTGTCTTGAAGAGCCCCTGATCTTCCATGTTCATGAAGATGTAGCCGTTGGTGTATTCCATCGCCAGAACCCTGCCTACAATCATACCGGAATTCTGCATGGTCCAGGAATTACCGCTGTCCGAACTGTAGAAAAATCCCAGATTGCTTCCTGTGTAGGCAATAGAACTGTTCAATGCATCAGGAACTATCCAGTTTACATTATCACCTTCAAGACCTGTGTATACGGTTGACCAGGATTCTCCACAATCAGTGCTTTTGTGGATGCTGTAGTAATAACCTCCTGCAAGAATAAGATCCGGATCAACATTACTGAAGGAAATGTCTTTACTTCCGTTCATAGATGAAACCTGGGTCCAGCTGGAACCGCCGTCTGCTGAACGGTAGATATTTGAGGAAGAAACCAGCATGATGTCCGGATTGACCGGATGCACTCCAACACCGTAGAGGTGCGATGATGTTATCTCAGCAGGCGTCACGTCGCTGAAAGAAGTACCACCGTCAGTGGATAAGAAAAGGTATGGTATGGTACCGCTGCTGAATTCATAGCCGCCTGTGAGTATCACATCCGGGTTGGAACTGGAAATGGTGATGCACCATCCATAGGAATCGTTGCTGGAATTGATGAGAGCAATATCATTCCATGTAACACCGCCATCGGTGGAGTGAAAAAAGGTGAAATTCCAGTCGCCATCGTATTTGTGCCCGGCAGCGAAAACATCATCCCCGACTGTTGGATGTGCCACGGTGTCCCAGAAAAGAGAGTTGGAATGATAATATTCAGTCCATGTCATCCCTTCATCCTCAGAAACCCATACATAGTAATAGCCTACAATCACGAGTTTACCGTCGGCAGTCATGGTCATGTCACAGGGTGTTCCGCCTGTGAAGTCTGAAATGTTCGTCCAGGTACTGCCGTTATCCAGCGATCTGACAACCTGGGTCGGATAGGATCCGGACAGCGCATAGAGTGTGCCAGTATACTGTGTGGATTGAAGAACAGCCCTTACCTCTCCGCCCTCTGGACCAATTGATTCCCATGAGTCGAAGCCCAGAAGAGGTATCATGAGTAACAGGAGAATATTCATCCTACCATCCTTCTTCAGGTTTTTCACTTTTTATATAGCTGTAATTCCGTGCTGTGTAAATATGAGTGAATTCAGTTTACACTGAGAGATGCAGGATTTTCTGATCCGGCTTCAGGGGGGTAGTGCGTCATTATAAGATGCTTCCCGTGTTTCATCGTTGTTTGAAAGGTCACATTTTAGAATTCTGTGATCCTGTGCCAGACCCAGGCCAATAACATCTATTATTATAGCCCTGATCTTGGGCGCTCTGCTTTTCGTCTGGCTTTCGAGAAAGAACCGGAGGGCCAGGAGACAGCGGGGATTCCCTGAGGACAGCAGATGATCAGGTACTTTTCAGTGACCGGATAGATGTTTGCATATAAGAATATCTGTTGAAACTGTTTGCCGACTCAACACTTGCCATAACGTGCAACATGTTGTACATTATCTTTGTTAGAGTATATTCTAGTGAACATTAAGTAACATGGTTGGAAATTCGATGAATACAGATATCTCGAAAAAGAACTTGAGGAGCATTCCGATACCTGTGAAGCGGGCATTGCACAAACTTGGGCAGGATATCAAGGATGCGAGGAGACGGAGAAGGATAACCATGTCCTTGTTAGCCGAACGTGCATCTATAAGTCGGACTACTCTATCAAAGATTGAAAAGGGTAATCCACAGGTATCGCTCGAATCATATGCGATCGTCATCTTTGTGCTGGGCATGATCGATCGCCTTGCTGATCTCGTAGATGTGAAGTACGATGAATTGGGTCTGACACTGGAAGAAGAACACCTTCCTCAGCGTATTCGCCATTCTCATGGCAGAAAGGCTGATCGGGTCTGAGATGAGTAAACTGATCATCGTATACATCGACCTTTTAGGATCAATTCAGCTGGTCGGTCGTCTCTGGCCACATTCAAGAAGAGGGCGAGAGAGCGCGACGTTCGAATACGATCACTCCTGGCTCAAGCATCCACACAAATTTGCTCTGGAGCCTGTTCTTACCCTCGGGGCAGGGCAGTTCCATACAGGAGCCAACAGAAGGATGTTTGGTGCCATTGGTGATTCAGCTCCAGACAGCTGGGGCAGGCTACTGATACGAAGGAGTGCACGGCAACAGGCAAGAACATCCGGTTCTGCCGAACACACTCTGACGGAAATGGACTATCTGCTTGCTGTAGATGATCAAGCGCGTATGGGTGCTTTGCGTTTCGCCCTTGAGGAGGGAGGCCCTTTTCTGGCAGTGAATTCAAAGAGCAGCATCCCACCCATAATTACCCTTCCACGTCTGCTTACTGCGGCAGATCATGTGGCCAGCGACGACGAGAGCGCCGAAGATCTTCGTCTTCTCCTTGCTCCGGGTTCGTCACTCGGTGGAGCTCGACCAAAAGCGTCGGTCATCGATCAGGACGGAGTTCTGTCAATCGCTAAGTTTCCAAGCAGTAATGATGAAATGGACATCGTTGGATGGGAAGCCATTGCTCTTGATCTGGCTGAGAGAGCTGGTCTAATCGTTCCAAGGCGGAGAGTCGTAGAAATCAGAGGTAGACGTGTTCTTGTACTTCAACGGTTTGATCGGACGGACAGTACCCGAATCCCATTTCTTTCCGCCATGAGTATGGTCGGAACCGCTGATCATGAGCAATCCAGCTACCTGGAGATTGCCGATGCGATCAGGAGATACGGTGCTACTCCAAGGAACGACCTGAAGGAGCTTTGGAAACGAATTGTTTTCAATATTCTTATCTCGAATGTCGACGATCACATGCGAAACCATGGCTTCCTGTACATCAGCCATGACGGATGGAATCTTTCCCCGGCTTACGATCTGAACCCTACCCCCATTCATATAAGACCACGCGTACTCTCGACCAACATTGATCTTGACGACTCTACAGCCTCCCTTGATACAGCCCTCTCTGTTGCTGAGTATTTTAGTATTCCACCAGATCAGGCGCGTATCATGGCTGCGGACGTGGGAAGAGCTGTTAAAAATTGGCACCTTGAGGCATCAGCTATGGGTTTATCCAAGACAGAGATTGATCGGATGGCATCCGCGTTTGAACACGAGGATCTGAAAAAGGCAACCGGAAAATCCTTTGTCCTGTTGCTAAATAAGTAATAGAGGTTGCCTCTCGCTGTAGTAATTATGCGGAAGAAGCGGGAGTTACACCGGAACAACGGAATTCGATATAGAGGAATCTCCGACTACCTTCGGGACGCCGCATGATACAGGTATTGAAGCTTTTCGTCTGGCAATCTTTTAGTTATTCCAGTAAATGAGTATCTTCACGACATGCATATTCACATTATTCTAAACGGAGAGAGAGGCTTTCCATGTTAAAACTTTGCATCCCTGTTCTGCTGCTGACTTCATTCTGCCTTGCCGATTCCGCTGTGATGTATGAATTCCCCGACGGCAGAACTGTTGCCATGACATCCAATGGAGACATTTCAATGGCATCCGAGAGAGTTTCCATCATTCCCTCAGGCGGGATGTTCGGATCGTACGATGATGGTCGCGGTTGGCTGCCCCTGATGGAAATCAGGTGCATGTTTGAACTGGTGAACAATTCCGGTGAAGAGCAGTACATTACAGTGGGTTTTCCATTTGATGCCAAATACGGTGATTCCTATTCAGCCATGGATGACAGCATGCTGATTGAAATGCTGGCGATGGCCTCTCAGGACGAAGACAGACCGCCCTGGCAGGAATTGAACCCCACCCGTGGAACGGATGCCCTGGAGGCCCTGCCCGAAGATCTGGAGTTCAGCACCTTTATTAACGGAGAGGAAACCCCTGTTTATTACCGCAGGTGCGCGTCATGTCTTGATGAAGAACTCATCTGGCGCCCTGTGGTTGCCGTGTGGAAAATGAAGTTCGAACCCTACGAAACAGTAATCCTGGAAAACACATACAACACTTCATGGGACTATCTGGGTGTAGGTCCGTGGAGTGAATTCGAGATAAATTATATTTTGATATCCGGCAGCACCTGGAGCGGGCCCATAGGCGACGCAGAGATAACACTTGAAGTACCGGGTGAACTTCCGATGCCAGTACTAAGCGATTCACTGTCTGTCTACTGGGACTGGACAGGCGGCCCGATAATAGATGGCCGCACGGTCACATGGCACTATACCGATCTGGAGCCTTCTGAAAACCTCAGCTTCTCAGTGGTAATCGAGATGAAGGATTACTGCGATGACAACATTTCTGCTTCATCCATGTTTAACGCAGTAGTCTGGACTGAGGATGAACTTCTTGTCAGCACTGCTGAATATCTCAGGGATGTAACCACCTGGGAACTGCATTTCGATACAATTCTTATGATCAGGATCCTTGAAGCTCTGCCATATGCCCTGAACGGCCATATTCCGCCAAATGATTTAAATCCCAATATTTTCCGCACAGCAGGGTTTGATCACGAGCTGGATCTACCGGCGGAGCACGAGGCTGTCCTTGAGGTTGTTGAAACAATAAGAGCGCAGGCAGAGAGAGATATTGCTCTTGTTAAAGATGCTGGATACCTTGAGTTTCTGCCCCTCTTTGCAGAAGAGAGACACTGGAATGAACAAATTCTGAGCAGATACTCGTCGTATCCTGTAAAGCAGAGAAAATTCCTTGATCTGCTTGAGCACCTTGAATCCGCCAGTGAAGGTGAATTCATTGAAGATACTGTAATCAGAGCCTTTTACGGACTCACAGGATGGTATTTTCCTGATTTTTCAGCGGGGATCCAACCGATATCCGCCGATTCAGTTACTCAGTACAGAGAAATGCTGGAGAACTCTGTCTGATATCTTTGCAATGAAAATGTACCGGCATGGATGCCGTCATTTCATCTGGGTTGGATCGAGCCTTGTTTACAATTTCGCGAAACAGACTTCTGTTAGATTCGCTGACAACAGTATAATGGATCCCGGAAAGTACTTCCGACAGAAATGGGGGATATCCTGGAAGAAATTCTTCAGGAAAGTCATTCACAGGGACAGGGAACTGACTCCATAGAATCCAGTTTTCTATTGGCTATTGGCTTCCACTTACACATTTATTGAAAGTAACACAAACAGATAGAGTTGACACATAAACAATGCGCGGCTATTATGCAATTACAATGCGAATCAGCCGAAAGGAGAGTTGTGTACTTAAACAGAACCCTTGAAAGTTTCTGGATGGGAATATCGGGGAAGTATCCTGTTCTGTTGCTGACAGGCCCGCGGCAGTCTGGTAAAACAACACTTCTAAAGCATTTGAAAAGCAAAGACAGAGCTTATGTAACTCTGGACAGTATTGCTGAAAGAGAGCTGGCAAGACGGGATCCTGCGCTTTTTCTGCAGAGGTTCGGATCTCCGGTGATTATCGATGAAATTCAATATGCGCCTGATCTGCTGAGTGAGATAAAGGTTATTGTGGACAGGAACAGATCGGAAAAGGAAATTTCCTTCTGGCTGACCGGCTCTCAGAAATTTCACCTGATGAAAGGGGTATCGGAATCTCTGGCAGGAAGAGTCGGTATCGTTAACATTCTCGGATTATCACAGAGAGAATTAATGCATAAATCTTCTGATGACATTCCATTTCTTCCAGAAACTTCCATCCTCGAAGAGAGGATGAAAGAACAACCCTGCATGGGTTTAATGGATTTGTACAAACGCATTTGGAAAGGCTCACTTCCGGGACTGGTGCTGTATCCTGATAGAGAAATGGAATTCTACCTGGATTCATATATGACAACGTACATATTGCGTGATATTCGGGATCTTTCCAGAATCGGCGATGAAATAGCTTTCATGAGGTTTGTAAAAGCTGCGGCCGCACGCACTGGACAGCTTCTTAATATGTCGGATCTTGCGAAAGACGCGGATGTTTCTCATGGTACTGCAAGAAACTGGATTTCGATTCTTGAAACAACAGGCATTGTATACATGCTGAGTCCTTATCACAGCAATATTACGAAAAGGATAATCAAAACTCCAAAGCTATATTTCCTCGACACAGGACTTTGTTCGCACCTTACAGGATGGTCATCACCTAAGACCCTCGAAGCCGGAGCAATGACAGGGCATATTCTGGAAACCTGGGTAATATCTGAAATCATCAAGAGCTACATTCATGCGGGAAAAATACCACCGATATTCTTTTACAGGGACAGAGACGGAAAGGAAATAGATCTGCTTATAGAGAAAGATGGAATTCTCTATCCGGTTGAGATAAAGAAAACAGCTTCTCCGGGGGAAAAAGATATCAGAAACTTCAGAGTACTGAAAAACATCGGAAGAAAAATAGGGAACGGCGCAGTCATCTGTCTTGCTGAAAACCATCTGCCATTATCCAATAACATCACCGCTTACCCGGTAACGGCACTGTAGCGTATCTGTTCAGGGAAGCAAGCATCCTGCCTGAAAAACATCTTGTATTCATTTCCAACCAGCAAAATGCACCTTGTGCTGAGATAAATGCAGGGATTCATTCTCTGCCGCTGCGTCCTTTACCCAGATTCTATTTCCTGTTGCTGTTCTCGGCGACGGCATTTCTTGTTCTATGGGTCCAATTTCCAATTGCCCATCTGTTCTCAAACCGGTGCTATTTATACTCGTCAACCATTAAGTTGAAGAAGTGTGGTGCGTCCCCGGAGGTGGAGTTTTGAAGGGGTGTGTGGAGGGGCGTAGGTCAGAATCAGTCCCGACGGATCTTTTCCAGCATTTCTGAGCAGCTCTTCGGCATAAGCTGAACGCGACTGAGCGTATTTTCCCGCGACGATCTGTATTCCGGAAAAAGATCTCTCCAGAAGATCGGGAAGAATACCCGCAAGCCCGTGAATGGGGGTGTGATTTCGCCAGCAGTCCACATACACATTCCGTACTCTTCCGGCCAGAATATCCTGAGAAAATGTTGTTCTTGTCGAATTCACTTCCCCGCACAGCACAGAGGTTCTGACTATGAGAGCTTCCGGATATCTGTTTAGCACGAACCTGTCCGCGATGAGTTTGGTCCAGCCATAAAGAGATGCTGGAACCGCGGGAGAGCTTTCGGTATATGGAGGGATCCCGCCGCTGTAGACCAGATCGGTTGAAAAATGAATCATGGGTATTGATTGGGCAGAACAGTGAATGGCCAGCCGGCGAGGCCATAATGTATTCAGTCTCCAGGATTTCACAGGATCAAGAAGGCATTTAGACGGTTCGGATATGGCGGCAGTGTTTACTATGAGATCAAAATCCTGTTTTAGAAGCTGCTCCATGTCTTTCAAAGACAGAAGATCGAATGCTTCCGTTCCCATTAGTCCGCTTCCGGATACAGGACTGATATTCCATCTTTCAGACAGGTCTTCCCTTATTGTTGATCCAAGTCTTCCCGTAGCTCCCGTAAGCAGAACACGGGGAAGATTCAACTGTCCTGTCTTTCTCCGGGAACCGAAATAAAGGTGGCTTTAGCGGAAGCTTTCTCAATACCCTCCTGAAAAAGGGAAGCCTTCAGTTTCATTATCCTGCCGCGCTGTTCTATCAGTTCCGCTTCTACCTTTACCGGTACTCCCGTAATCACTTTTTTTCTGAACCTGACAGATATTTCAACTGTAGCGCTGAATCCTGCTATACTCATAGCGGCGTATGCCATCGACTCGTCAAGAACTGTTGAAAGAAGCCCGCCATGAACTATGCCGGTATATCCCTGATGTCTTTTTTCGGGCGTCCAGT
This sequence comes from Candidatus Aegiribacteria sp., assembly GCA_030620995.1. Lineage (GTDB taxonomy): Bacteria > Fermentibacterota > Fermentibacteria > Fermentibacterales > JCC-6 > Aegiribacteria. The sequence continues at coordinate 11,323 of JAUXIK010000057.1, forward strand.
GAATGATCGCCCTGCCGTCTTTTCCTTCGGGACTCAGGCGGAGTCCATGAGGATTTTTCTCTCCGCAGACGAAGCAGTACCTGTCATCGTCAAAGATATCGCTCATGGATTATCCGCCTGTTCTCTATTCAGATATTAAAGCAACCTGCCAGTGATTACACCTGTGGTTCCTGGAGAGATCTACAGAATCTTACCCGGGTCCGTAATCAGATACTCGAAGATACCATCGGTTCCCACGATTATATGACTGGTGCTGTCCAGAGCAGTCTCAAGGGTTTCCAGTGAACGGATAAAGCTGTAGAAATCGGGATAACTGTTGTAAGCATTTGCGTATATGGCCGCCGCTGTGCTATCAGCTATTCCTCTGTATTCAAGAGCTTCCCTGCTGGCATCTGCACGTATCGAATCAACCCTGAGGTCCGTATCAGCGATGATGACATTGGACATTCTTCTGCCCTCCGCGCGGTATCTGGTAGAGATACGGTTCCTCTCCGCCTGCATCCTGGTGAAGACGGCAAGCTGGTTCTCAACCGGAAGGTCCGCCCGCTTTATTCGAATATCCACGATGTATATGCCGTACTCTCTGGCCATCTGCCTGCAGGTATTTGTTACTCTTTCGAGTATCGCTATTCTGCCCTGCGTCGGAATCATTCTTATGAGCCTTATGGTCTCCTTAATTTCCCCATCTTCATCGATGACGATATCCGCCAGAGTGTCGGCATAAGCTACGGTTGAAACGAGCCATACATAGTCATCAAGGCCAATCGGATCATTGTTGCTTCTTACAATCTGAATCAGATTGCTCTTGCCGAGTTCCTGCCTGATCATAGAATAGATTAAGTCATCAAGGCGTGACATCGCTCCGGTTTCCGAACGGACGCTCCTGAGAAACAGAAGAGGGTTATGTATTCTCCACCTGGCGTAACAGTCAACCTTTATGTGTTTCTTGTCCTTTGTGACAACATCAGCAGGAGGATCATCGTATTCAAGAATTCTATCATCGAATATCCTCACCTGCTGAATGAACGGTATTTTAAAGTAAAGTCCCGCTCCCTGGCTCAGAGCAACCCCCTGTGCGTGCTCTTCCATCCAGAGTTCCAGTTCGGCAATTTCCCCGGCAGTTCGGTTGCCGATTATTACCCTGACAGGATTTCCAAGCTGAAGAATCACTGCCTGTTCGGTTTCAGAAATGGTGAAGAATGCTCCGGTAATGACCAGCAGAATGAAAAGCGCTGCCAGTCCGTAGATTATATACTTGACGCGCTTCATTTCTCACCTCCCCCAAGGTTGTAATGCGTAAGGGCACCGGCCGATTCGTCAACAACCGTTACAGCAGCAGCATCAAGCAGGGTTGCAAGTGTCTCGAGATGAAGTCTTACAGTTGTTACTCCCGGACTCTTTCGGTACTCCTCGGCTACCGCGGTGAATCTGAAGGCTTCGCCTAACGCCGTGTTTACCCTTTCAGCACTGTATCCCATCGCGGCGTTAACGATAATTACGGAATCCGCAAGCGCCTGAGGAATCTTCTGATTCCTGTAACTTTCTGATTCGTTGATGTACGCCTGCATGTCTTCCCTGGCTGTGGCGACATCCTTGAACGCAGCGGATACTTCCTGCGGAGGCTGCACATCCATAAGCTGTACAGCGACAATATGTACGCCCATTTCATATTCATCGGCCAGATACTGAATGATATCCATTATCCTGTTCTGTATATCAAGCTTCCCTGTGGTCAGAACGGCGTCAATCGCATTATTTCCAACAACAAGTCTCGTGCTGGATTCAGCTATATCCCTCAGTGTTCCATACTGATCACGCACATTGAAGAGGTAATCTGTGGCGCTGTTGATCCTGAACTGCACAATAACGGCAATGTTGATGATGTTCTCGTCACCCGTAAGCATCTGCGCTTCAGTAAGCATTTCACGGTCATTCGTAAAACTCTTGTATGAAGGGGGTTCATCGGAAAGAGTTCTGAATCCTATTTCAATACGCTGTACGATATTCACAGCCGGTTTGTACACTCTCTGGACGGGCCAGGGCCATTTGAAGTGAAAACCTGGCTCCGTTGTGGAAGTGTACCTGCCGAATGTAAGCACTACTCCCACTTCTTCCGGATCAACTATGTAGAACGGTCCCCCGAGAAGGAACCACAGTAAAACTACCAGAGCAAGTATTCCCAGCTTGTACTTCCGCGGGAATAACTCTCCGGATCTGACGACTTTCATTCCAACCTCCAAATCCTCATTCAAAATGAATGTGTGATTATGCTACATTTCCTTAAGCTTACGCTGAAGCGTACGGCGGCCTATACCCAGCAGATCTGCTGCTCTGGTTCTGTTTCCGCCGGTAAGCTCAAGCGTTTTTCTGATGGCAAGGTTCTCAAGTTCATCCAGGTTCACAGGCAGCTCCGTTTGAAGAACAGTGGTTTTCCCAGATGGCGCTCCGGCTATTTCTGATGGAAGCTCTTCTACACTGATTCTGCTGCCTGATATAATCAGAAGGCTTTCCATGAGGTTTCGCAGCTGGCGCACGTTTCCAGGCCAGCTGAATGATACAAGATGCTCAAGAGCATCAGATGTAATGAAGGGAAGAGGGAGTCCGTGCTTATCGGCTGCTTCCCTTAGGAATGACATAGCCAGCATCGGGATATCACTTTTTCTGGAACGCAGCGGGGGGATGTGGATTTCCACAACTTTCAGACGATAGTAAAGATCTTCTCTGAAGATTCTTTTTCTGACAGCTGTTTTGAGATCTGTGTTTGTTGCGGCGATGAGTCTTACATCAATGGGGTGAGACCTGTTGCTTCCAAGTCTTGTGACTTCGTTATCCTCAAGGATACGAAGAAGCTTTACCTGGATATCAAGGGGAATCTCTCCCACTTCATCAAGAAGAAGCGTACCCCCGGAAGCGGCTTCAAATTTACCCTCCCGTACTTTATCAGCACCTGTATAAGCTCCTCTTTCATGTCCGAACAGTTCATCCTCCAGAAGAGTGCCGGGTATCGCCGCACAGTTAAGAGCCAGATACGGCCCTGTCCTTCCGCTGAGAGCATGAATCTGACGGGCAAGCACATCTTTACCGGTTCCGCTCTCACCGGTGATGAGGACAGTTACCTTCACAGGGGCAACGCGTCTGGCTTTCCTGACAACCTCGCCCATGACACGGCTTCGATAAAGAAGCTGGGAAGTTTGCAGAACATTTTCTGATTCCGATACTGAACTGCTTTCAACAAACCTGATGGAAAAGGAAAACGATCTTTGTATCGCGGCCTGCAGGGCCTGCGTATCGTTTATGTTCAACAGAATATCGACTGCGCCGGATTTCATCCAGGAAATAGCATCTTCCGCCCCTATTGTCCTGCCATGAATGACAACCCCAGCTGCAAGGTTCGCTTTCTGCAGCGTCTCGAGAAATCCTGACATATGCATATCACCGATAGTCGCTGAAATTACGACAGCATTGACAGATCGGGATCTGATTCGACGAAGAGTTCCCCTGGCGTCTGACTGGATACTGACGCTGTATCCCATCGCTGAGATCCGGTTTTTCAGATCTTCAGCCCTCTCCTGGTTCTCATCAGCAACAAGAACAGTTCCTCTACCGAGCGCAGTTACCAAGATTTTCTCCTTTGATACGTTCGCCTGTCGCCGGATACGCCATCAGTTCCGTTCACCTGGTTCCTTGAACAGCAGGAAGGGAGGCATTACCAGCGCATCAATGCCCGTTCCATAGAAGCATCGTACCGCATCAACGGGTGTTGTTACTATGGGTTCTCCCTTTACATTAAAGGATGTATTCAGGATCACAGGTACTCCTGTCCTTCTGTAGAAGCTGTCTATCACATCATAATAGAATGGATTGATCTTTCTTGTCACAGTCTGGACCCTTGCTGTTCCGTCAACGTGAGTTACGGAGGGGATATCGCTGATCTTTTCAGGAAGCACAGAGTAAGTCTTGTTCATATATCTCGCAACGGTGCATCCTTCAAAATACTCATGGGCTTTCTCCTCCAGGCAGCTTGGGCAGAAAGGTCTGAATGATTCCCGATGCTTTACAACCCTGTTAACTATATCCTTCATGTCCGCCCTTCGCGGATCGGCGAGAATGGATCTGTTGCCCAGAGCCCTTGGGCCGAATTCCATCCTGCCGTTGAACAGTCCCACTACCTTTCCCTGTTCGATCAGCTCAGCGGTCACGTCCGCAAGATCATCAGGTCTGCTCCATCCGAGCCTGGCCATTTCCAATAGGTCGCGGATTTCCTCTTCGGAAAATTCAGGACCAAGATACATGCTGGAAGGCGGAACAAGAGAAATTTCCGGATAATTCTTCCGGTGAAGATACACTGCTGCTCCTACGGAAGTCCCGGCATCATGTGAAGCGGGAAGAGGAAACATTTCATCAAAACCGGATTCCCTCTCAATCAG
>JAUXIK010000038.1 GCA_030620995.1 Candidatus Aegiribacteria sp.
TTCTGATATCAGGTCAGCTGATTTCAACAACGATGGTCTGGAAGATTTCGCGGTAGTTGAAAATATCGCCGGTGACGGTTATTATGAAGTATTCCTTTCCAATGGAGACTGCAGTTTCATGCGGCCGGGCGCTGTTCTGGTTGATACGGTTGGCGTAAGCCAGTTATTGATTGGCGACTTCACGGAGGATGGTTATGAAGATATACTGGTAATGATTCATTACTTCACTTCCAGGCTTTTCACTGGTGATGGAACAGGGCAGTTCACTGAATTTCAGACATATCCCTGGACAACTCACAATGGTTGTGTAGCGGATCTGAACAATGATGGACATCTTGATATTGTTGGGACACCTTTCGATACCCTTTATGAATACAATCCACAATACATATTTGGTGACACAGTGCTTGTCATGCTCGGTGATGGGTCAGGAGGGTTTACTGAGAGCTGGATATATGATGAATATCTTCCCGCTCCTCCCCCTTACGGAGGTTATTGCTCCTGTCAGCTTGCTTATTTTGACAACCCAGATACTGATACCATCCTTGATATGTGTGTGCCATGTTTTATAGGTTTCCTGGTGTTTCAGGGAGTGGGTGATGGTACTTTCTATGATCCGGAATATTATGTAGTCGATTATCCAGATTGGGTAAGTCAACAATATTGTATTTTTGGTGATTTCAATGAAGACGGTTACAATGATATTGCCATCTCTGGAGATGCTAGTTGGGATCCACCGTCAACCTATATATTTCTGAATCAGCAGGATGGAACATTCATGCAGCTTGGAGATGAATGGTCCGGGTATTTTGGTGCTGAGACAGAACAAATTGCCACTGCAGACCTTGATCTCGATGGCCACCTTGATATTTCTGTAGCAGGTGGTGGATCGATTTCTGGATATGGTGACGGAATATTTAATGGAGAATGGAGTGAGTATATTTCCTATCATCCTTGGCATAAGTTTGTATTTATAGACATGGATCTTGATGGAGACCTGGATCTTGCTTATAAAAATGGGTGCATTTACAGAAACACAACCATCATTCAGAGCTGCGAGGAAGGAACTTCAGGTCCATTTATCGGGCTGCGTCTTTCTCCCGCGCCGAATCCTTTCTCCTCATTGGTGAATATTGAAGTATCAGGTTATCCGAACTTTGCAGGAACCCTTCAGATATTCGATCTTTCCGGCAGGCTTGTTAATGAGCTTGAGCCTGTTACTGGTGATGGAGAAGCGGTTTTCATGTGGGATGGAATATCCTCCGGTGGTTCAGATCTTCCTTCAGGTATCTACACAGCCAGATTGAGTTCGGGGATAAATACAACTTCTGTAACTCTGCTGAAACTGGAATAAGAGCCAAAAGTTCAATCCAAAATCTTCATTAATCATCATATTGCATACGTAATAAAACATCTTGTGAGCAATTTCTATAAAAGTACTGAAATTTGCAATACAGGGATAGAATCCTTAGAATATCAACACAATCAATTTAAGATCATATAATCTCAGAGCAAGGAAACACTATGAAAACTTTCAATATGCTGCTTGTTTCCCGTATCTTGATGACGCTTCTATTTTCTGCTGGTTTTTCTGTTTCAGCCCTGGCAGAAACTTTGACAACTGATGTTCCACCAGGTGGTTACGCCTGGTCAATTTATAGTGATTCTTCAGAACATCTGGAATTTACCACTGTCTCAACTTTTGCTCCCGGGCCGTGTCTGGGTATTGATGATCGGCGATTGCGGGAAGTACTGCCGGAATCTGCGCTGGAAGTACTTGATTCAACCGAAGAATGGCTGTTTCGAGATCTCCTTGTACGATTCACTGATCTTCTGTACACTCCTGTCGATGTCGGCTCTAATGCACGGCCGGCATTTACAGATATTAACGGAGACAGTCTGGATGATCTGGTTATCACGGATGGCGATGGCAACGTTTATCTGTTCATTGCTCCTGACTGGAAAGAGCTTCATAGCTTTGATGAACCTGTAAATTCTCACCTTTTCTGTGATATCAACAACGATGGACTTGCGGATTCCGCCGCTGCATACGCGGACGGTACCCTCACGATTTACAGTGGAGGTTTACCATTTCAGGTTACTGAAGGATTTGATTTTTCCTCAGTAACAGGAATTGCTCTTTCCGACATGGAAGGTGACGGCCTTGTCGATCTTGTCGCGGGGACTGAATCCGGCAATGTGCTTGTATACCGTAACCGGGGTACTATTGAATCTCCGGTATTCCTGCCCTTCTCATCATGTTCGGAATTACTATTTCCCATGAATCCCGGCGCGTTCACCATTCCGGTGGTTTACCTCGCTGATGATTCCACCATTTGTCTTGCTGTCGGAACCCAGCAGAGCGGCTTGAAAATGTACAGTTCAATAATTGATGAACAGGCTTTTCCGGATGAATGGATAGAAATGGAATCTGTGCTTTCCAAAGAGGAACTCCTGAATTATTCACCAGTTGAGGTTGAGCTTTGCGGAGAGGCAAAATTGATCTGCGGCACGCGAAACGGTGTTCTGTATGAAGTGGTACCGGGTTTGGATTCTCTGCGATTACTCCATCTTTCAACTGTTCCCGGCACGTATCCGTCTCTGGCATACGGTTGCGTGGATGAAGACGAGCAGCCGGATCTCATAGCCGGAACCATGGAAGGCGATCTTTTCATTCTGCGTGGTTCGGATGGATGGTTCGACGGTTCCTGGGAAAGGTTGTCTGATTTTCCACAGATTCCCTCATGTGCTCCGGCAGTTTTTGAAAGCGGCATAATCGTTGGATCAAAAGAGGGTGATATAAGATATTTTACCCGTTCGACGAATGGAATATGGGTTGATCTTACAAAAAATTCCCGATTTGAGGGTATTGATGTCGGAGAGTACTCCAGTCCTGCATTCGCGGACCTGAACAACGATGGTGTGGATGAACTGATTATCGGGAATTCAAGTGGTGATCTTGTCTGTTTTGAGCTCGATGAAGATGCCTGTAATGGAGAGCCGCTCTTTATTGAAAAGAATTTCTGGACTTTCTCGCCCAGCAGAGCTGTCTCGGAGCTGGAGAACTACTATTCCAGATATTTCCCCCCTTTTGCGCTAATTCGTGCTCCGTCTGATTCTATTGCTGTTGATGCCTTCGCGATGGAGATACTGCGATCAGATCCGGTCTACCGGGATGAAATTGCCTATTGCATAGCTAATACGCCGACTGAAGTACTCAGAACCATGTACGAAAACGGAGACAGCGACATTTTTTCTTTGAACGCCTCGGAGCTGTACTCAATGGCAGATCAGCTCGAGTATGTCAGGCTGATTGAATCCGACGATGGAACAACATGTGAACTGTTGCTTGACAGCGGATGGGTAAGTGTCAGCAGGGAGCATTATTACAGGTTCGTGGTTCATCCCAGAATACTCTTTGAAGTTCCTGCAAGAATTGATGCTGATTATTGGTTGACGGAAGCGGATACGCTGGAACTCTCGATGGAGGAATGGCTCAGGTATGAACCGGACAGTCTCTGCGGTGAAACTGAAAATCATGTCTTCTGGCGGGAAGTGATTCCGTCTGACAGTACACACGGACCTGTACTTATTCAATCGATGAGAGAGGCTCGAACGTACGAAGAAGCTATACTCAGGCTCTGCAATTATCTGGCATGGCCTCAGCCGCATGGGATAATGACCTTCGGTTACCTCACGAATGATCTTCAGCCCATGGTGATCTACAGAAAAGGCTATGGCTCCTGTGGTGAGCAGTCCATTCTGCAGACCGCTCTCTGTCGAGCCTTTTTCATTCCGGCGTATGTTGTCGGATGCAGGGGCGAAGATCACCAGTGGAACCATTTTCTGAATCCCGCAGACGGCAGGTGGAACCATTGGGATATCAATTACGGAATTCGCGGCATAGGACATGTATGGGTATCCGGAGAAGGCAACGCTCACAGGAGAAAGACGATATCTACAATTACGGCATTCGGACCGGAGGATACCGTATGGCCTGTCACGAGAAGCGTTTCCGTTCCGAAGGGTTCAGGCTACATGCCCGGGGATTCCGGCTATACAGCTACTGCACACGTTGAAATCGCTGTTACCGATGCCCGGGGAACATCCGTTGAAGCAGCGATGGTTCTCGCGAGATCTCATTGGGATAGAGGAAATATGGTTTCCATTTTCAATTATACCGATGAGCAGGGTATGTGTGCGTTTGAACTCGGATGGGAACCGTATGGAGGGTATACTATCGATATAGTGACCCCGTATGGAGTCACCGGCAGCTCCAACATTTCCTTCAACGAAGGAAGTTTCTATTCCCTTGAGTATTCAGTACCGGGTATCATACCGGACAGGCAGGAAATCCTGCTGCCTGACGACGATTCTTTGGATGAAACTCATGCTTCGGCCGTGTTATTCCCGGTCTCTTATTACACCGGCACATTGTATTCACTTGATAACGATGAAGAAGATAATGGTGGATACAAAGGTGCAAGATGGACGGAATGGCCCGTCGCAAACTCTTCGGCACAACCTGTTTTCATGGACGGCGAAAATTTCCGGAAATACGTAAATGGCTTCAACTGTCGTGCTTTGCCGGCTCCTTTCAGCCCCGAAACCGGTGATACATGCTTTGTCGTTCTGGACAACAGGAACAATCTGTTCACATGGCGCAGATTCTCTGAAATGGATACACACCTTACCCATCCGGATGATCTCCCGCCCGGTGATACAGCCTGGCTTAATGCTCCAGTAGCCATTCGCATTCCAGGAGTTTCTCCTGTTCCTGAATCCAGTTTCTCCGATAGCTCCAGCAGCCAGAACTGGATCAGGCTCTTTCCGGCTGTTCAGATTGAGCAGGATGATGCTGATGATCCTCTTTCAGCCGGATGGATTCTGGGACCTTTCCAGTTACCTGTGAACGAGCGGAGTTTTTCCATTGGATCCACAGGGAATACACCAGGTCTGGATATGGATTTGTTTCTCTTCAAGGACATGAATGGTAACAGGCTGGTTGATGGGATGTCAGAGATTGCCGAAAGAGCCACCTCCCCAACGGCTAACGAGAATATATTTATCGCTGATCCGGACACTTCAGCGGTTTACTGGATATACATGCAAGGCTGGCAGGTACCCGATGAGGGTGGAGAAGTTGATCTGGGGCTTGCCTTTGAACCGCAAATGCTGCGAATTCACTCACTCGAACCCTCAGGCTGTCTTGATTCGATTCCTGAGCGTTTCAGCTTTGAGATTGAGCCTGAATTAATGGAGAACGAGCAAATGCTGGTTCTGTTTGGCGAAGCTTCAACTACTCCCCGGAATGTTAATGAGAAATGGATTTTTGACAGGCCCTCTCAATGCGGTAAATCGGAAATTCCTGTGTTGTCGATTCTTGATGAAGACTGCGAATTAATCGAAAGAATATTCTGGATCGTTCAGACAGACAGTACACCCCCTGTAATCAGCGACTATTCGGTAAATATGGATTCAACATCGATGTTCGCTCATATAACTGCCGAATGTACGGATGAAGGTACAGGAATTCTGAACGCGACACTTTCCGCAGAGGAACTTGATGATGTTGTGCTTGTTATGGGGGAGGACTCAATCTGGACAGGAGAGATGAACCTTACTCAGGTTTCAGCGCAGCCGATCTCGATAATACTGAGCTTTGAAGATATGGCCGGGAATGAAACGGTAAGTGAACCTTACATTATTGCTGTTCCGGAAAGACCCCTGGCGCTGTTTCATTCAGAGCATCCCGGAGGTACAACATACGATCATAGACCGATATTACAGATTTGTGTTGATTTCTCGGACAGTTCAATGACCTGGGAAGCACGAGCTGAACTTTCGGATAGTTCCGATGATGTTATATGTGAACTATCACCCCTTGCAGTGTATGAAGATATGGTTCAATTCAGGCCAACATCATATCTTGATGAAGGCGAATACAGCATATCCATTATTTTCCTTTCATGTGACGGAGAGGAACTTGCTGGATACTCATGGAGTTTCACAGTTGACAGAATGGATACTCCCGAAACGGGTTTAGAGCGTTAGACAGATGAATAATCCGGGTGGTGGGCGAAGAGGGACTTGAACCCCCGACATCCTGCTTGTAAGGCAGGCACTCTAGCCAGCTGAGTTATTCGCCCACGAAACTGATGGTTGTTGCTTTCGCGACCGGAGAGCATATATGGTCTTACAGATGCTGTCTGTCAAGAACGTTGAAGTTCTGAGTTATCGAATGAACGGAGAACGACCGGGTGGATAAAAAGAAAAAAGATCAGAGCGAGTGCCCGGGCAGTATTATCCCTGCAGCAAGAAGATCGGATATTTATAAGAAACTGCTTACCCTGAAAAAAACATATAACACTAAAGTTATCATTGATCAGAAAGATGATGATGATCTGGTTCTGGTCGGCGTTGCCGCAATAGACTGGCCAGGTCTTGCTACAGTTGTTCTCAGTGAACTTCATCATTCCGGTTGGAATCTGGATCTTCTCGAGGGCTTCGCGTTAAAGAGTGAAGGGCTTCGAAGAGGATATGTAATTACGGGAATTCGCGATGAAAATTTAGAAAGAAGAGACAGATTTGCTGCAGATGCCGGGAGAATGGCTGATCTTCTGGCCAGGCTGGCTCAGGGACGGGCTGGAACAGTGTCACTGCTGTCAAGAGCAGCTGAACGACTGGAGAAGTTCGAAGAAGTAAGGGCTGCACTGGAAAATCTTTATGGTGATGAGGGGATTCCTTCAGGTATTCTAGGAGAGAAGGGTGAGCTGGTTCTGTTTATTTCTTCCAGGTCTGACGAATACCTTGCTGAGAGAAACGCTATGGACCTTGCCTGGATCATCAGATCTAATTTTCAACTGGTTAATCAGGTTCGAATCAGCGGTGGAAAAGCCCAGTTCCGGATAAAGAATCTCCATACAACCAGGGAACACCTTACAGGGATGAACATCACGGGATTCGAAAGAGATATCTCATTTCAGAACTGTGTTACCGCTCTTACACATGCATGGTTTGGTGCTTCTATCCGCCACCAGAGAAGATATACAACAAGGGACGGAATAATATCCATTCGAATTGAAATGACTGGTCCCACCGGATTGAGTGCAACCAGAGAAGAACAGATAATTATCAGGAGGACTCTGAAAAAGCTTCTTGTTGCTCATGAACTTGAAAGATTGAACCGGATACATCGATACGGAGGCGGAGAGCACTACGCGAGAGCCTTGATTCCGCTTCTGCTTAAAGAGTGCGAGAATACGGATATGAATCAGGCTTACCTTGCAGTGGTCTCCTCAACCACTTTTCTTGCACAGCTGAAACTTGTTCTTGTCTCGAAACAGTCTGATCATGAGAAGCATGATAAAAAAATCATTCAACTTGTTGGCTCAATAAATGAGGTTGATGGTCTTTCAGTTGTCTCGTTCAAATCTCCTTCAAATTACCGTGAGATCTGGGTGGATATCATAGACATTGCGGTTGAGCGTGAAGCATTCATAGAAATGGAGGATGCATACAGAGACGTTAAACTGACTATAGAAGACAGCTTTGGCAAATTCAGAGATTTCGATCGGGGTATGCGGCTAAATGATGTAAGACAGTTGATGGAAATCCGGGAGATGATTCAGGATATCCCTGATCACATTATCACAGATTTTTACTATCATATCGAGGATTTTCTCAGATCAAGCATGTCAGTTGATGAATTGGCGCTTCATATTCGGCTGATATACGTATCGATCTCATCTTATCTTGAATTCAGGAACAATATTGAGAACCCTTCTTCTCTGGACGTATTTCTTAATAAGCGGAAGATTGCTACATTAATATGCTGTGTATCTGAGGTTCATACCGTTTCATTTCAGCATCTTCTTGAAGCGGTAAAGGAATACACCGTAAATATAAGTATAATCGAGTGGTCCGGTGTTTCAGCATTACTTCTCAGGATTCAGAAAGACGAGAAGGGATTGGATAAGGAGGATCTTGCTGAAGTATTGAGCAGGTTGAAAGTCCTCTGTAACGATCAACAGCATGATTCTTCTTGACATATGTCAGTGGTATTTCTATTATTCTCGTCCTTGGCGGTGTAGCTCAGTTGGCTAGAGCAGCGGAATCATAATCCGCGGGTCGGGGGTTCAAGTCCCTCCGCCGCTACCAAAAAACGGGGGCACCTTTCGGTGTCTCCGCTTTTTTGTTGCGTATACGAATTGAACCTCAGATCGTAGATCTGACGGATGAATTTATCCTGAGCGAACATCGGTGAGTCAAAGGAAGTCCCTCAACGGGGGTACTTTTCCAGGTGATCTTTCAACTTCCAGGAGATGTATCATCATCAGGGATAATTAGTCAGAATATTGAATCCATCTGGCACTAATAGAATTCCACATTCCAGAAATAACCCTCATCCCCATAAGCAGGATATCCTGCAATCTCAACCACTGTCCATAATTAGCGTCCCAGCCCGCTGCGCGAGCCCACATCTAAAAGTAACTTGATTCAAGTTACTTGAAAGCCGGAAGGAAGTGTGGTCTTTTCAGATAGGTGGACAACGGTGCGCTTCAGGAATCGTAAAAATCGCGCCAAGCACACGGCTAGAATAAAAAGCCCCACTTGTCATGAATGAAGTATGCAGTAATATATACTGCGATTACAGTAAAGTATACTGTAAATATGGTAGAAAGCACTGCAATAGGGGTGAAAAGTACTGCGAGTATTGCTGCATTCACTGAAAAGAAATCGGTAAGTTGCTGCAAAGGAGAAAGATGCTTAAACAATTATTCGGTTCTGGAACACGAGCCAAAGTTATCGAGTGGCTCTACATGCATCCAGATGAAAAGTACTATGTCAGACAGTTATCAGTGATTCTCGAATTGGATTCGACAAACCTCGGTAAGGAACTTGACAGGTTATATAACCTTGGGATTGTATCCAGATCAAGATCGGGCAATCAGAAGCACTACTCAGCCAATCAGGAATGTCCGATCTATATTGATCTTAAGAATATCGTCATTAAGACAGGTGCTGTAGCGGACAGGTTAAAATCTTTACTGAAGCCAATTACTGATAGAATTGAAATTGCTTTCGTGTACGGTTCCATTGCATCTGGTTCTTTCAGCAAGTCAAGTGATCTGGATTTATTGGTCGTCGGTGATATTTCCCATCGTGAACTGGTGAGTCACTTGCGGAAAGCAGGTCAGGAAATCGGCCGAGAAGTAAACACGTCCTGCTTCAGCAGGAGTGAGTTTGTAGATAAGTTACAGGAAAAGGGATTCATCTGGAGAATATCAAACGGTAAGAAAATCTTCGTGATCGGAGGTGATAATGAGCTTAGAAATGTGGGAAAAGAATCGATGGATTGATATTCATTCCCCCACTGATGGTGAAGTTACAGCCCTCGTAGAAACAGCTGAGCATGCAATTAGCCAGGCTGAGACTCTGGATGGACTTTCCTCTGCATGGAAGATGAAGATGGCTTACGATGCAATTCTCTGTTGTGCCAGAGCCTGCCTGTTCAGGAGTGGATACAGGGTGTCAAGAACAGGAGATCACTATCATGAAATCCAGAGCCTTGAGCTAACCGCAAGGATTGCATCAAAAACAGTAGATGCGTTTGATGGTTTTCGACAGCGTAGAAATGCAGCAACATATGAGAGTTTCGAGATCATTAGTGAGGATGAGGCTGTGAATGCTCTCGTTGAGGCAAAGCGCCTGCTGGAGAATGTGAAATCATGGCTGAATCAATAATCTATCCGCTGTAGACATCATAGTGTAAAGTCCTATCAGCCATTCCATAAGGGGGTTCAAAGAACTGATACTCGGGCCTACCAAAAAACGGGGGCACCTTTCGGTGTCTCCGCTTTTTTGTTGCGTATATGATTTGAACATCAGATCATGGATTTGACGGATGAATTTATCCTGAGCGAACATCGATGAGTCGAAGGAAGTTACTCAACGAGGGTACTTTTCCAGGTGGTCTTTCAACTTCCAGGAGATGTACCATCATCAGGGAAAATTAGTCAGAATATAGAATTCATCTGGCACTTGGACATCCCTTTCATATCCTTCTTTCATTCAAGCTGCTGCTTGATGAAGCTTCTTTCTTTTTGAAGGTTAGTGATTATTGTTGTGTATCATGAAGATATCTGTTAGGAACGGAAACAAGAGGATGAGTAATGAATAGCAAATTCGTAAAAATATCCAGCATAATTCTGCTCAGTCTGTGTCCGGGGATCGTGCAGACTGTTTCAGGTTTCAGTTCTGATGATGAATGGGTATCGATTGGACCATCCGACGCGATGATCATGTGCCTGCACATGGACACAACAAATAATATCCTGTTTGCGGGTACTGTTTTTGGCTTTCAGTACTATCCGTTTGCTTCAGGAGAATGGATACAAAGAGAAGATGTCGGCTGGATGGGCAGGGAGGTATTGTCGCTGGCTACCTGTTCTTCTTTGCCCGGCTGGATAATTACAGGGCGGGAGAATGCCTTCTGGAAAGGTTACATGGAGTACAGTGAGGACTGGGGAATAACCAATACCAATACCTACATGTCCGAAGGCGGCCAGTTCGTGGATATACAGAATGATCCTGATGAACCGGATACGTATTACGCCTGCGCATGGTCAGATATCACACCCGGTGATCTGCTGAAGTCCATAGACAGAGGTATGACCTGGAGCCCTCTTACCAACTACCTGCATACGTTCATGACTGAAATCGCGATTGATCCGGATAATCCCGATACCGTATATGTATCCGGAAATGCCCTGGTAACCAGGTCAACAGATGGAGGAGCAACCTGGACTCAGGCATCTTCAGGACTACCGGGCAATCTGGGCGTCTACTGTGTTGCGATAAATCCGGGAAATCCTCAGATACTGGTAGCTTCAAATGATAACGGGATATACAGAACGGTTGATGGAGGAGATTCATGGACTCTGGTCAATTCTGAGGATTCAGACTGTCAGCATTTTGCCTTCAATCCTGTAAATCCGAACATTGTTGTCTGCGTTACTTTCTCCCCTTACCGTCTGCTGGTTTCAGTCGATTCCGGCCTTATCTGGGAGGATTGCACAGGAGATTATCCAGGTGAAAGTATGATTGATGTCGCATTTTCCGGTGATGGTGACAGTCTCTATGTAGCTTCCATCTATTCCGGGGTATACACCAGGCAGTTAACCACAGGAATCGAAGATGATGATGTGCCGCAACCGGACTGCTGTACCCTTTTGCAGAGCAGTCCCAATCCGTTCCGGCTGTCAACGGAGATCAGATATCTTCTGCCTGAGGGAATCAACAGTAATCAGAGATCAGCAGTCAGTCTTGCTATTTACAACACAGCTGGAAGACTGATCAGGCACTGGGAATCTTCAGTTGTCGGGTTCAGTAATCATGTGACCTGGGACGGCACGGATGATTCATCCAGGGAAGTACCTGCAGGTGTATACTTCGTTCGCCTGTCTTCATCCGGTGAAAACGCTGTCGGCAAACTGATACTGTTGAGATAAGATTTTTCGCACATATTCATTCATCAGGGTCAACAACAGAAACAGGTATACTGTCCCATGATAAGGATAACCTCTGGCAGAAAGGCAGATCATGAAGTTTGGAATTAAGCTCACATTGTTTTTTCTGGTTGCACTCTTCAATAATGCAACTGCTGAGATCTGTTATAAAAATCCCTTTGCATATGAAACTGCGACAGTCATCAGCACCACAGGGAACTCCGTAACAGTTGAATTCAACCTTGAAGCATTGGAAAACGAACAGGTCTTCAACGCTGTGTACGGCGCCGGAACGGTTTTCAGGGTTCCGGGGTCAGGGCTGGCTGCTGACACAGGTTATCCGGACCTTCCTGCAATTAGAAGAATGGTAGAGGTTTCAGACTACGGAGAAGTTGAAATTGAAATCCTCGATTACGAAACCATCTCTCTTGGAGATTACAGGATACCACCTTTTCAACCACTTCAGTTAAGGAGCCTGCCTCTCCTGCCCGTAAGGATCAACAATGAGTTCTACAGCAGCTCTGACCCCTGGCCTGAAAATCCGGTAAGGCTGGAATCGGTAAATATCCTGAGGGATATAAGGGTTGCATGGATAAGCTTTCTGCCGGTTAGCTGGAATCCCTCCACGGAAGAAGTTACTCTTACAACAAGGGTTACAGCCAGGATTTCAACAACTGGCAGTCCGGGCTCCAATGAACTGACCCGCTTTGAAACCGGAATTACGAGAAGCTTCCTGCCCTTCTACGATAAAGTTCTTGGCTTCAGTGGAGCAGAGCGTATTGTAGACGGCAGTTACCTTGTGATTTCTTCGGAAGAGGGTATTGAACTTATGCAGGATCTCATTGACTGGAAGTTGAGGAAAGGTCTGCAGGTCGAGACAGCAGTAGTTCCGGAGATAGGATCAACCCCCGGAGAAATCGATACCTGGATTGAAAACGCTTATAACACCTGGCCGAATCCACCGGAGTACATTCTGCTGGTAGGTGATGAGTATGTAGTCCCGTCACCTCAATACAGCGGACACTCAGCTGATAATATTTATGGAGTAATCGGCGAAGGATGTGTCCCCTCCATTCATGTTGGACGTCTTTCAGGAAGCGACACTGATGATCTTGTATACGAGGCATGGAAGATAACCGAACATGAAATGTATCCATACGAACCACTCCAGAGCTGGTTCAACAAAGGAATGAGCATCGGCCATACGGAGTTTACCGGAAACTCTTGGGAATACGTTGAATACATGATGGCAGCGGGTATGTATGTAACCTGGTTCTGTGCCAACGGGGGAATCACACCAACAGTAGCTGCTCTCAGCGATTCAATAAACAGCGGATATTCCATGATAGGTTTCTGCGGCCATGGTGACATAACTCATATATACCCTCCGGGGTTCGGCAATTCAGATGTTGCCAACCTCAGCAACGGAAGAAAACTCCCCTGGGTAGCGCTTGTCGCCTGCCAGGTCGGAATGTTCGACGGGCATTACTGTTTCTGCGAGGCTTTAATGGGTGAGGGCGAAATCGAAGATGCAAAGGGTGCTATCGGTGTCATGGGGCCTACAACAAACAGTCCTTATGGAGCCGCGGATTCACTTGTAAAGTGGATATTCAAGGGGTACTTCCAGGAGAACATACATCACATGGGAGCAGTGACGGACTGGTCAAAGAATGAGGTATATGTGTACTATGGTTCTTCGGGTATTAACAACAACCATATGCACATGGTATTCGGCTGTCCTGAAATGGATATCTACTACGACACTTCCCCTCTGGTCGTTATTAACTGTGAACACCCCATTCCTGTTGTTCCGGGAATACACACATTTACGGTAACTGCTGACGGTATGCCTGTAAGAGGGCTTCTTGTTTCGGTATTGATAAATGACCCTTTATCGGAACAGTGGATGGATTCTGATTACTCTGACCCATCGGGCAATGTCACATTCGATATTCCTGAATTTTCAGAGAATTCCGATGTATATGTGACTGCCACAGGATTCAATCTTGCGCCATATCTTTATGATGGAACAACAGGCATAGAAGAAGGACCCGGTGTTACCATGTACACTTCTGCTCTTCGTGCCGGGCCATCACCATGCTTCGGCTCTCTTGCTATCTTTTGTGCCGTGCCGGCCAGCGGACAGAGCAGTATCGAGATTTATGATACGGCAGGAAGAATGATCCGCAGACTTGAACTTGAACCAGCCGGAGGCGAGCAGGAACTGATCTGGGATGGACGAGATGAGGGGGGACATCCTGTCTCCAGTGGTATCTACTACTGCAGGCTGAGAGTACCCGGAGAGAATCTGGTTCAGTCCGTTGTAATGATTGAATAAGGTGTGGACATCCGGTAAAGTTACATATATAAACTGTTGCAGGATAAGAATTCATACTTAACTTATTATTGTTCAGATACTTATTAGGAGGTTGTCATGTTTTCCATTCTTCTCGTAACGGCGATGGTTTCGGGGTTTACAGGATATAGTGAGATCACTGAAATAGGAACCGATGGTGATCTTGTTACAAAAACAATATTGGAAATCGACGGAGAAACAGTTGAAGATACGGGAGACTTAATTACTGAGGAAGCAGCCTGTACTTCAAGCCCGGAATTCAAGGCTGAACTTTACTGGGTAGACAGAAATCATCAGGCAGCCATTGCAAATGAATCAGCAATAAGTATGGATGGTGCAGGTATTCTGACAAGCTGGTATCTGAATAATGACAGGATAGCATGTTATGAAACAACAGGAAGCTCAATTCCCCTCTGGAATTACAGCCTTCCTTTCAATAACAATAAGATGGATGTTGCTGCAGGATTGAATAATGAGATTTTTTCAGCTGCATCCTTTGATGATGCTACATATGTCTGGTTATCTTCATCCTCTGTCCCAACGCTGATTCTTGATCCGGGCAGGAAACAGGATATAACAGTAGATGGCGCGTATCTTGTTTACATTAATGCTGCAGGAGATTCTCTGATCTGTCTGGATACCGCAACGGAACTGGAAGTCTGGAAAATTGCTCTTTTTGAAACCGGATTCCAGTTGAACGGTGTTGATATATCCGGAAACGGTACAAGAGTTCTGGTAACCGTTTACGACGGATCTTCCGGAGCACAGATCTATGACATGACCGATGGAAGCCTGGTTGGCACACCTGTTGGGAATTACAGCCAGACAATGGCGAAAATATCGGATGATGGTTCAAGAATTGTAACAGGTGATTTCTATGGGTATATCAAAGTATACGAATATGACGGAGTTTCCTGGAATATGGCCGGCTATTTTAATACAGGTGACGATTGGGTTACAGCCGTAGCTATAAGCGGTGATGGTGAAACAGTTACAGGTGGAACAATAGGGTTCAGCCCGTACAGAGGAATGCTGATGGCAATAGGATGGCCATACGAGGATTCACCTTCGGAACTCTGGCAGTACAGGAATTATGGTGATGAGGTTTCTTCAACGGATATAAGTGAAGATGGATCCATTATCGTTGCCGGATGCTGGGGGAAGTACAATGGGACTTACGGGGATGTATTCACTGCACTTGATCATAGTGGTAATGTGATATTCAGCCTTCTGGACGATATTGATGAACCCGGTTCTATTTTCAGCGTCAGTGTCAATTCAGACGGGCTATTCGCAACAGCTTCAGGCAAGGCTGTTCATGCAAGAGAGATGGGAAACGGGGGAGAGGTATACAGTATAGGTCTGGAACCGGTGGGAATTGAAACTTCACCTGATATTCCGCAGGATTTCGGTATGGGAATACCATATCCAAACCCTGCTGTATCACAGATGAGTGTTGATGTTCTTATACCTCAGATGAGTGGAACCGTTGATCTTTCAGTGTACGATCTTAATGGAAGACGGATCGCCGGACTGAACAGCGAATCTACCCCAGGCTCACATGTCTCTGTCTGGAATCTTTCGAGCGATTCCGGCGAGTCTGTATCATCAGGGCTGTACTTCGTTAAACTGAGTTGCCGTGAAATTTCTGTTACAAGAAAAATACTTATTGTAAACCGATAGAATATTTGTAAGGTTTTACTCAGTCTGAAGGATCCATGACCCTTCCCATGAAGACTATGCATCCGGATTCCCTGTCAAGTATGAAGAACAGGAACGGCCGGTTAATATTCATTTCAACCGGGGGTTCAGGTATGGCTGTAAGGCCCATAACAACTGCCGTGGCAGCCGCGGCTTCCGTGCCGGCTTCATCAACCTTTACGAAGGCCTTATGCAGAACCTCCGAGATGAAGAGGTCAGGGCTTCCTGTAAACCCGCTGAAATCAGCGTTGCTTTTGAAAGCAGATTCCATTCCAAGTGTTTTGAGCATCTGACTCAGCTGCATACTTTGCGAAAATTCGAACTTTGGCATTGATATGCTTACGCGAATGGAAGAAAGTCTTCCTCTGATTGTCTCCAGCATATCCGCGTCGAAATCCTGCTGAAATTCCTCAATGTCTTCGTCGGGAAGAAGTATGAGCATGCATGCATTGCCTGCTGCATAATCAAGTTCAACAGCGCTGCATCCTTCAGTGGAAACGTAGTTGAAATAATCAGTCTGGTTCATCACAGGAACTTCGATTGCGGAGTCATCGGCCAGGAAGAACGGCGCGTCCGATGTGGAGCGCTCATGGAATGGTTTCAGCCAGGAAGCCTTGAAGTATACCGCGTTTGTCAGCACGACCCTGGTATCTTCTTTCAGCACACCAGGGGGAATCAGATTCTGTATTCTATCCAGAGTGCTTTCAGCAACCCAATTATTTATTGTCTCTCGCGAATGCTCAGGATCATTAATAAAATCAAGGTTTCTGACTGCGGCGCTGTAATACCTTGTTACTTCCGCAACGTACTCATCCAGCAAAGTGAAGCCATCCTGAACCCAGAGGCCGTTGGATATTGAAAGAGTGAATGGATCTCCGGACTCCGCTCTGACAAGTTCACCCGAACTCAGAGTTTCAGTCAATGAATGGAAAGCTCTGTTGATAGCCTCAACAGGGAGCGTAAAGTGAAGAACTTTGGCCATTTCATCGGCTGTTTGTCCTCCTGCCCCCGCATAGGTCATTCCAAGGGCTGAGGAAATACTGTAGGGAGAGAAGAAGATATTGTCCGACTCCTGCGTATCGCACACTTCTTTGTATAGATCCACCGCGAACTCATTATTACCCCGGACCAGCTCCTGAGCCGCCTGAGCATCCGTAATAGACTGTACTTCAGGTACGGACAGGTTTTCTTCAGCAGAGCAACTTAAGATTGCTGCAAGAAGAATGACAGTCGTTACTGACAGATTCGCGAATAATTTCATTGTTTGCCCCCGATTTGATTACGTTTCAGATGATACCATATTGAACATAGAATATTCCAGAGAAAGGTTTGTGTCACGTCCGGGAATTGGAGCAGGTTCCGGCATTGGTTCTAAATACTCTGGCTGATCTGTTTGCATGTTCTTCTGCGTTAGTACAAGTGGAACATTCTGAAGATCATCTTAAGTAATCGACTATTTGATCGATTGAGGGGACGGATCCCGCGACCTTTACATCACCGTCAACTACAAGAGCCGGAGTCAGCATGACCCCGTAGCTGATTATGTCGTTAATGTCCGTGACCTTATCCAATTCGTAATCTATACCAAGTTTGATCGCTGCCTGTTCCGCCAGTTCAGCAAGTTTGATACATTTTGGACAACCGGTCCCGAGTATCTTGATTATTTTTTTCATTTCTGTTCCTAACCTGAAAACAGCCCGAAGACTGTTCCGCTGATCGTAGCCATTATCACAACAAGCGATATGAAAGTAATTGTTCTGGAGGTTCCCATTATACTCCTGATAACCAGCATGTTCGGCAGTGAAAGAGCAGGACCCGCCAGAAGGAGAGCCAGCGCCGGGCCCTTGCCCATACCTGCGCCAAGGAGTCCCTGAAGGATAGGTACCTCTGTGAGGGTCGCGAAATACATGAAAGCTCCCGCGATTGAGGCAAACAGATTTGCGAAGATTGAGTTTCCTCCAACCGCCGAACTGACCCATTCGGAAGGAATCAGACCTTCATTTCCGGGGCGTCCCAGGAGAGCCCCCGCAACCAGTACACCGGCAAAAAGAAGGGGAAGTATCTGCTTCGCGAATGCGAATGTTGAGTCAAACCACGATCGCGTTTCACGATTGCCTGTTGTAAGAACAGCTGAAAATCCGATAAGTCCGATCGCGAAGGCTATAATAGGATAGCCCGGAAGAATTACAGCAGAAGTAGTGATAGCAGCAGCGACTATCAGCAGTTTCCAGAGTTTTACATTGAACCAGGTGGTTAGGATCAATCCGAGAAGGATGGAAAAACCTCCCGTAATGAACCATTTCCACGAATAGATAATGCTCCATAACCCGGAGTCACCATCTGGTTTTCCCCAGTTGGCGAATATGAGGATGCCGACCATGCTGGCAAAATACAGAGTTGTCTGCCATAGAGGTCGGGATCCGTCTTCATGATTTATAGGCAGTATGACAGTCGTTCTTTCTGTTTCTTTTTTCCCGTAGATCAGGTGCATGAGGAGGCCTATCACAATACTGAACAAGACAGCTCCAACCGCGCGTGCTATGCCCAGTTCAAGCCCCAGAATTCTTGCAGTCAGAATGATTGCGAGTACATTAACTGCAGGACCTGAATAGAGAAAAGCGGTGGCTGGCCCGATCCCGGCCCCCATCCTGTAAATACCGGCGAACAGGGGAAGCACAGTGCAGGAGCAGACAGCAAGTATGCTGCCGGATACCGAGGCAACTCCATAAGCTGTGACTTTCTTTGCCTGTGCTCCGAGATACTTCATCACGGAAGCCTGGCTCAGGAATACTGAAATCGCACCTGCGATGAAGAACGCCGGAAGAAGACAGGTCAGTATATGTTCTCTCGCGTATTCCCTCAGGAGATAAAGAGCTTCAAATACGGCATTGTCGAAACGATTCCATCCGACCGGCAGGAAATAAGCGATCAGGAAGATACCCAGCATGTAACCAAGAGAATTTCTATCTTTCTTCCAGTCCATCACGGCTACATTTTCATAAAATTCAGGGATTAATCACACTCGCGGCATAAATCAGAAGAACAGGTATCAATTAACTTTTCATCACTGTTTATAACTTTCTCTACACAGTCGAAAAAGTTCAGAACGCATGGAGTCCTCAGCCGGTATAGAACTTTGTTTCCGTTTTTCCTGCATGATACGATTCCCGCATGACGAAGGATCAGAAGGTGTCGTGATACAGTAGATATATCGAGATTTACCAGCTCTGTAAGAGCACTGACTGTTTTCTCATTTCTTGATAGTTCCTCGACTATCACGAGACGGGCGGCATTAGCCATAGCCTTGATTATTTCCGCTCGTTTTTCGAATCGAACCATATCTACTGGCATAAATAATTCCTTTCTGTATTTGCATAATTGTACAATATTACAAATACTATCTGCAGTCAAGCATACACAGCTGCTTGGTTCAGGATATGACTTTGACATGAAGGGACAGTACGATGAGAATGCTGAACGAATTCCTTCCTGAGTTCGCGGAAATCCTGAAAAATCTGGATGAACTCTACATCTACTTCTCCCTATCGAAAAGGGTGCTCAGAGAGGTTCTCTCCGCCTTTTCGAAAGAAGTATCAGATCCCTGATTTCCGTTTCATTACGGCATTTCATCCAGTTCGAGTCGAAATCAGGAGCGCTTGTAATTTCAGCGATCGCCATAAGAGCTCTGAGATGGAACATCCTCTCGTCTCTTGTACCTGCAAGCACGAAGATCATCCTGACAGGTGAATTCTCACCGCCGAAATCAACTCCTTTTCTGCACCTTGCGATAGCTACCGAGAATATGTTCTCTCCCGGTACGATGATGTGAGGAATGGCCAGACCTTTCCTGAGAGCGGTTGTTGATTCCTTCTCTCTTGAAAGGAGAAGTTCCGCAAGTTTACTTCCCGGAAGGCTGAGCGAAGATGACAGCTTGTCCGATACGGAAGCTAGGAACGGCTTGAGATCGATTGGTCCTTCGAGATCCAGTATTGGAGCGTCGACAACAAGGCTGTCGAACCTGTCCTCATAGATATTGTCCCTTTCTTTCAAAACTCCCGCAAGTTCCCTGACAAGCCCGTCTTCTTTCCTGACGAGTTCTTTTGGGAATATTCGAGCGGCTAGATGCAGAAGTGCGTAGTGCCTTTTTGATCGGTGGCGTGAATAGATGAAGTACCAGATCGATCCTCCTATGATGACAAGTACGCTTGCGATGAGAGCTGACTGCCCCAATTTGTAGAGGAGCACAATCATCCCGACAATTCCAAGGAGCTGAATCCACGGGTAACCAGGGCTTCTGAATTCTGGCTTGTATGTATGTATCCTGCTCTCCCGCATGACGATAACGGCGGCATTAACCAGAAGAAAAAGAAGGAGCTTCATGGTTGACGCGAGTTTTACGAGTTGAGTAAAATCAAGGAAAAGTAACATGATAATGATGACGCTGGTAAAAAGTATGGAAACCCACGGGGTTCCCCTTTTCCTTGAAATCCTCGAAAGGCCTGCCGGAAGAAGCTCATCACGGCTCATGGCGAAGGGAAATCTTGCCGAGGCAAGGATACCTGCATTCGCAGTGGATAGAAAAGCAAGCACAGCTGCTATGCTCATTACGGTGAGACCGGTGCTTCCAGCGATAACTTTCGCCGCTTCGGATATAGGCATACCGGTCTTGGATAGAACCGAAGGATCCAGTACTCCAACGCAGATGAGAACGGAAACGAAATAGAATGCGGTTACAACAGTCAGCGCCAGGAACATACTGGCCGGCAGATCCCTTCCTGGATTCTTGACTTCCTCTGATACGCTGGTGACTTTCGTCAGACCGCCGAAAGCGACAAAGACAAGTGCGGCACCTTCAAGAATACCATTGAAACCGTTTGGAGCAAGCGGCCTGAATCGATCGGGGGATATTGATGTAAGACCAAATCCTGCAAAAAGTGCAAGGGATATCAGAAGACCCGCAACCAGAACGATCTGGGCTTTGCCGACGTGTCCTGCTCCTCTGAGATTGATTCCCGTGAACAGGATGCACGAAATCATCGCAAAGAGTCTGCCGTTGATTTCCGGCGACAGGAATTCCATGAATATACCGAGACCGACGAAGGCAAAGGCGGTCTTGACAGATAGAGAAAACCAGGCGGCAAAACCGGACAGGGTTCCAGCGAGAGGCCCGAGAGCTCTGTCAATGAAATAGTATATTCCGCCTGCTCTCGGCATGGCTGTTGCAAGCTCCGATTTGCTGAGCATCGTGGGAATAACGAGGAATCCTGCTATCAGATAGGAAAATATCACTCCGGGTCCAGCCACGGTGAAGGCAAATGCCGGGAGGACAAACAGACCGGAACTAATCATGGATCCGGTCGCAATTGAGAAAAGCGATGGAATACCCAGTTCCTTGTGAAGTCTGCCGGTCCCTGTGCTTGCATGTTGCATAGACTGCCTCCCATGACATTATTGTCTTATGCTAATGATAAGTCCAGCGTGTAAACAGCGAATTGGAATATACTGAAGATATCTTATCAAGTATGTTTTATGCAAATTTGCGGACTCGCCTGAATATTCCAGTGCGGCTCCTGTATATTGTAAGCATGGAGGACATGGTGAACAAAGTGAGGAATCCTGAAGGTACTTTCATTGAAACAGTAAGAACCCGCAGTCTACTGCCGAAAGGTAGCAGAGTCTGGGCAGCTGTTTCTGGTGGAAGCGATTCCGTGGCTCTTCTTCGATTGCTGATGCAATTCAAAAAACATATGAAATGGGATGTGTCTGTTCTTCATATTGATCATGGTTCAAGGTCTGACAGCGCAGATGATAGCGCGTTCGTAGAAAACCTCGCGATAGAAATAGGGCTCCCCTATCATCTGAGAAAAATATTACCTCCTGAATCAGGGACGCTTGAAGCTTACTTCAGCAGAAAACGCCAGGAGATTTACTCCGAGATGGCGGGAAGTTCCGATCTGGTCGCGACAGGGCATACATCCTCCGACAGAGCCGAGACGCTCTTACTGCGACTTCTTGAAGGTTCCGGTCTGAGAGGTCTGGGTGGGATGGACTATTTTGGACGGGGTCCTGTTCGCAGACCACTTCTCGATCTATCCCGGAGTGATCTTCAGGAGTATCTTTCTATGATTGATCAGAGCTGGATTGAGGATCCCACTAATATCGAAGACACTTTCCTCAGAAACAGAATACGGCACACTATTATGCCTGCTCTTGAATCACTATCTCCGGGATGTTCTTATGCTCTGGGCAGATCTTCCGCAAACCTGTCTCAGTGGCGGGATGTAATAGATGATATGATAGAGAAATCTATTGAGGAACTCGTGTCCGGAGATAGATTCGCTATTAAGCAATACATGAATTATCCGAGAGCTGTAAGGCTTGGTATTCTGTGGGTACTCAGCGGCCGCCCCAGAGGGGGAAGAGAGGAAATCGAAAAAACTGACAGATGGTTAGCTGATTCGAAAAAAGGTTTTCATTTGCTTCCCGGCGGCTTGAGAATTACAGTTGATGAATCTGAAGTGTTTATTGAAAGATCTTTGAAACGAATGGAGAAAGATCAGTGAGTAATGATTATGAGGTGCTTATTTCCTCAAAAGAGATCAGACAGGGCATACGGGAACTGGGCAAAACGCTTACAGATTATTACCTTGGAAAGCAGATTGTGGTTATTCCTCTCTTAAAGGGAGGCTTTATGTTTGCGGCCGATCTGATTCGTTCTATGGAGGTTCAACTGCAGATCGAGTTTCTTGGAGCAGCGAGTTACGGAGAACAGACAGAATCTTCAGGAGAAGTAAGACTAACGCTTGATACCACCCTCCCTTTGTCAGGCAGAGAAGTCCTCCTGGTGGAGGATATCGTCGACACAGGGCTTACTCTGGCGTATATTCAAAGGCTGATAAAATCAAGAGATCCGGCCTCTCTTCATACAGTAGTTCTGCTTGATAAAAAGATCAGAAGGAAAGTTGAAGTAGAAGTTGATCGGGTTGTATTCAATATTCCTGACAGATTTGTATTCGGGTATGGACTCGACAGCCCGGGAGGGTTTGGAAGAAATCTGTCCGACATCGTAGCGAAAAGGGAATAAACGGATCAGGAGATATATGGACAACAAACGTCCCCCAGGCAAAAAAATGCTACCCCAGCCGATTACTGCCGGTTGCTCAGTAAGAACCGTCACAATGTGGCTGCTTATGGTTCTAATCGCTTTTACGATATTTCAGGTTTTTGATACAGGGAGTAACAGCGTTGATATTCCTTATTCCCGATTGATGGAATATATCAGCGAGAACAATGTCAGATCCATTATTATCGAGACTGGTGGTTCGGTTAAAGGTGAATTCTATTTCCCACAGACCGAAGATGGAGCCGAATTCAGTGAATTCACAAGTTTCATTCCATTCGAGAGTACAGGGGTTCTTGACTCCCTGTCCGCTCATGGTGTGCTTGTAACCGCACAACCGCCAAACGAACTGCTGGCTCACCTGCTCTCATTCATTCCTTTTCTTCTGCTTATCGGTTTCTTTATCTACTTCATGCGAAAAGCTGGAGGAGGAGGGAAGGCTTTTTCTTTCGGGAAAAGCAAAGCCAGACTGTTCTCCAGTGATAATCCCCAGGTGACATTTGAAGATGTGGCAGGGGCTGATGAAGCGAAAGCGGAACTTATGGAAGTAATAGAATTCCTCAAAGTACCGGAGAAATTTCAACGTCTCGGGGGAAAGGTTCCCAAGGGTGTTTTACTGGTTGGAAGACCTGGAACCGGGAAGACATTACTGGCAAGAGCTGTGGCTGGTGAAGCCAAGGTTCCCTTCTATTCCATGAGCGGGTCCGATTTCGTGGAAATGTTCGTTGGTGTGGGGGCAAGCCGCGTCAGGGACCTTTTTGTACAGGGCAAGTCAAAAGCTCCATGCATTATTTTCATTGATGAGATAGACGCTGTCGGAAGACACAGAGGAGCCGGTCTCGGCGGAGGACATGATGAGAGGGAGCAGACACTGAATGCTCTTCTTGTGGAGATGGATGGATTTGAAGAAAACGCGGGTGTAATAGTCATGGCTGCTACTAACCGTCCTGATGTTCTTGATCCGGCACTTTTAAGACCAGGCAGATTCGACAGACGAATTGTAGTGAGTATGCCGGATGTAAAGGGCAGAGAGGCGATACTGAAAGTCCATACGCGCAAGATGCCGGTGGACAAATCAGCGAGTCTGGAAAAAGTTGCCAGGAGTACTCCCGGATTCAGCGGCGCGGATCTGGAGAACCTGGCCAATGAAGCAGCTCTGCGAGCCGCAAGACG
>JAUXIK010000031.1 GCA_030620995.1 Candidatus Aegiribacteria sp.
TGATACTCATGCTTCCGCTGGGAGTACTCTATTTTTCTGTATTCATTACGCTTATCGCTGTTTCTCTAGGTATGATCGGCGATCCGGTTATCGAGCTGGTTTTCAGGGAGCCTGTATTCGATTTCCCCGGAGTATGGTGGACACCTGTATGGCTGATGCCGTTCGTGGTTATTGCCGGGGCGCTTCTCTTCCTTTCCACACTGCACCTCGCAAAGCTGACCGGGAAGATTCACGGAAAATTCGCCCGCGCGATGCTTGTGAGCGGATGACAGGAATGCGGATGCAGTTCCTTGACGGTATATTCTTATTACTGTAGTCTTTTAGAGGGAATATGCTTATATGAATAAAGTCTGCGCATCAGATAATGTTTCCGATGCCGGCAAGAATTTATGGAAAGCGGAAAATCAGATACATGAATATTATTAAGCAGTATCAGAAAGAGATAACGGAAGCGTGCGGTCAATACGAAGTGAAAAAATTGTATATCTTCGGTTCTGTATTGACAGAAGAGTTTTCCAGGGAAAGTGATGTGGATTTTCTGGTTGATTTTGATAGAGAAGGTTTCAGGGGGAGTTTCAAGCAGTTCATGGGGTTTAAGAAATCTCTGGAGGAAATTCTTGGCAGGAATATTGATCTGATTTCTGTCAGGAGTATTCGCAATCCTGTATTTCTGAGCGAGATTAATCAGACCAGGAAACTGATTTATGCCTCATAGAATAAAGAAATTACTAACTGATATTTCTCTTTCAATAGGAGAAGCGCTTAACCGGTTATACAGAATTGATAAAGAGAATATTGAGAACAGGATCTCTGAATACAGAAACATTGTCGGGCTTAGAAACATCATTGCGCACGGATATGATATAGTCGATGTTGCAGTAATATGGGATGTAGTCAGAAATCAGATACCAGTTCTAAAACGGGAGATTAAAGACTACTGAACAAACTCTGATTAGCAGCCCGAGCGTGGAATTTACGTTACATCGATTCCGGCACGAACCCCGTGAAGCAGAAAAAACCCATAGGGCGAGGACCTGCGTAGTAGGAGCCTGATTTAACCTGGTCGAGAATGATCTTTGTATTAACTTCGCGTTTCTCCTCGGCGATTTTTCTTATCCTGTAATAGGTCGACAGGGAACCGCCCCCTGCGATGAAATACTCCTTGCACTCTTTCCACCAGCGCTTTTCCTCCTCCTCATCTCTTTCCTCAAGATGCTCACGCATTTTTTTAAGCGAGTATATCTGGGCTTCAGTCAATGACGTCATCTTGAACGTATTAAAATTTTGTACTTTGACATAGTTTTATATTTTACTTGTTGGCTAACCGTTGTTTTTTGCTAGATCTTTTGCAAATATTGAAATACTTACAACTTAAGCCCTTTGTCAAGTGCGAAGCACTTCGATAAATCGTTAATATTGGTTGCAGGTATGTTTACTTTCAGGTACTAATAGTTCGTAGAGTAAGATCTACTCCTGGTTTTCGATGAATTCTATATCGGCTAAATCTCTGTGTCGCCCTGAAGCTTTTTTATTTTTTATTAGATCATCTCTGGATATAGTAGCAATATCGATATTATCAATTCTTATGATATTTCTGTGCTCATAGCATTCGTTGAAACTGATTCCATCTGCTTCATTTATTATGTCAATCTGTATTGGAGTTCTACCCATTCGGAACACATTGCCTTTTTCCTGGAAAACTTTGTTTTCCACAGTTGGTGCCCCAAATGCAAGGAGTGCTTGCTGCAATTTTCTGATATTCTCGTCATCTGTTGCTATCAGGAAATCAATATCTTTTGTTGCTCTTGGATTTCCATAGAGTCCAACAGCCCACCCGCCCAGAAGCAGGTAATGAACTTTATGATCGTTTAAAAACTGTATAAACTCTTTGAAGTCTTCCGGTAGTTGCTTCATGCCCATAAAAGCATTCCCTTAGATATGTAATTGTTTCAAACTTTTCTGCTGCGGTTGCCTTTGATAAATATCGTATATCCTCTTCTTCCAATTCTTTGAAAGTTCCTATGCTGATAGCTTTTTTATCTATTCCTGCATGCATAAATGACCTTTGTTTCTCGCACATTAAAGGTGCAATGTGCAACACACATTACTGCATTCACAACAACAATAACATCCAACCTGCTTTGTTGCAAGATCTTTATTACGTTGATCAGAGGGTTCCAGACAGCAGGTAATCATTCAGTTGCCTGGAATGAAACAGATAAAAACGGTAATCCTGCAAATACAGGTTCGTACTGCTGTCATCTTAAAAACAGTGACGATTTCGAAGTAACAGAAACGATGATTCTCCTGCTGGATGAACCCGTTGCAAGTGTTGATCACAACACGCAGGAGAGCTTCTTCAATCTTCTGAGGGAACTGAACAGAACTATAACCATCGTGCTTGTCACCCACGATGTCGGCGCTGTATCGGCCCATGTTAAGAATATCGCATGCATTGCTCGAGTTACCGGAAATGTAACGTGCTATTTTTCTTTGGTTCGTTTCGGTACGAATCCTGTGAAGCAGAAGAAACCCATAGGGCGAGGACCTGCATAGTAGGAGCCTGACCTGACCTGGTCGAGAATGATCTCTGTATTGACTTCGCGTTTTTCCTCGGCGAGTTTTCTGATCCTGTAATAGGTCGACAGGGAACCGCCCCCTGCGATAAAACACTCCTTGTACTCTTTCCACCAGCGCTTTTCCTCTTCCTCATCCCTTTCATCAAGATGCTCACGCATTTTTTCCAGCGAGTACCTCTGGGCTTCAGTTTCGTAGGGAGGCTGGATGAACCCGGGTATGTCGTTGACTCTTGAATCAATCCGGACCAGCCCCGCGTCAGCCATCAGTTTAGGTACTTTCGAGGCGATACCGTAGTCTCCTTTCCCGAGACGCTTCCTCCCTTCAGCCCAGATAATCCAGGCTTTGAACCAGAACATTCGCTCTTTCAACGTAATGGACGGACGGGAGGAGAAGGGTACAGCTAGAGAAGAGGAGAGGTTGTCAGGCTCCATGCACATGACAGCACCACCCGGTTTTGTTATCCGGATCATTTCTGCAAGCGCTGTTTCCGGTCTTTCGAGGTGCATGAGGAGGGTCTGGCACATGGTAAAGTCCGAGAATGCATCTTGAAGTGGTATATAGCAGGCTTCCCCTTTTAGGAAACAGGCATTCCCTCCGTTTGACCATTCTTCGGACATTTCCCGCGCATCTGTGAGCAGTTTTTCCGAGCAGTCCACTCCTATGTAGGTTCCGCCTTCTCCGAAGTGTCTCCAGAAGGTCCAGCCCAGATAACCGAGTCCGCAGCCGATGTCGACAGCAGTTATTCCATGTTTGAGGTTCAGGGATGATGATATCCGATCGATCATGTCATCACGCCACAGGAATCGCCTCTGGTCGACGATCATCTTCCTGAGGTCCTTTTCCGACCAGTCCCGCTTACCTTTCTCAGTCATTCGGCTTCATCCTTCATCTCAGGTTAGGGACCTTCCCAGCCATAAATATCCAGGTCTACTTGATCCTTTTCGTTGAAAAGAACTCCTTCACCTTCAAGAAGCTGATGCTGGGCGAAGCACTCTTCTCCATAACTCCTGATGCTGACCATACCTCTGCTGTTAATGACCCTGTGCCAAGGGATATCGCTTCCTGAAGGAACAGATGACATCGCGTAACCCACATTCCTCGCGGAGCACCTGCCTGCTATTCTGGAGACCTGCCCATAGGTGGCCACTTTCCCGGACGGTATCATTCTCACGATGCTGTAAATTCCTGCGTACATCGATTCATTTTTATTAGTTCGCATGTATGGCCATGATGTTTCTGAAACGCTGACGATCACCCTTGCTGATCTTCGAAGAGAAATCCAGTCTGATGCTATTTCCGGTTCGTAATCCCCAGATCCATCCGCTCACTATATTGCTTTTTCGAGCGATTTCCGAAAAATCTCTGAGTAGAGCGGGAGTTACTTGTCCCCCGGTGAGAACAGCAGAGTGGTCGGTGATCCTGACCGTGAACAGGGGAGGGGAGAGTTTGCGCAGCACCACTTTCAGAAAATCAGACAAATTTT
Source organism: Candidatus Aegiribacteria sp. (assembly GCA_030620995.1). GTDB lineage: Bacteria > Fermentibacterota > Fermentibacteria > Fermentibacterales > JCC-6 > Aegiribacteria. The sequence goes on from JAUXIK010000031.1 coordinate 4,064, forward strand.
CTACTCTCCCTAAGGTTCAACCGGTCTGCCGACAGGCATCAGGTAAAGCGGTGTTTCATTTTCCGCGAGGTTGAGGATCTCACTGATAGCATTGTCACTGAACGCTCCGACTGCTACTGTGCCGAGACCCAATGCGGTACACTGGAGATAGATATTCTGTGAAACATGTCCTGCTTCCATGTGGACGTAGGTTCTGCCGCGATTTCCGTAGACAGAAGTAGTGATACTGTATTCCGCGATGATGGCTATGACCAGGGGAGAATTTCTCACACATGTCTGTCCGAGCGCAGCTTCGGAAAGCTCATCCAGGAAGCATCCCATTCTGATCGCAGTAAGGGATTCATTCGAAGGTTCGTACGCGTAGATCCCTGCTTCAAGCGAGTCGACTTTTTCCGCGATGACAAGAATGGAAAGGGGGAAAGTGGCACCCGCGGAGGGCGCTGCTCTGAATCCATAATCTGAAGTGATACCCTGTGCTGAGTGCAGCAGCCGCGCAAGTTCTGCCAGAGAGATACTCTCTGAGGCAAACGTGCGAATGGACCGTCTTGTTTCTATTGCCTCCTCAACAGAGATGCCGCTGTCCGGAGCAGGTTCAGGGAGCAGGATTGTCGGATGATAAGGGTTGCCAGTATAGACTGAAATGAGTAACGCGGGAAGAAAGAACATGCGGGTAAATACTGCTGACATATTTTCCTTTCAAAACTGACATTTACCTGTTTTGATATACTTGCAGGAAACCTTCTTTATGCAATATACTTAAAACTTGCTAATTCCGATTACAACTTTCAGGAGGAGTAATGCCAAAAAAGAAAGAATCCCTGAACCTGGGTGCTAAACAAAGAAAAATACTTCTTTCACAAGCTCTGGATCAGGGAATTCTCAGCGTTGCCATAATCGACCTTGAAGGCATGATTCTCTATTGCAACAGCGCGTTCGCTGAAGCACACGGACGAACCCCCGATGATTTCACAGGAAAACATGTTTCAATGTTCCATATTCCGGAGCAGATGGATGAAGTCGACAGAATCAATCGGTCTATTCTGGAAACCGGCAGTTACAGCGGTGAGGTGTGGCATGTCAGGAAAGACGGAACCCTTTTTCCAGCCATGATGTGCAACACACTGATAAGGGATAAGGACGGAAAAACTCTCGGCATTGTTGGTACTTTAACAGACATCACTGAAAAGAAAGAATCGGGAAAGAAACTTGAAGACAGCGAGAGACGGCTGCGTACTCTCATTGATGTTATCCCCGACCTGATAGTTCTGAAGGACGGTGAGAGCCGGTGGCTGGAAGCTAATGAATATGTCCTGAGACTCTTTCAACTGGAGAATATCGACTGGAGAGGAAAGAAAGAAACCGATTTTGGTAAGGATTCTTCTTTTTACATGCCTGTGTTTGAACGGTGTGAGGAAACCGACGAAATCACATGGGAGATAGGAAAGCTTTCCAGAAGCGATGAGCCGTTATCTGAACCGGATGGAACACAGCACATCTTTGATATAATCAAGGTGCCCTCTTTTTCTGATGACGGAAGCAGACGTGACCTGGTTGTTGTCGGCAGGGATGTGACCGAGCGGAAGAAGAACGAGGAGCGTATCGAATATCTGAATAATGTCATTCAGTCTATCAGGAATGTCGACAAACTGATAACCAGGGAAAACGATCCCGCTGGTCTCATACGAAATACCTGCAGCCTGCTTACTGAAGCCGAAGGTTATGACTACAGCTGGATTCTGCTCATGGACCGCGATGGAAGTGTCATTGACTCGGCTGAGGCGGGAATCGGCAGTGATTTCAGGAACATGCTGAAACTTATAGAATCCGGTTGTCTCCCACGATGTGTCCGATGCGCCCTTGAAAGATCCGGTATTGTTTTCAGCAGCGAAATCATCTCTTCATGTGCGGAATGCCCTCTGAGCACAGAGAAGTACACGCATCTGGAAAGCTATACATCAAGACTGGAACATGATGGAACCACTTTCGGAATTATCTCTGCCGGTCTGCCTAAGAATTTCAGAATGGACAAAGAACAGCAGGATCTTTTCGAAGAGATTGTTGATGCTATTTCGTACGCTCTGCACGGAATTGAGGTGAAGAAAAGCCGCAACGATTCCATTGAAGCGATGAAAGAATCCCAGCTGCTGCTGGAGGCTTTCATGGACCATTTTCCCGGACCCGTATTCATAAGAGACAGGAACTCAAAGTACCTTCATGTAAATGATAATTTTATAGAGACATTCGGGTCGGAAATAGAGTGGGCTGGCAAAACACCGATGGAGCTGTACACGGAAAAATTTGCCCGGCAGATGATTGAAGCTGATCGGATGACTCTGGAAAACGGGTATAACTTTCTTGAGAAGACGGTTTGTGATAAGGAAAATAATAAGCTGATTGTAGAAGTACACTCATTTCGAATAAACAGGGAAGCCAAGCCGCCGCTTATAGGCGGAATCACCCTGGATATTACTCAGCGGCACATATCCGAAAAGGCGCTTCGGGCTAGCGAAGAACGGTACAGGGCGGTTTTCGAGAACACGGGCACTGCCATGCTGATAATAGAAAGGGATACCGTGATATTACTCGCCAATCAGGGTTTTGAACTGCTTTCAGGTTATTCCAGGAGCGAGATCGAGGGAAAGAAGAACTGGACTGAATTTGTTGTGCCGGAAGATCTTGAGAGGATGAAAAAATACCATGACATCAGGCGGAAGAAGCCCGGATCAGCTCCTGAGGAGTACGATTTTCAATTCATCGACTGCGATGACAAGGTGAAGAAAATACATCTGAAGATAGACATGATACCCGGTACCGATAAAAGCGTCTGTTCACTTCTGGATATATCCGAATTGAAGAACACGCAGGTGGAGCTTGAACGGAGTCTCAACAGCAGGGAAGCGCTCCTGAAAGCTATGCCGGATATGATGTTCGTGCTTTCAAGAGATGGAACTTGTCTTGAATACATGGCCAGGAAGGAAGATGAACTCGCAATTGCAAGGGACAGGATCATCGGCAGTAACATAAGAGATCTGAATCTGCCGGATGAGAAACTTGAAGAAGTATTTTCCTGTATTGAAACTGTTTTTTCGACCGGTGAAGTACGGTCTGTGGAGTACCAGCTGGATCTTCCTGACTTGTTCGGTCATTTTGAAGCCAGGATAGCGCCGTATGGCGAAGACAGTGTTGTCGCTGTCATTCGTGATGTCACTGAACGCAAGAACGTGGAGGATGAACGCCGTCTGCTGCAGGCTCAGGTACAGCACTCTCAGAAGCTGGAGAGCCTCGGGGTACTTGCTGGCGGAATTGCGCATGATTTCAACAATATCCTGATGACCATTCTCGGGAACGCTGATCTGGCACTGATGTCGCTGCCCAGAACCAGTTCAGCCAGAGAATCAGTAAAGGAGATAGAAATAGCCGCAACAAGAGCCGCTGAGCTCTCGCGTCAGATGCTTGCTTACTCCGGCAGGGGAAGTTTCGAGATAGTACCACTGAATTTGAATGAAGTGATCGTAGAACTCACCCACATGCTCGAAGTGAGTATTTCCAAGAAAGCAACTCTCAGGTTCAGACTGGTTGATGAATTGCCTTTGATCATGGCAGACGCTACCCAGGTGCGGCAGATTCTGATGAATCTCATTACGAACGCTTCCGAAGCCCTTGAGGAGAAAAGCGGCATTATTGCGATCACAACCGGTGCCGTGTATTGCGATAAGGAATACTTCAGAGATGTTGAAATGACAGAAGAGCTTTCAGAGGGAATGTATATTTACATTGAAGTCGCTGACACAGGTTGCGGGATGAATGAAGATACAAGGTCCAGGCTTTTCGATCCGTTTTTCACCACCAAATTCACGGGAAGGGGACTCGGATTGTCCGCTGTACTCGGAATAATACTGAGTCATAACGGCGCTATCAAATTGTACAGCGAACCCGGTGAGGGAACAACATTCAAAGTACTCTTCCCGGTTTATGAGGGAGATGATCAGAGGGATGTCAGCAGCGATACGAAGATCACTGAGAAGAAATGGAGCGGTAGCGGGACAATACTTCTGGCTGATGACGAAGATACCGTACTTGATGTCAGCCGCAGGATGCTGGAGAACCGCGGATTTACCGTTCTAACGGCTGAAGATGGCCAGAAGGCTGTTGATCTTTTCAGAGAAAACGCTGATGAAATCATTCTTGCTATTCTTGACCTTTCCATGCCCCGTCTCAGCGGCGATGAAGTGCTTCGGGAGATTCGGCGTATCAGGAATGACATTCCTGTTATTATTTCCAGCGGTTTCAGCAAGCAGGATATCAAGCACAGGTTCGCGGGTAAATCACTTTCCGGATTCATTCAGAAACCGTATCGTTCCGCAGAACTTATTGAAAAGATCAAAGAAATTTTCTCAGGATAAGAACCAGGACATATACCATGAGTGATATAGGATTCGCGCTGAAAGCACTTGCAAAGAGATTTCTGCTGTCACTGCCTTTTTTTGCGATCAGTGTACTCATGTTCATCAGCGGGCCTCCCTTTTCCATTTTTGCTGTATTTCCTCTACTTATACCTGCATTCATTTTGGTGGGACCTATATCGATCATTTTTTCAAGTCCTGCCGGGAGTATTTTCAATCCAGGTAGACGAAGAAATGAACCGGCTCTGATGTTCAGCCTGCCTGAAGCGCGAATCATGCATGGAGAGTATCATGAAGCGCTGAAGATGCTTGAGGATATGATTCCCAGAGCTCCGTTTAAACTGGAAATCTATATCAGAATCATAGATCTGGCACTGAGGCATCTGAATGAGCCGGAAGTTGCCAGGAATGCTTTTCACCTTGGATTGAAGAATCTGAAGAGTCTTGAGAAAAGAAAATATCTTGCGGAAGAATACAGAAGACTGATGAGCCTTTTTCAGTTAGAATAATCCCGCCATTTTTGCCGCCATTCCAAGAATGGCCACCGCGAGGATGACCCTGATCCATTTGTCGCCTTTCTTGATGGCGAAAGCCGATCCGAACCAGCCGCCCAGAGATGTTCCTGCTGTCAGAATCAGAGCGGGAAACCATTTAACCTCACCATTCGCGATGAAGACTATCAGGGAAGGAACAAGATAAGCCGCTATGATGATAATCTTGAGGCTGTTTGTTTTTACCAGTGAGAGCCCTCCGATGACCGAGAGTGAGAAGATTATAAGGTAACCGGTACCTGCCTGGATGAATCCTCCGTATATGCCGATGAAAAAGAAGGTGATAATCTGAAGTACTGGATGCCTGAGAATTACGGAATTGTCTTTTTGCAGGTTTTTTCTTCCTGGACGCAGTACGGTTACCAGAGCCAGAATCATTATGATGGATAGTACTGTTCGGAAAATACCCTCCGGTATGTCAAGCGCTATGAATGATCCTATAACGGCGCCGGCCATTGCTGAAATCCCGAGCTTCATTCCCTGCCTGATATCCCTGAATCCGTGCCTGCGGAAATTCCTTATGGCAACAAGATTCTGGATGAGTACAGCTACTCTGTTCGTACCGTTTGCCGCAGCCGCGGGGAGGCCGCCGAGGATCATGAGAAGGGGGATTGTCAGGAATGAACCACCACCTGCGTTGACGTTCACGAACCCGGCAGCGATGCCTGCAAGAAACAGGAGTATTGCGTTCAGTGGCGTCATTACTTAATTTCCTCCTTGTACCGACAATTATAGTTTGCATATTTCATCAAGCATAATACTTGCTTTTTCAGGAACACGTACTGCCTGAGAGCGGTTTGAGAATGCCTGTTGTTATTTACTTTCTGAGGATTGTTCTATCAATCCAAGTTTCTCAAGCCTCAGGGTAATTGCGTAACTGCTTCTCTGCAATTTCTCAGAGAGCTCCTCCATCGGGGTTTTCTTGCTGAACCCTTTCTTCAGAAGTTTTTCTTCTTCTTCAGTCCACAATTTACCCGTTCGTGCATGCTTTTGTGATGAATCCGATTCAGGCAGCTCCCCTCTATTCAGAACAGCCTGTTCTACTTCAGAGAATGCCTTTTCAAAAGCTTTTCTGAGTTCATCAAGGTTTTCTTCGAAAAGGAAAATCCGGTTCTGATCAAAACCGGTGTCCGATATTCTTCTTGATTCCGTAATACAAAGATAGAATCTGTTATTCACAGCCTGCCGTACGTCGATGAAGTATGTCGTTCTGCCGGCTGCGACTCTTTCCGATGAAAGCGTTCCGTTCTCAGTATTCATATTCGTCTCCTTATCAGTTACAATGTAAACAACCGTTCACTATTAGTGTCCGCTTTTTTTTGGGACTTGTCAACCCCTCTTGTTCTACTGTAGCTTCTCAGTCGGCTGAATCGGGAAATGGAGGTCTTATGAAAAAGCCTGCGCCAATTCTTCCCGTATCGCGGGAGGAAATGAACGACCTGGACTGGGAAGTCTGTGATATCATTCTGATTACAGGGGATGCGTACGTTGATCACCCCTCCTTCGGAACCGCGTTGATAGGCAGGTACCTTGAAGGTCTTGGATACAGGGTAGGAATAATACCTCAGCCTGATATCAGCGCTTCTGAAGATTTCCTCCGTCTTGGAGTTCCCAGGCTGTTTGTAGGGATTTCTTCAGGAGCGATGGACTCTATGGTAAACCATTACACATCCCTGAAACGGATTAGATCGGACGATGCATATTCAGAGGGAGGAAAACCTGGTAAAAGGCCTGACAGAGCGGTTCTGAAGTATGTAAACATGGTGCAGAAGACAATGCCTGGAGTTCCGGTTGTAATTGGCGGTATTGAAGCCAGCATGAGAAGACTGAGTCATTATGATTTCTGGAGTGAAAAAGTAAGGAAATCGATTCTTCTTGATTCAAAAGCCCAAATCCTGATCTACGGTATGGGAGAGAAAGCTGTAGGGGAGATAGCGGACAGAATTTCAGCAGACAGAGACCTTAAAGGAATTCGTGGTACCGCTATTTATATGAGCAGCAAAGCATTGAATGATTCCGATATCAGTGAATACATGGAACTGCCGTCGCATGAGGAGGTAATCCGGTCACCTCAGGCGTTCATGGAAATGACGAAGCTGATCGAAAGAGAAAGCAACCCGTGGTCCGGTTCCGCACTTGTTCAGAAGGCTGACAGCCGTGCAGTTGTTGTCTATCCTCCTCAGCATCCGCTCAGCACTGCTGAAATGGACAGGATATACGAACTTCCATTCTCCAGAAAACCTCATCCGGTTTACCGGGGTGAAATACCTGCTTTCAGGATGATCAGGAACTCGATTACAGTTGTCAGGGGATGCGCGGGTGGATGCAGCTTCTGTGCTCTAGGGCTTCATCAGGGAAGAACGATAAGCAGCAGAAGCATCGAGTCTGTTCTGAGGGAGGTACGGAGACTGAATCTGGAGAAGTATTTCAGGGGAACAGTTACAGATCTGGGTGGGCCCACTGCCAATCTTTACGGCATGGGTTGCTCGGACGCGGATGCTGAAAAAGCATGTAAGAGAAACTCCTGTCTATATCCCGGAATCTGTCAGCATTTCAGAACTGATCATGCTCCGTATCTGAATTTGCTTGATTCTGTTTCGCGAGTTGAAGGAGTCAGTAATGTTTTTGTATCCAGCGGGATACGCTTTGATGTCGCACTACGGGATCTCCGATTCATAGAAAGACTTACCGCGAATCATGTTTCAGGTTTACTGAAGATAGCGCCGGAACATTTTTCCAGGGAAGTACTCAAGCTCATGCGGAAACCGGATCCGGAACTCTGGAGAGACTTCAAGGATCTGTTTGAGAAATACTCGGAAAAAGCCGGGAAGAAGCAGTATATCGAACCTTACATTCTTGCGGCATTTCCAGGATGCGGAATGAACCAGATGCATGTTACTGCCAGCGAGTTAAACCGGCAGAATATGCGCCCTGAGAAATCTCAGATATTCCTTCCGACACCAATGACTATGGCAACTGCAATGTACTTCACCGGCCTTCATCCTGATACAGGAGAGAGTATTTATGTGGCTCGAAAACCATCGAGCAGGAAACGGCAGCTTGCCTGCCTGCCGGGACATTCCGGATAAATTATTGTTCAATTCGATACAAACAGCAGATTAATAGCGAATAATTCTATAAGTACTTTTTCATCCTTTCAGAGTGTTCAAATGACAGATAATTCGATATGTTCATTGTATATAACGGTGCTATCATCTAAAAGGATGGTGAGATATCAAGGCTGAAAGGCAGCGCCAGATAGTAATCAGTTCTGACGGGAGAAAACTCGGGAAAACACTTCTGGCCTGTGAACTGGTTAAGAAATTCAATTCAATCGGATTGTCAGTCTCCTGTATAAAACTATCAAGAGGTACACACGGACTGAGTGGTATTCAAACCGATCGTGGCCCTGAGGGATCTGACACAGATCGATATTCGGAAGCGGGAGCTTCAAGGGCAGTTCTCTACAGATATTCTCATATGCGGGAATTAATTGAAGCCATGGATGAGATATCCTCTGACGCGGATATCCAGATATGGGAGAGTAATTCAATTCTCAAACTGAAAGAACCTGACTACCATATACACCTCTCATGTGATTCCAGCCGTAAGCCCGGTGCCGGTGAATTATCCAGAAAAGCCGACCTGACTGCCTTAAGTCCGCTGACAGCGATTGAGGCTGAAAAGATCTCCGCAATTATCCCGGCTCTTATGAATATCAAGGGCAATTCCTCTTTTTCGATAAATGGTAAACACTGGATAGAACTGGAAGGTGAATCTCTGTTCGGTCATGGTCGAATTGAACTTTTGAAAGCGGTTAAAAGTACCGGGTCCATCCTGCAGGCTGCCAGGGAGACCGGAGTCCCATATAAGAGAGTATGGCTCCTGCTGCGGGACGCTGAAGACAGACTTGGCGCAGAACTGATAATAAGTAATCGTGGTGGTTCGAAAGGTGGAGGAAGCAACCTCACTAAACTGGCCGAGAGAATCATTGAAATATGGGACAGAACTGAATCGGATTTCAGAGATCTGCTGAATCAACTGGAGGTATGATGATCTCTACTGCAGATGCTCTACAAATAGTACTTGAAAATTCGGGGCAGCCGTTCGTTATTCAAGTACCTCTTGAGGATGCTGCCGGTTTTGTACTGGCGAATGATGTTCATTCCGATATAGACATGCCGCCCTTCAATCGTTCAGCTATGGACGGTTTTGCGATTACTGGAGACGGATTGAGACATGAGCTTCTCGAAGAGATTGTTGCCGGGGATTCAGGTACAGTCACTCTTGGACAGGGTCAGGCCGCTCCGATCATGACCGGTGCTCCGGTTCCCGAAGGTGCCGACAGAATTGTGATTGTCGAGAATTCCAGAGTCGAGGAATCTGTTCTTTACCTTGATAATGTACCTGATCCTGGAGCCAATATCTGCTGGAGGGGACAGGATATCAAGGAGGGACAGACAGTATTGGAACAGGGCACCAAGCTGGCCAGCCAGCATCTTGGTATAGCTGCTGCCGCAGGCAGGGGTGTTCTGGACGTGTTCAGTAAACCGCGGATTGTACTTGTCACAACCGGAACAGAAGTCATTCCACCAACATGGATACCATCGCCAGGTACTGTCAGAAACGCAAATATGTCTCTTATGAATGCGCAACTCTCATTGGGTGGATTTCCTGTGGATCTGTCCGTTCATTCTGAAGATGACCCCGAATCATTGAAGGAAACTTTTAAGCAGCTTCTCAAATGCACCGATGTACTTATTGTGGCAGGAGGTGTATCAAAAGGTACAAGGGATTTTGTCCCGTCAGCTCTGGAATCACTTGGGGTTCAGTTACATTTCAGAATGGTAGCGCAGAAACCCGGCAAACCTCTGCTGTTCGGAAACGATCAGGAGGGAAGACCTGTTTTCGGACTTCCAGGTAATCCTGTTTCAGTGATGGTCTCCATAGAGGAATATGTGCTTCCTCTTCTCAGGAAGAGAGCCGGCTGCAAAGGATACCATAAACGTATATATCATGGAGAACTGACGTCTGATTACAGCAAAAAACCCGGCAGGCTGCATTTCCTCAGAGTTATCGCTTACCGTGAAAGTCATATCTGGAAACTGCATCATCCGGAAAGTTCCGGTTCAGGTGATCTGATGAGCACAGTGAATGTGAACGCTCTTGCGCTTGCAGGAGAGGATGTGATGAGTCTGAGAGCCGGAGACATCCTGCCCTTTCATTTCTTCTGCTCAACTGCCGGGGAACTATCCTTCGCGTGAAAGACAGGAACGGAAGGGAAATCAATTACCTGAGACTCTCCGTGACTGACAGGTGCAACCTCAGGTGTATCTACTGTATGCCGGAATCAGGCGTTCCGCTTATTGACCATGCCGATATCCTGAGTGTTGAAGAAGTTGTGCGCGTGGTTCGGATTATCAGTGATACGGTTGGCCTGTCAAAGGTGAGAATAACCGGAGGCGAACCCCTTGTGCGAAGAGGGGTACTGCAGATAATAAAAGGAATCTCCCGCATCGGTATTGAAGAGATCACTTTAACAACCAATGGATTACTTCTGCGGCAGATGTCGAAGCAGCTTGCTGAAGCTGGAATACAGCGAGTGAATATCAGTCTGGACAGTCTGCGGGATCACAGACTGAAAAAGATCACGCGGAGAAACATCTCCCTGCATGATATAGAGAAAGCGATTCAGGCAGCATTTGATGCGGGACTGAAACCTGTCAGGATAAATTGCGTCCTCATGCGTGGAGTCAATGATGACGAGATACCTGAATTCCTTGAATGGGGAAACAGTACGGGGGTTACGGTTCGTTTCATTGAGCACATGCCATCCAGCCTCAACCAGAGCATTTTCGTTTCAAGGGATGAGATCATTGAACACGCTTCACTTTCAGGAACCGTCCGGCGTCAGGAAGATGATGGAGGCACAGCTGGAATCTATACAGTTGGAAACGGTGTTTATACATTCGGGATCATTGCTCCGTTCTCTGATCCCATGTGCAAAACTTGCAACAGGATAAGACTTTCCGCAAGAGGCACGCTTGTTCCCTGTCTTGCATCTGCGGAAGAAGTGTCTATCAGAGAACCTGTACGTAACGGAGCTGATGATGAAAGTATCTCCAGGCTTGTACACCAATTGGTTATCAACAAGCCTGACTCACATGGTGGCTGCGTAAGCGCGGAAATGTGGAAGATTGGCGGGTAGATATGAAGAGTATGAGTCATATTGACGATCAGGGCAAAGCGAGAATGGTCGATATTTCCGGCAAGGAACCATCTGACAGGTACGCCAGGGCATCAGGACGAATCCTGCTGGGAGATAATGCCTCCAGAGCGATTGACAGTGATTCGGTGCCGAAGGGTGATGTATTCGCTGCAGCCAGAATAGCTGCAATTCAGGCAGTGAAGAAAACTTGGGAAACCATTCCGCTATGTCATCCAATACGGATCGGCGGGACTGAGATTGAACTGATGAAGGCTGGAACTTCAGTTACCGCAGTCTGTACTGTGAAGGGCAGAGAGTCTACCGGATACGAAATGGAAGCGCTTGTTGGAGTGACAGCGGCTCTGTTAACTATTTACGATATGACCAAAGCACTTGATCGCGTAATGGAAATTACCGATGTGAGACTCCTTCAGAAAAGTGGAGGAAAATCAGGAGAGTATGTATGGCAGAAGTAGCAGCAGTATGCCTGTCTGAAAAGAGACGGGTTCGGAAGACAAAACAGGATTCGGTTTTACTGATAGAGAACTTCGGAATTGAAGGTGATGCCCACGCCGGTCCGGGTCCCCGTCAGATCTCAATTCTATCCGAACTTTCTCTCGCCAGGATGGAAGCAGAAGGGATCAGCACCTGTGCCGGATGCTGTGGCGAGAATATCGATGTCGGCGGAGCGGGTGAACTTCATACACTGCTTCCCGGAGTAAAGCTCAAACTCGGCGATTCCGCGGTGGTCAGGATTACGGAAATCGGGAAGAATAACAGCGACGGTCACGCGGACAACGTAATAAAAGGAAACATCTTTCCTCTGGAAGGAGTGTTTGCCGAAGTTCTTCATGGCGGTGCAGTTAAACCGGGCGATACGATAGAAGTACTCCGTGACCCCGGATACAGCGCGGGCGTACTTACTGTAAGTGATTCAGCGTCCAGAGGGGATTATTCTGACCTTAGCGGCCCCGCATTGATAGAATTACTTCACAGTAACGGTTTTCTTACTGCGAGGTATGCTGTAGTTCCCGATGAGGAGCCTGAAATATCGGCAAAGCTGATAAAATGGTGCGACGACGGTTTCCTGGATGTGGTTTTCACGACAGGCGGAACCGGATTTTCGGTAAGAGATGTTACTCCTGAAGCGACAGGAATGGTCTGCGACAGGAATGTTCCGGGCATTCCCGAAATGATAAGACAGAAATCCTCGGGAATTGTTAATTCAGCCTGGCTGTCACGGGCAGTTGCCGGCATAAGAAAAAAGACCCTTGTCATAAATCTGCCCGGCAGCGAGAAGGCTGCCGTGGAATGTGCTGAATTCGCTCTTGCTGTAATTGATCACGGTCTTGAGATACTGCGTGGTGACGTCACCAACTGCGGACAATAGGGGTCAAACCTTGTATCTTAACATTATGTAGTTATTGTTACTGCTTTATTAATATAAATACAGTATAGTAAATACTAACAGTCAAGCCAGAAGCCAGACTAACTTCCAGTTTCCAATTATATCAATGATATCAGTCCTGAATATGGAATACAGAATCATACCCTGTTCGAAAAATACAAATATATAAACACTACTTGACAAAATATAAAGAATAATTTATAAATGTGCCTGAAAATATGAAAATCTAGAAGGGAGTAATCATGAGTGACGAACAGAAAGAAATACTTCAGATGGTTTCTGAAGGTAAGATAACTGCTGATGATGGTGTGAAACTACTTACTGCGCTGGAGGAAGGAGAGCGGAAAAGGCGGGATCATCATTCACCTGCGAAAAGAATGAAGCAGCAGAAAAAAATGGTACTCGAATCCATGAGGAGTCACGGCATGGGGCTGGAAAATATGCGTGAAATCGGGAACATGGTCAAAAATATTGTCAGTGACGCTGTATCGGGTATCAGTGAGAACTACTCTACTGAGAGTTTTAATATCGACAAAGATAGATTCAAGGATTTCGGAATACTTGATGGTGAACTTGAGTTGGATGAAGGGACAGAGCTGTTCATTTCAAATAGTCGGTTCAGCAGCGGGGCGGACTTAACGCTTCAAGGTGTTGATGGCTCATGTTGCGCTGTTATCGGGGGGGATGAACCTGAAGTATCAGTATTCCGAGATGATGGATCTGTATGGCTGAAGTGGGATAACGGTGATCTTACACTGAGTATACCTGAGACTGTTGGAAAACTCAGCACCAGCATCATGGGCGGCGATATTGTTATTGGAGGAGTGAAAACACCCGTAAACGTGAAGACAAAAGGTGGAGATATCAGTATTCTGGAAGCGTCACATGGTTTCAATGCAAAAACAATGGGAGGTGACATAATCATTTCGCTGACTGACTTATGGAATGAGGATTCGACTGTAGTGACAATGGGTGGAGATATCAACGTAGGTTTAAGTAAGGACACAAAAGCTGTTATTTCAGCAAAGACTTTCGGAGGCGAGATCAATGTTCAGGACGGAATTGGAAAAGTAGACAAGTCTGGACAAATTGGTACCTCAAGAGTAAGAGTATATCTGTCAGGAGATGAAGATGCCCCGGATATGAAACTGAAAACCATGGGTGGTGATATCTCGATTGGGGATCTGGATATTAATGAGGAAGAAATACCAGAGGAAGAGGGGCGATAGAAAAAGATGACTGACAGTTCCATCCCGCCTAAGTGTCCTTCATGTGGTGACAAATTGATCGTTGTTAAACTTCAATGCAATTCGTGTGATACAGAAATTAATGGCGAATTTGATTTGTGCCCGGTTTGTACTTTGGAGAGAGATCATCGTGAGCTTTTTGATCTATTCCTTGAAGCCAGGGGTAATCTCAAACAGGTTCAGAGAAAACTTGGTGTGTCCTATCCGACTGTTCGGCTGAGGATAGAGGATATGTTCAGTGAATTAAGGGGAGATAAGCCACCACAGGATTCATCTGAGGTTCTCAAGAAGCTCAGTAACGGTGAGATAGACGTAGATACCGCACTGAAACTGCTTGCAGGGGAGTGAATTTGCTAAATGCTAATTTTCTAAACCTGACCCTTAACGCTAATTTTCACATATATTTACTGTTAGACCCTTGATTCGAAACTTGTCAAATGGAGAATTAAATGCCTCAGGATTTCGCTTCACTGCTCCGGAAATTACATATCCGCAGCCATGGAGCCGATACCGCTGGAAACTATGAGACCGTTGAGCTCAAGCCTGGAGAGAGAAGGAATACTGCGATACTCTATCTTGATCTGGGCGGGTTCACTTCCATCTCCGAAAAGCTGGATCATGAAGAGGTTCATGATATCGCCAAGGGCATCATGGATACTCTTGTAGATATCTCCTGCCACTACGGTGGTTATGTTGACAAGATCGAAGGCGACAGGATCATGGTTCTTTTCGGAGCAAGGAAAGCCGGGGAGAATGACAGCATGCGAGCTGTTGCCTGTGGTCTGAGGATGCTCGACGATATTCAAATCGCATGTGATATATTGTCTGAGATCGGAATTTCCGTAACAGCAAGAATCGGGATCAATACAGGCTCGGTTACTGTGGCCCCCGATGCAATAGGACATCTCACCGCAATGGGAAATGCAGTAAACCTGGCATCCAGAATGGAGGAAGCTGCGGATGTCAACACCATTCTGGTGACCAGGTCGGTTCAGGAGAAATGCGGTGATATGGTAATCTGGGAGGATATGGGGGACATCTCTCTCAAGGGGATTTCGAATCCCGTACATGTCTTCCGGCCAACGGGACTTGGGAATATTTCTGGAACCCGCTGGGAACGAATTGCAAGAGTTATGACTTCCACCTTTGTGGGCAGGACGGAAGAGCTTTCCATTCTTGAGAAGAAACTCGACATGCAGGCCTGCGGTGAAACCGGAAAGAATCCTGCTGGAGGTTCAAGGCATATTGTTCTGGGTATTAAGGGTGAGGCTGGTATAGGAAAATCCCGCCTTGTCTGGGAATTCTCAAAACGGAAATGCTGCACGAACAGGAATATTCTGGTGCTCAACGGATATACATTGTCGTTCGCTCAGCCTGCCTATTGGCTCTGGACGACTGTTCTTCGGGATTTCTTCGGTATTGAGCACGGCAGCAAACCCAGTTATAGCGAGCTTAAGGATAAGATACTGGCACTCGGTGATGATGCTGCACTGCTTTCCTCACTTCCGTTTCTCGCGGATCTTCTCTCGATAAAGACCGATGATCATAAAATGGAGGGACTTGACGTCAGAACCAGGACACTGGAGACCAGAATAGCATTCTGCAACTTTTTCAGGGTGCTTTCAAAGGAGAAACGTCTTCTGATAATACTCGATGACCTTCACTGGATCGACAGTACCTGCCGCAGAATTCTTGAGTTCGTTATCGCTAACTGTTCCACCGATTCAGCGATAATGTTTAATCTTCTCTACCGCCCGGAGCGGGAGAACGGTGAAGCCATAGAGTTCGATATAAAGCCGAGTTCCGCAGACCTTGAGGAAATCACGATTTCGGAAGTTGATGACGGAGCCTGCCGTGAACTCCTGGTGAAAATACTTTCCGGAGTAAGCGAGAGCGGCAGCGGAAATGTAGCCGGGGAGGTGGAGAGCTTCCTGCTTGAGCATGCCGAGGGAAATCCGTTCTTCCTTGAAGAGCTTATTCTGGATCTTGTGGAATCTGACGTTCTCAAGGAGACCGATGACTATTGGGATTTCAAAAGTCCTGTCAGTGAGATCTACATCCCATCTTCCCTTGCTGGTCTTCTCCAATCTCGTCTGGATCATCTTCCCTCGGAATGGAAGAGTGTACTCCAGAAATCATCCGTTCTGGGCGTTGAGTTTCAGCTGAAGCTCTACAGCAAAATGATGGAACAACTGTCACTTGACTTCAACAGGAGCGTATTCCGGAATCTTGAGCAAAAAAGGTTCCTCATCGGTAAGGGAACCGCCTTCGAGCAGAAATATTATTTCAGGAACATTCTCATTCATGATACCGCCTATAACAGCATACTCGAGAGCAACAGAAAACTCCTCCACCGGACAGCTGCCGAATCGGTGATGAACCTGTACGCAGAAGAAGAAGAAAAGATTGCCGGCATACTAGTTCACCATTGGGAAATGGCAGGTGACATGGATCAGGCTATCCTGTGGGGAATGAAGGCACTGAATCATGCGGCCGCAAGTTATCAGCACAGTGTCATTCTTGACCTGTCCCGCAAACTTCAGAAATGGCTGCAGGAGCTTCCTGAACAACCGGAGCGTAATCAGCAGCTTCTTGAGGTGTTGACAAAGAGACATGTTACCCTCGGCCTTCTCGGCAGAAGGGAGGAGCAGGAAAAGCTTCTTTTACGTATGTACGGTATCGCTGAGGAGAACCTGTTTCAGGAATGGTTTATGGAGATACAGAGAGATCTGGGCGATCTTTACATGGAAACAGGGAGAATGACAGAGGCGAGGGAGTACTACGAAAAAGTCCGGGACGCTTCACATGAAGCCGGTGACAGAAGTGGTGAAGGCAAAACACTTACAAATCTCGGAAATTTGAATTACAAACAGACAAGGCTGGCCGAAGCACAGGATTGTTACGAGAAGGCGCTGAAGCTTCATCGTGAAGTCGGGAACCGCAGAAACGAAGGGAAAACCCTTGGAAATCTGGGCAATCTGTTTAAAAGTCAGAAAAGAACATCTGAAGCCTTTGATTGTTATATGAAAGCTCTGGAGATACACCAGGAACTCGGGAATCGCCGAAGCGAGGGTATTGTATATGTGAACCTTGGAAATCTGCATTATGGCCAGAATGTTCTGGATGAATCAAGAATTTGTTATGAGAAAGCTCTCAGAATAGCAACGGATGTGGGCGATTCCATTAACCAGGGGACAACCTTTGGAAATCTGGGTAACCTGCACAGGATTCAGAATAGACCTGAGAAATCTCTTGAGTGTTTCAACAGAGCAATCAGAATATCACGCGAGATTGGAGATGTAGTTAACGAATGTCTCAATCTTGGGAATCTCGGTATCCTTTTCTTTGATCAGGATAGACCTGAGGAAGCCCTTTCCTGCTACACTCAGGCGTATTCGAAAATCATTAAACTTGAGCTGGGAATGAACGGTTTGAACAAGTTCACTGAACTCCGTGGGAAGTTGCTTTCTTCAGATGCTGTCGACGAAGACATTCCCTGGCCGATCCATTGGGACCCTCCCGGGGAATAACCTGACCTCATAAGTATTTTACATCATAATTGACTCAATGATATTCGTATATTATCTATTGGGAAGCTCTTATAGGGAAATTATAAGCCCGTTCGGGAATTTTCCAGACAGGCTTCATAGTAATGCGTTCAGGATCAAACAGACTGACACAAAGGTGTGTGCTGCTCAAGCAGTAGATTTATTGGAGAAAAGAATTCTCACAGATGGAACTGAAGAGTACCTGTAACTGGATTCCGCCATAGAATCTCACCTCCCCTTACTCTTGCAGTGGTATCAAACAGGAAGAGAACTTTTTATTAATTTGCTTCTCACAAGAATCCGTGCTGTATTCTGCTTGCTCCAGTTTGTCACTGGTTCTATAATAGAATAAGTATTGTATCATAAAAGGTTTTATCAGCGTTTCCAGTAACGCTTTGACGATCGTACTTTACAGATAGGGATAGCAATGAAATTTACTGAAGGAATCATTTTGCTGACGGGCATTGCGTGTCTGCTTCATGCCGGAGTTCAGCAGGCACATGCAGTCGATCTCCAGGGAGAGCTCTCAGGCTTCCTGCCCGCAGGTACTTATACTATCGTCGATGATATTTCAGTAGCCTATGGTGCAACTCTTACTCTGGCTCCCGGTGTTGTATTCCAGTTCGAAGATGGTTTTTTAGAGGAATATGAGTTTGAAGTTTTCGGCACACTTACAGCAATTGGTAACCAGAATCAGCAGATTATTTTCCAGCCTGCTCCGGGAACAGATGAATACAACTATATCCAAATCGCTTCCGGCAGCTCACACCTCAAGTACTGTCTGATAGAAGGCGCAGGCAGTATTCTGGCTCAGAACAAAGGTGGATTATGGATTGATAACTGTTCTCCTCTGATTGAGAACTGCGTTATTTGCGACGGCACCTGGCACGGGATACTGGTGAGCGGATCTGAAGCCTGTCCCTCAATCAATAACTGTCAGATAGTTGACAACGACAATGACGGGATAAACTGCAGAGACGGAGCCGGTTTTCATGCAACCAATTGTATCATTACAGGCAATGGAGTCGACGGTATCTGTCTGAGTAATGGCGAGAACACAATTATAGGCTGTCTTGTTGCGGGTAACGAAGAGGACGGTATAGACTGCAATGGTATCAGTGACTACGAGGCGACACTGCTGAACTGCACTGTTGGTCCCCATCCCGGTGACGGGCTTTGCGATTCAGATCAGTTCACCCTGGTGAACTGCGTTGTTGTTGATGACTACGGCGAGATACTTGATGGAACGAATACCTACATATTTGACGATCTGTCTTTTATGGGTTTTGCAAACCCGGGCAATCTGGACTTCCATCTTGTCGATGGCTCGCCCTGTCTGAATTCCGGAACACGCTTCGGTATTGCCTCAATCCTCCTGCCGGATACCGATCCTGACGGAAATCCGAGACAGAACGGAATTGTTGACATAGGTGCTTTCGAATCAACTGAGCCTCCCTCAACCGGAGAAGAAGGAACATACTTTTCGGAAGCGCTTCTTCTGCCGCGAATGACACAACCGGTAATTCGCTCTACAGGAGAGACATTCACAATTCTGATTGCCCGCCTGGGTGTTTTCAGCGCAGGGGATGTTCAGGTTCAACTGGAGAATCCTCTGAATGAGATATTCTCTCTGCCTGTGGCAGGGGTTTCATTCGGTGACCGCTCACCAGGCAGTGATCTTGAAATTGAGTTTTTTGGACCTGGAATCGAGCGGGTGCAGAAGATCACAGTATCAGTTCCATCTTCCCTGCCGCCGGACTTCTACGATATCACGGTAAATCTCGGTGGTTGCCAGTACAGCAGCATAAACGCTGTTAGAATCCTCAATGAGTATCCCGATGAATGGATGTTCATCAACATGACAGACCCGCATATCGGCTATGAAGAAGAAGCTTACACAACAGCCGAGCGTCTTCGCACATTTGTTAATGAAGCGAACTGCCTTAACCCGCAGTTCGTGATATTGAGCGGTGACGTGTGTGAGGAGCTGAATATCGGGGTCGCCTATCCCGACACTGTTCTCGAAGCTCTTTCACTTCTTAGTACTCCGGTATTGGTTATGTCAGGTAATCATGACTACTACAATGACTGGCTTTTCACGAATCCATACGGCTACTTCCGCTATTTCCAGGAGATCAATCGCGTCATAAACTGTGAGTTCCGTTTTGGTAACTCCGTCTTCTACTGCATAGATTCGGGACCGGATATGGGACCGACACAGCTCTGGCGTTGTCGAGGGCCGCTTGACGAGGTTCTCGACTGGATGGAAGAAAAACTTCAGAGCTCCGATTCCAGGGAAGATCAACCTCTTTTCTTTGTCACGCATGGTCCGACATACGACTCGTACATGTGGTCGGTGCTGAATACTGCGCGGGTCAGAGACATCATGAACAACTACAATTTCAGTCTTGGTCTGGCCGGGCACACACACCAGCATGAGACATATCTGAACGAAGGGGAAAACTATATTGGCAGGAATGACTTCCTGAACAAGGACGACTGGGAGAGAGACATACCCTTTCCCGGATATCCACTTCATATTCAAACCTCATCCGTATGCAAGGGATCAATTGCCGAGAATATGGATCAGCCCAATTCAGCGATTACCGGTTCCCGAAGCGGAACCGGTGATATCTCCGCGGAAGACTGGTTAAGGGGAGAAAGCGACCCGGTCGGCTGGCGCTGCATAAAAGTTGTTAACGGAGAAGTGTCGTTTTTTACTGCTGATACAGACGGCGACGGTTACAGAAACACCGAATACGGCTGGCATCTGGAAAATCTGGTGTTCTCCGTCGATACATTATCCGGCGGTGTAATCAGATCGGAAATAGCCAATCAGCATTATGAGACATGGTTCGATATTCGTCATTTTATCATGGCAGAACCGGGAATTGACTACGAAGTTACCGGCGGTACCTTCGTTAGACAGTACAACAACGGTATGATCGAAGTGGCGGTTGCTTCTCTGAGTGAGATGTCAAGTTCAGTTGTAATACTGACACCGATTTCCGGGGGAATAGAAGAGGTTGCTGATGGTCACATGAACTTCAACTATTCACCTGCCTGTCCTAATCCGTTCAGTACTTCAGTGTCTATAGGCTTCAACCTGCCGGACAATGGATCTCCGGTCACACTCACCGTCTTCGATCTTTACGGACGTCAGGTGAAAACACTTGTGAGGAGTTTTCATGAATCGGGGCATCACAGCATTGCGTGGGACGGTCGGAATAGCCGAGGGGATTTTGTTCCTGTCGGTGTATACCACTACAGACTTGAGTTCCAGGGAATCGGGTATACAGGCAGGATGATTTTAATGAGATAAGTAACGAATGGATCGACTACTCCGTTGTAATTCGTTTAATATCCGATATATTGACGGAAAGGTGTGTGCTGCTCAAGCAGTAGATTTATTGGAGAAAAGAATTCTCACAGATGGAACTGAAGAGTACCTGTAACTGGATTCCGCCATAGAATCTCTCCTCCCCTGGAATAGATACGGAACCTGTCCAGTATCGGCGCGGTATTGGGATCTCCCTCTCCACCGGGTCTGTGTACCTCGCGAATGGCTATATCGTAGTAATCCCGCCAGGCGTCTTCTGGAAGATCGTCAAAGTATTCCAGGCTGAATGAGATGTTCTCTATCGTATCGGTACTGTACACGCTGTCCTCAAGGAGCTTTTCCAGCAGGTATCCAATCGCTTCCTGATAGGAATCCGCAACTTTCGGTATTGAGGATTCTCTTGCCTTTTCAGGTATGTTCAGCCAGCTGTTCGGCATCTCTCCATAGAAACTTCTGGCCCTGAGGCCATACTCAAGAGTACCGCTGCGAAATGCAACCCAGAAATCCATATCTCCCCTTCTGTCACCGGGGTCGGGAAGACTGTGAAGAAGGATGTACTCGCCTGGAGATTCTATTACACTGACATCCAGCTCCAGGGACCCATCGCGAATGAAAGCCGATACTCGTTCATATTCACCAGTAACATCGAACGGTTCCATAAAACCTCTCAATTCAATAGTTCCGGCGTAAATATCCTCCCATTCATCGATAATCCAGCCCGGAGGAGTCGAGGTTATCTGAACAGGCTGTTCCCATTCTTCTCCGGAGCCATGTATCTTCCATTCGGTTCCCCAGCTTTCCGGCACCGCTGACTGGTGCATAAAGTTCTGTGTAGGAGGCATCAGACCCGTCAGGTCATCAAGGTTACCAGGGGCAGGCGATGCTGTCATGCGGACAGGATCATCCGAAACCAGTATTGAATAGATATCAGGATACTTCCATAACAGGCGGCATGCAGCGATTGAGGCATCTTCCGCGGAATCATATGGGCCGGTGTAAACAAGCCAGCCCTCGTACCCTGAAAGTGAATTCCAGTCCGGGATCCAGAGGTATCCTGCATGATCGTATCCGCAGGCTGCGAGCTCTATCAGAAGCGTTTCGGCATCGGCCTGGTCTGTTACGACCCCACATGCATTAACCCAGCCTGTGCTGACCGTATATTCAGAAGCATGAACTTCCGATGCTTCAGCAATACCGTTCATGACTGTAAACAGACATATCAGAACCGCTAAAAGCACTCTATCCCTGAAGAACATATACCTTCTCCCTTCGTGACTGATTCTGTCATATAGCATATAGAAGACTTATTCCTCAAGTAGATGTCAATCCTGTATAACCAAAGCCTCTGTTCTAATAACCTTTTGTCCATCCATCACCCGGATCAGGCTTTGAGTCCTTTTTTGTATATGGTTTAATGTCTATAAGGGGTGTTCCGTCAAGGACGCTCAACCCGGAAGTATAAATTCTGTTTCCATCAATTCGGAGTATTTTCGCGACATCAAGTCCGATCGGATTCGGTCGGTTGGGAGACCTGCTGGCAAACAAACCTACCGTACCGCCGCCCAGGGAAGGCGGATGAGCAACGTTTGAGCCGTTGTAACCCTTCACTCTGTCCATGTGGAAAAGAACGATTATGTATTTGAAATATTCAAGATCTTCGAGAGCTGTTTCGTATTCCGGCAGCAGCTCCAGAACGAAGGGACCTTTCGAATCATCCTCCCTCGCCTGAAATGGAGCCATATCAGAATAGGGTGTGTGTATTGTTCCTATAGCCCTGTAAATTATTTCATTCATAGACGTATCCATCCCATTATCCAGAATTTCCGTAACACCTTCTCTAATACATCCAGATCGAATAATAAGACGCAGACATCATTCATGCCATCCCGAACATTCTGTCTTGAGTGATCCTGTCACTTGAGAAACTGGCTTTCCGAGACTTGACATTGATTTAAGGGGTGTTAAACTCAGTGAATCATATTTGTGTAAAGCTTGATCTGTGCATACTAAATTGTGGCAATATGGGCTTAAACCTGGAAGGGGGAACTATGAAAGGTGATGTAATTTTGGATTGCAAAGGGTTGTCGTGCCCTATGCCGATTCTGAAGCTGGCAATGGCTATCAAGAAGCTTGAGGCTGGAAAGGTAATCGAAATGTACGGTACTGATCCCGGATCAAAGGACGATGTGCCGGCCTGGTGCGAGAGGACAGGCAACACTCTTCTTGATACAGTCGAGGTCGAAGACGGATTTACATTCTTCATCCGTCGCGGAGAATAGGATCACAGTTCAGCATATCCGAGCGGCAGGGAGGGGATTGAATTACCTCTGAAGACTGCTTGATCATCTAAGGAGATAAAATGATTGAATCCGGTTCGAAGAAAAAAGGAAGTCTGCGCGAACTGTACGATATCTTCTTCTCTAAATCATGGCCTATGTGGGTGGGTGGAATACTGCTCGGTGTGGGAAACATCTGCCTTTTCATAGTTCTGAAACCCTGGGGTGCTTCAGGGGGAGTCAAAAACTGGGGGGATAACTTATTCAACCTGATGGGCGGAGAATTCGCCAACATGGGGGCGATTAATCTATTCCCGTACTCCGTTCTGTGTATTCTATTAATAATGGGCGCGTTTGCCGGAGCCCTCTTTTCCAAGCAGTTCGCTCTCAGATTTCCTCCTTTAGGCGAACTTTTTAAGGGGCTTGTCGGAGGCCTCCTGATGGGGCTTGGAGCCGTAATCGGTGTATCATGTACAATCGGTGGATTTTTCAGCGGCTGGCCTGCACTTTCGCTTGGTGCGGTCGTTTTCACAGTAGGACTCGTAATCGGTACATGGATTGCAGTTAAGTACCTGCTCTTCGAAGTGAATAAATTTCCAAAACTAAGCAGCGGAAAAACCTCATCTTTCCTTTCCGCGAGCAAGGACAAAGGATCCTGGCAACCGTTCCTTGGAGCAGCAGTAGTATTGATAGGTTTGATAATAGCCTTTAGATACACTGATACCAACAGCGTACTCGCATGGTATGCAGCCATTGGTCTTTTCTTCGGCATGGTTTGTCAGCGATCACGCTTCTGCATCGTCAGAGCTCTCCGTGAGCCGTTCATGTCCGGCAGCTCTGTTCCTGCAGTCGCGGTAATGGCGGGTATTCTGGTCTCAATGTTTGGTTTTGTCGTAATTAAGTTCATGGGTGTCAGGGGCGATATGATATGGGTATGGCCGCACTTCTGGGTGCCTGCCATCGTCGGAGGAACGATCTTCGGATTTGGAATGACGATCGCCGGAGGATGCACAGTTGGTTCTCTCTGGCGCGCCGGTGAGGGACACATCAAACTCTGGGCTTCTATTGTCGGTATGGTGGTTGCAATGCCCCTTACGGCAAAGTTCATTAAACCCGCGTTCTTCGATGCACTGCCTGACAGCATGAAGCAAATGTTTTTCCTGCCGGAAAAGATTGGCTATGGGGCAGCAGTTGGTGTATTCCTGGTGATCATGCTTCTCTGGTATCTCTTTGTGAAATGGAACGAACGGACAGGCAAATTCTCCGCATACTAGAGAAAACAATCTGATCCGACTGAGCGGATAAAAAAAAGCAACAGGGGCGAAATTTCTTTCGCCCCTGTCTGCTATTCAGAACTTATTGTAATCTGTTTACACGATTGAGCCTTGCCTTTTAACTTTAAGTTATTATTCTTCCAGGATATAGATCCTTGGGTAATCTTCGGGCATGTTATCAAATGCCAGGATGCCGTGTTGATCAACAGTGATCTGCCAGTTTTCAAATGAATCAATATCTCCAGGTAAATCGACCCCTGCGGTAAACAGAAATTCTCCATCCATGTCATAGACACGAAATACAATTTCCCTGTAGATACCCATCCTGACCCAGAGACGATCGAAGCTGTCGATCGAGAGTGATATAATCGATGTTTTGTACGGATCGGGTTCCCATTCAATGATGCCTGCAACCCCGTAAGCTGCCATATTCTCGTTCGCGCGATCGATCTCATCCTGGATCTCCTCATCCGTTTTTTTGACTTTCCGGAAATCCTCGTCCTCGATATAGAGAAAAGAAGTGCCATCGGGCACGTAACCTTCTATAATGAAATCCTCCGTGGAGAAAGGAGCACGGAACACTCTGCCATCAGGTGCTGCCGTGGCCATAAAAACGCAGTCTTTCGAAAAAGCGGCGATATCGGAAGGGTCAAAGGGTTCGAACGTGGAAAAATACTCCACTGTCGGTTCAACTTCTCCTTCCCATCTCGCCAGAGTGAAGCCCAGGAACATACCTTCTTCAGTCTGATCGAATGCAGTCAGCATTCCGACGATTGCTCCGGAGTCAACTCCAATAATGACTGTAGGAGCCGAGGGGAAGAAACCGATAAGTTGATCAGAATATTCGTAATCGGAATCAAAAAAAGTAATCTTTCCTGCCATGACATCAGATACGGCAATGCCTCCATTGGACATAAATGTGAAGGAAATAGGCATAAGAAACTCACCCGGACCGCTTCCTTCACGACCAACTGTCTGGATATACTCACCCTCAGGGGAGTAGAAGAGAATGCACAGTTTCTGAATATCAAGAATGGCGATATCGCCGTCGGGAGAGTGGAAAGCCAGCGCCGGTTTACCGAAGACATAGTTGCTGTCACCCATATCGATACCTATTGAGTCCGTAACGGTAAGATAAATATCTATCTCGGGAAGACCGTCAGA
>JAUXIK010000093.1 GCA_030620995.1 Candidatus Aegiribacteria sp.
TCCATTGTAGGATTTATTACGAACTCTCCATCGATTCTTCCGATTTTCACTGATGATACAGGTCCATCCCAGGGGATATCTGATATCAACAATGAGGCTGAAGCTCCAAGCATCGCCAGCAAACTAGGATCGTTCTGACCATCTGAACTCAGTACAAGACAGTAAACCTGAGTCTCCTCCATGTATTCCGATGGAAACAGGGGTCTGAGGGGTCTGTCTATCAGTCTGGCTGTAAGAATTTCCTTCGCCTGTGGCTGACCTTCTCTTCTGAAGAAGCCGCCCGGGATCTTACCGGCGGCATAGGTTCGTTCACGGTACTCTATCGTAAGCGGAAAGAAAGGCAGATCTCTCAATCCGCCTGAAGTTGCCGCTACAAGAACGGAAGAACCTCCATACGTAACGTACACGGAGCCATGGGCCTGTTTTGCCATACGACCGGTCTCGATCGAAAGCGTTCTTCCAGCTATTTCACATTTCACTACATTTGACATTTTTCTTTTACCATCTCTTCTTTTCTTAATTCCTGCGTTTCTGCAGGAATTATTCATAACAGGCATCACTTTGATTCAGTATTCAATTTCTTTCCGATGTGCTACCGGTAATTCGGTTGAGTTTCTATCTTCTCAATCCGAGTTCTTTTATTATTGTCCTGTATCGCTCAATATCCTTTTTACTCAGGTAATTAAGCAGTTTTCTCCTCTTACCGACCATCTTCAGAAGTCCTCTTCTGCTGTGATGGTCATCCTTGTGAATTTTACAATGTTCGGTAAGATTTTTGAGCTTTTCGGTCAGAATCGCTATCTGAACTTCAGATTTACCCGTATTCTGTTCTTTTTCTCCGAATTTTTTTACAAGTTCTGCCTTTTTATCGGCGGTGATACTCATTTTTCTGGATCCTCCATCCATTTTTCTTCTTCAGCAAGTTTTTTAACATTTCTGACATCCTCTGCTATAAGGCCTGATAACTCACCCATGGAACCGGATGATACTATACCTCTCAGCCTTGAACAGAAGCTGACGGTCATACCGCAGCCATACAAATTCTCTATCCGGTTGATCATATGCGCTTCTACCGGACCGGTGGCGTTTCCCGGAACAAATACGGCTGCAGGCATTCGCCTGTCACTTTCATCCAGGGTTACAATTCCGGCATAACTTCCGGGTTCGGGAAGCAATTTGCAGAATGGAACCCTGACATTTACAGTGGGAAAACCTAATTTGCGTCCCACTCCTTTACCTCTCGATACGGCTCCAGTCACTGAATACTGCCTGCCAAGCAACAATTCTGCCTGACGAACATCACCGTTTTCAAGAAGATTTCTAATTCTTTCGCTTTTAACCGGCAGATCACCGATCTTCAGCGGAGGTACAATAATAGCATCTATTCTTCTTGAAGTACACCATTGCTTAAGAAAACGCTCTGAACCTTTCCGCTCTCTGCCAAAGTGAAAATCGTAACCGACAACAAGTCGAGTGAATTGCTCTCTGGCATAAAGATCCTCAAGAAATGCTTCAGGCTCCATGTTTACCGTAGTCTTATCGAATGGATACAGCAGAATATTTTTTATTCCCAACTCGCGCAATATTTTGGCTCTCTCAAATGAAGTTGTTAGACGTCTTGACCATGATCCTTTTCCAAAATACTGTCGCGGCACTGGCTCAAAACAGACAACTCCCGCGTTCTTGTCGGAAAGCAGCGCTACCCTTATTACGGCTGCATGACCGGTATGTATACCATCGAAACTGCCGATTGCCAGTGTCATCATCTTCATAATCTTCTTAATCCGAGACAAATACGCAGAGCGGTCTCAATGAAGAGCCATCCCCCTCTGACATTGCCACCAGTCTGCCCTGCTTATCAAGCAGAGCCACTGTACCTGTGAGCGTACTGATAATCCTTGCTCCATGCGATATAAGCTGCTTATCCGAATCGCTCAGAATAACGCTCTCGTATGCATCGAGAAGAGCAGTCATCGAAAGCAGCGATTCAGGATTGTCCGGTTCGCGAGATGAACTCTCTATGGTAATACTCCCGATGGAAAGCCTTCTGATATCGAACGCAGCCCCGAAGACATCAAGATCGTTCCCGATATCTCTCGCCAGGGCTCTGACATAGGTCCCTGAACTGACGGTGACAGCAAAGTATGCTTTACCGTTCTCATATTTCATCAGCTTCCAGTCGCATACGTGAACTCTCTTCTCCGGTGTATCCGGAAGCAGACCTTTCCTTGCTGTTTTGTAAGCTCTCACGCCATCTATTTTCACAGCGGAATAACTTGGCACTTTCTGGATAATGTTTCCCGTGTATCTCTTAAGAACTCTCTGAATATCTTTCTGCTTTATGTGCCCTGCTGATCTTCTTTCGAGAATGTTCCCGGTTGTATCATCCGTATCTGTTCTAATGCCGAACTCAATTCCAAAGCTGTATCGCTTCTCGCCGGATGTAATAAATCTGGATAATCTTGTAGCTTTTCCCAGAAGCACTATCAGAAGTCCGGTTGCATCAGGATCGAGAGTTCCGGCATGCCCGTACTTACTGAAACCCCAGGCTTCAGCCACTGTTGAGGTTGCCATCCTTGAAGTAATACCGCTTGACTTATCCAGCAGATATGCTGCACCGCACATATGAGAAAATGTCAATCGCTGTCCAGGTCCTTCATGATGCCAAGAACTTTATCTCCGTCTTTTCCGGATGAATCATGTACAAAAGAGAGTACCGGAACAGTTCTCATCCTGATTGCATCCGCCAGCTTGGATCTGAGAAATCCAGCAGCTGATTTCATTGCCGTGCATGCTTCTTCAGAATCAGTTTCTGAACCGGTTGTCTCAAAAAACACTGTAGCATGTGATCCATCACGAGCAAGTTTTACTCTTGTTATCAGTACATTCTGGAGTCTATCGTCAGAAACATCCCGAATAATCGTTTCCTCAAGTATCCGGCGGATATCACCGGATAGCCTGCTTCTTTTTCTCTCGTTCATTTCAACTTCCCGTCAGTCAGAGTTCCCGGGATAACGATAGTATCTCGAATGCCTCGATAACATCGCCAACTTTGATATCGTTGTATCCCGAAAGACCAATACCACATTCAAAACCCGCTTTAACCTCCTTGCGATCTTCTTTGAATCTCTTCAGAGAACTGATACTGCCTGACCATATATCCACGCCATTCCTGACTAACCGCACACGCGCATTTCTTCTGATGATGCCATTGACAACATATGATCCGGCAATAACACCAATTTTGGGGACTTTGAAGAGATCTCTGACTTCCGCTGAACCAAGAAACTCTTCTTTCTTTTCAGGCTTGAGAAGACCGGAGAGAGCCTTGGTCACAGTTTCCTCCACCTGATGAATAACACTGAATGTAGCAATCTCGATATCCAGTGCTGAAGCTTCTTCACGCGCTCTTGCATCCGGACGGACCCTGAAACCGATTATCACCGCATTTGAGGCTGCGGCAAGATTGACATCATTCCCTGATATGCCGCCTGCTCCGCTTCTGATGATATTAACAGTTACTTCGTCGTTACCGAGCCTGGTTAGTGTATCAACTATGGCTTCCGCTGTCCCCTGAACATCTGCTTTGACAATCAGATTGAGTACACCCTCTGTTTCTCCGGCTTTCTTCCAGAAATCCTCGAGTGAAACCATTTTGCCTGCATGAAGATCTCTTTCACGCTGAACCAGCTGACGTATTCGAGTGACTTTCCTGGCCTCATGTTCGGACTCAACCACTACAAACGATTCTCCTGCGTCCGGAACATATGAGCAGCCTAGAACCTGTACAGGAATCCCGGGACCGGCTTCTTCAATCTCTCTATTAGTATCATCATACATTGCTCTGACTCTACCGTTGAAACGCCCTGCTATAAAGTAATCCTCAAGTCTGAGTGTACCGTCCTGAACAATAATATTGACAACGATTCCAGTGCGCGGATCGATCTCACCCTCCAGAACTGTACCTTTTGCAGGCCTGTCAGGACATGCTGTCAGCTCAAGCATATCCGTCTGAAGCATCAACTTTTCCAGCAGATCATCAATATTCTCACCCGTGATCGAAGAAACCTCGGAACAGAGAATATCACCGCCCCATTCTTCAACAAGTACCTTGTGGGAAGCCAGATCTTTCTTGATAAAATCAATATTGGCTGTCGGCAGATCAATCTTGGTGATTGCTACTACAATTGGAACTCCTGCAGCTCTTGCGTGATCAATGGCCTCCTCCGTCTGAGGCATGACTCGACTGTCGGCGGCAATTACAAGTACTACAATATCAGTAACTCTAGCGCCCCTTGTTCTCATGGCTGTGAAAGCTTCATGTCCGGGAGTATCAATAAATGTAATCTTTCGATTATCAGCAAGACTTGTGACATACGCACCAATGTGCTGTGTTATTCCACCGGACTCCGATGAAAGAATATTTGTGGATCTTATTCTGTCCAGAAGAGCGGTCTTGCCATGGTCAACATGTCCCATAACAGTAATGATCGGTGGTCTGGGCACTTCAGTTCCGTCTGTGCTTAAGCGCTTCTCCTCAATCTCTTCCGCGCCATAGCTCTCTACCATTTCCACTTCGAACCCGAACTCATCTGCCACAAGCGAAACAGTCTCAACATCAAGCCTTTGATTTGCTGTAGCCATCACTCCGAGTTCCATGAATTTGCCGATTACCTTACTCAGAGGAAGATCCATCAATTCGGCCAGTTCAGAAGGGCTTGTATACTCTGCTATTCGTATAAGCAAAGCCTCCTCGGGTCCGGAATCCTCAATTATCTGGCGTTCCTGCTTCTCCTCTTTGTATTTTCTTCTTTTCTTCTGCCTTGCTTTCCCTGTGCCTGAATCAATCCTGGCAAGAGTATCGCGTACTGTCTTCACTGCTTCTGCAGTTATGCGAGGTTTGCGTCTTTTTTTCTTCTTACGTTTCTTCAAAGCGGTTTTTGAACGGGCTGCGATTTTTTCTTTATCAAATCTGACCCGTACTTTAATAATATCTTCAGCAGTCATTGAACTCATATGACTCTTAACAGATACTTTCATCTCTTCAAGAACCTTCAGGAGGGCTTCACTTGACAGGTTAAGTTCCCTGGCCAGCTCGTACACTCTCATCTTATTCCCGCTGCTATTCTCAGCCAAGGGGATCACCCGCTTCCATCATTGATCATTAATCTCAAATTCCTTACGAGGGAATGACTATAATATTTTCACGCTCCAGTGAATTTTCAGACTTTTACTCTTTAAATTCTCTTTTATCTTCGTCTGCTATATTATCAATGAGTTCTTTTTCATCCTCAAGTATCTTACTCTTCTCTTTCTCAAGTTTCACGAATTCCTGTCTCTGCAGATTCAGTTCTTTAGCTTCTTTCAGCATGGATTTCAGCTTGACCGGACCAACTCCCTCGACTTTAAGTATACTTTTCTCATCGCCTTCGATAAGCCTTACTGCAGAATCAAAGCCGGCTCTTGTTAATCTCTCAGCAAGTTTGTCATTCACACATTTGAGTTCCGAGATATCGATTATGAGCATATCATCCCATCGTTTCCGATATTCCCACAATGATTTTTCCTCAATCTCGATCCTGTACCCCACAAGCTGTCCTGCAAGCCGGACATTGTGACCACCCTTGCCTTTAGCTCTGCCAACCTCATCATCCGGAACTGTAGCAACCATTACTGTTTCAGTCTCGCCGGTATCTTCATTGATCCGATTTCTCATCTCGACACGAATGACAGTCGCCGGAAGGAGCGCGTTTGTAACAAGTAATTTTTTGTCAATCGTCCATGGAATGATGTCAATACGTTCACTGTTCAGTTCCCGCATAACAGACTGGACTCTCATCCCCTTCATCCCGACAAAGGTACCCACCGCGTCAACTCTGATATCGTTGCTCGTAACAGCAATCTTCGTTCTTACCCCGGCTTCTCGAGCAATTGCCTTTATTTCAGCAATACCTTCGTCAATCTCCGGAGCTTCCCGTTCAAATAGTCTTCTTATCAGGATAGGTGTTGATCTTGATAGAACAAGCTGAGGTTCACTGCTTTCCGGACTTTGTACTTCAACCAGAACAGGGAGAACTGTATCTCCATGTTCAAATCGCTCACCTCTGGCTCTTTCCTCAGGTGGGATTACAGCTTCTATCTGTCCTGCAACGCGAACATTGACTCTGTTTCTGTAAACCTGCTGTACAACGCATCTTGGAATCAGCTGTCCAATACGGCTGGAATACTCCTTATACACCTGTTCCCGCTCAGCAGAGCGTTCGAGTGTGTGAAACTGCTGTCTGAAAATATTGACGGAGGAACGGCTGAAATTGTTGAAATCTACCGGTACTTCAACCGTATCGCCCTGTTCAGCATCCGGTTTGTATTTTCGTGCCTTTCTCCTTGTGATCTGTAAATGCTCTTTGCTCTCCTCAACTTCCTTTACCACAACTTTCAAAGCAACAACGTTTACATCACCTGTTCTCTGATTCCAGGTTACACTTATATTCTGAGGAGAACCGTATTCCAGCTCTGTGGCTTCAACCAGAGCTCTTTTCAACCATTCCAGCAGAAGTTCCTGGTTTGCTCCTCTGCTCTCCCTGATCACTGCAGCCAGGGCTTCTATTCTCTGGTAGTTATCTGGCACTTTTATCTCCTTGCTCTCTTATCTAATGTATTGTTATTCCAGAACCTCAAGAGCCTTCCTTATAGCATCAACAGCTACTTCTCTCCCGCTTCTGAAAGTCAGTACTCCAGCATCGTAATGCTCAAGCCAGTCAATAATTACTTCATCATCCAATTCAATATGCAGCTTCCTGTCAATCGTTCTTTTCCAGTCGACTTCAGTGTGAAGAAGTCTTCCAAC
This sequence comes from Candidatus Aegiribacteria sp., assembly GCA_030620995.1. Lineage (GTDB taxonomy): Bacteria > Fermentibacterota > Fermentibacteria > Fermentibacterales > JCC-6 > Aegiribacteria. The sequence goes on from JAUXIK010000093.1 coordinate 6,848, forward strand.
ACCTGGTGAACTGACTTCCAGTCGGTAATATTCACCTTTCAGAAGCATACCAGTGTCTATTGCATCCTTAACTTTCCTGGACAGTTTCGCGCATTGGCTGATAGTCACACGTCCCTGACAATCAACCAGAATTCTGATTATGTGACTCCTGCCAACTTTGGTCATAGTCAGATCCACAAGCATAAGCTCTTCCCCGGCAACCAGTTTTCTAAGAATCTCATCAAGATTCGCAGTTTCCATTCATACCCCCGCCACATATAAAAATAAAAGACGGACGAAACCGCCTTGTGAATCTTCAAATTCATAAGCGAGAACTTAATAGTTAAATCTAGCTTGGATATACATCTATGGCAAGTATCGTTCTGCATTAGGGTCAGGGCTTGAAATTAGCATTCAGCAACCAGGGTCAGGGCTCAAATATCAATCCGCATATTTCACCAGGTTGCGTAACGAAACGGTGTAGAAACGCTCGCAGACAAGGCATGCGAATGAGATCAACGAAGATGTATTATATATACTTCAAGGAAGGTCGATTG
>JAUXIK010000167.1 GCA_030620995.1 Candidatus Aegiribacteria sp.
TTCCAATCGCATTCGTCTGTGTTCAGTATTTCTTATCAGATGGAACAATATCGGAATTTTATCCTTAATCCAAGTAAGTTGTCCCAACAATTTATAATCATGCAAAGGATACGACCAGATAAACTAAATGCTTCCTGAGAGATAGTAATGAGTGTAGAACTCGTTCTCGTTGGTGATGCCGGTGAGGTCAATCAATGCTTTCACCCTCAAGTGAGTTAATCTCTTCTTCCAGAATCTTCAGTGCTTTCAGTATCTCATCAAAGGAGGGGCGTTCTCCATAGATCATCTCCTGCATTTCGCGGTAGTCTCTGCGAAGAGCTGTTTCAACATGAGGAGAAGGAATGAGGCGTATGGTACCCGGTTTCGCAAGATCGTATCTAGCCCATGCTCTGGGATAAAACTTGTTCTTGAAATCAACGACAGTTCGCAACAGTCCCAGATCGGCAAGTGCACGGGTTTTTATCTCGGAGTCTGCCATACGCATCATGTCGTAGTAATGCCGTGAGTATCCCGGTGGTTGGGGTTTATCCTCCGGGCGGAAGGCTTCCTGGTGAAGAATGGTGGTCTTCTCCCAGAAAGTACTCTCAGCACATATCACCTGAACATTGCATGATGGATTACTGAAGAGTTCTGGAAACTCATCGGCTGCATATGGCTGAATTGTGAAAGTGTCGCTGGGTACTAATAGCGATACTGGTCCTATCTCAAGCTGAACTTCCGAGCGTAAGTAATCGCTATCGAAGGATGAGGGGTATGTGATCCGGATTACATTTTCATGGTGCTCATCCAGCTCCAATTTGCAGACATGACCAACCCGCGTTTGGAGTTCTGGTAGAATTGCTTCTGCGATGTATTTTATCGATTCCTCTCGTAGCCTTTCAATGTACCGGGCCTGTTTCTTTCTGGATCTTTTCTCATTGGGGTCTTCATCTATTATTGCTTTCCAGTCAAGTACAATATCAATGTCCTCGGAGAAACGCTCCAACAGTCTGAAGACCTTCGAAAGCGAAGTTCCTCCCTTGAATAGCAGTTGCCGCGCAAGCAATTCTGAAGTAAAAAGCTTCTGGAGAACGAGACAGACCCAGAAGTCTTTCTCAATCACCGCAGAGGTTGTATCCCGCTTTCTGGCGGTTTCTTCAAATAGGTCATTTCTATCGCCTGCTGGTAGGAGGGCTATACCATCCATCACTTCTTCTCTCTGCAGATATCATGAATGGCTTGATTTATCCAACCTGTTACTACTCTTGTGTCCTTCAGTATCACCGAGTAGAGCGAGGAGTCCAACCAGTCCCTCATGGACTCTTTAACGGAGTCTGTAATCCGATCCGGCCCGAGTGATTTCAGCGCCTGCACGATGATACCACTCTCTCTGTGCTTGAATCCGGACTCCTTCAAAGCGGTTTTCTTGAATTCAATGGTGTAATCCATTACTTCGAATACCTTCGAGGGTCCATCGGACAGGTAGAGGAGCCTGCCGGGCACCTGTGTCGAAAGACCAAGGAGATTCAGAGCAGCTGGCCCGGATATCTGAATACGCCATCCATACTTGCGCGCAAGCGCTCTAGCAACCTGATCAAAATCAGGTGACATCATCTGATTCAGGTAATTACTGAATTTCGGGTAATCGTATATGCCACGCACAACTCGTCTTATTCTTTCAGCCTTGCTTAATCTGTGAAGAGAAACATCTATGGATTGGCGGCTGCCAAGGTCGGCAAAATCAATCTGGGAAAATGCCCAACCCTTACCGTATCCATATATCCTTGCAATTACTTTGTTTTCAATTGATTGCATTGTTCTCTCCCAGTAAATTCTGTAAGAAATATAGGGGTATACTTCTTACAAAACAATCCCGGATATTGAGACTATTCCAAGGCTACTTCAGGTCGTTCTGAGGGTTACCGATAGATAATGATGAGTGTAGAACTCGTTCTCGTTGGTGATGCCGGTGAGGTCGATCATTCTCCGGGTTTCCCTTCAATCTCGGTCAGAAGGACGGTTAAATTTATACTTACCTGGTTTTAACTTAGTCCCAAC
>JAUXIK010000172.1 GCA_030620995.1 Candidatus Aegiribacteria sp.
TTGACAGAACATCCCCTATGTTGTCCTCGGTGAAAGGGCGTCCTGTATTCCCCAGCACCTGTGCTCCGTTCTTCAGACACCTCGAGGCAAGAGGTATGTCACCCGAAATTACAATGTCATCGCTGCCAACGTGCTCAACGATCCAGTCATCGACTACATCTGGTCCTTTATCCACAACAACCAGTTCCAGCCAGCTTGATTCCGGAGTACGCATCCATGAGTTCGAAACAAGAATGACATTTAAATCGTATCGTTTTGCCACCCGGAATATCTCCTGTTTAACAGGGCATGCATCAGCATCTACAAAGATGTCAAGCAACAGTGAAACCTTCTCTCTGTCTTCTGAAATATTTCAAGAGCATCATTAATCCGAACAAGACCCGGAATGATTCCTTATCATACAAAGAAAGCCAATCCTGAGGTCGATGCGCATTTACTGCGTCAGTAGTTTCTGTTCATCTGCTGGTTGAACAGGATGGAATCACCGATGAAGGTTATTTCTATCGTTTCATCGTATATCCCATGGGTTACATAGCCGAATCCACCTTCAAGGATCTGTCCATCGGCAGCCTCCGCATTGATTTCAAAGTGATCATCTCTGGTATATACGACCGTGAATTCCTGTACTTCTCCGGGTGCAAGGTTCTGAATGGTCCAGGTACTGTCGCAGACCGATACCGTTACAGAATGAAAATACTCATCCGAATCGTTCTTTACAAGGATTCGATTCTTCTCTCCGATGCATCCGCTGATGGTAAGAATTGCCATTACAGAGATAAGAGTCTTTTTCATCTGATCCTCCTTTTTACAATTATACAAGTGTATCGGACCTTGTCAAGACATCTGGTAATATTGCCGGGCCTGCCGAAGATGGTTATCCGCTTTGATGAGTTTGCGAAAAGTACTGGTATGACGATCGGCGTATCTTACATAACTTTTCCTCAAACCAAACATGCTCTATGTATATTAACTTCACAAACCATTATCAGTATAATTAACCTGTATCTGAATAACAGATTCCATGAATAAATAGAATCTGTACGATCGTTTGGCCCGGGCAGGAATACTCATGAAAGCAGGCAAAGACAGAATTGATGACGTAGCAGCGCTTTCGCGGCGAAACGATAAGGGATAACAGGGGAAGGAGGTACGCAATGGGAGACAAAGGCAAGAAGGACAAGGACAAGGGGCGGAAACAGAAGATGAATAAACAGGCACAAAAGGCAAAAAGGAAGCAGGATAAGCAACAGAGAAGAACCCCCTGACAGAAAGCATGGAACCTGCGATCATATACCTTTCTGCAACCTCAAGACGATCAGAGGGGAGACGTATATGTTCTGTTGCTGTATTGCGTTACTCATTGCCGCCCAGAGTTCTGTCACTGATACTCTATGGACAGAAAACACTGAGCACTATTCCATATCCGTGTATTATCCCGATATAGCACTGGAGAATGAAGCTGTTGGGGAGAGGCTTGAGGAGTATGCTTCAGGACAGATACAGGCCTTCAAGAACAACTTCGAGGAGTGCTTCAGGTATAATCCCCTGCTGACGGGATGGATTCTGGAGATCTGTTTCACCCATGAGCCCTCGCCCGACAGCATGATCTGCATACTGGCATGGAGGTGGAGTTACACCGGAGGTGCCCATGGAAACACATGGACACAGGCCTTCCTGTTCGATCAAGTCACTGACTCGGTCATGGGACCAGTTGAACTGCTGGGCGGACAGGCTGAATTCGAAGCCTTTGCCGAAGAGGTCATGGTTCAATTGAATGAAATGCTCGATGGTAAAGGCTGGATCGAAGATGGCGCATCCGCGACCATTGAGAACTATCACACCGTTCTTCCCGCTCCTGATGAGAACGGCGGCATTGCCGGTTACATGGTCATTTTCCCGCCCTACCAGGTTACCTGT
>JAUXIK010000036.1 GCA_030620995.1 Candidatus Aegiribacteria sp.
ATGATGCCAAGTCGTTTTAGCTTCTTGGCTCCATGCTTAACACCTTTGTAAATCCAGTGTACGGATACTGTTGGAATTGTGTACGAATCGGTGCATATACCGTCCCCGCTACCATTTGATGATTGATCCGACCCGGATACTCGATTCTTGGCTAAGAATTCTTTGCTGATATACTATTTTCTATCAAGTATGAATAACCTGTCAACTCTATTCGGACCTCAGGCCATCTAGAACTGCTCTTAACAGTTCTGAAGTTCTCTTTTCCGAATCCTCAGAGTGAATGCTCTTTGAAACGTGTAGCACTAGTAACGAACTGAAAGTGTCTGCAAGTTCATTTTCAATAATATGCTCAAGCATCTCTTTAGTTTTAGTGTTAAAGGTACTACAAAGACTATTACCTAATACAAAGGCTGTAGCAAGTTCAAAATCATAATCAAAGTGTTCAAGATAGGTTTCATAGTCGTTGTAGAGAAGGTCGGAATATATTTGGTCGGAATGCACAAGAAGATACGCAACATCTCTCGCATCATCTGTTCCCTTAATTGCACACCTGTCAGCCCAAGTGATTAACTTTAATCCAAAAAGTGCAGCATAGTTAGGAAGCAAGAATGCAAAGTCATCATTCACTTCGACTGTAAGGGATGTTGAGTACGCCTCATCAAATCCTAAAATGCTCATTTCTCGCTCTCCATCATCCTCCCAAACGACTTTCTTACCAGGTTCTCCGATCTTCCCAAATGGCACAATGTCTATTGCATAGCCATTCCTGTGATGGAGTCTCTGCGCTTGATGGGGATCTATTTCGAAGTAGTATTTCTTGCATAATAGGTCTTGTAATAACTGGTACTGTGTTAGAGTATCCACTAGAACTGCGAAATCTAGGTCCAAAGTTGCACGACCTGGTCTCATATTATGAATAGTCTCGCATAGTATGATTCTTGCTCCGGCACCACAAACAAACCACTTAATTCCAAGGTTGTTGGCAGCTTCGTCTATAGAGCGAAGTATTTGCTCCTTATCAGGCTCTATTGAAATTGAATACTTAGACAAGGTACTTTTCTCTGATTATCTGTGCAACCTCTATATTTCTTCCATCACCTGTTGCGAGCAGATCAGCATATATCAGAAGTGGATGTACTATTTCAGGATATTCAGGAATTGCAGGTACATCATGCCAGAACTTATCAAGTACCAACAGATTTCCTTGATCATCTTTTCTAAGTTCAAGCTCCTTCGCGAAGGGAGCGAACCCTGGTCCCATATATATAGTCGCTAGCTCAGGATGTAGATATTTTGTAAGCATTGCTGCAGCAGGTTCTCCTCCAAGTCGAATATCATATTTTGCTAAGTCTATCTTCCTCCACCAATCAGCTTTATTCGTTGTGAATCTCCTTGGATTGAGCTTTGGCATCAGTTCAATAGGGAATGCTTCAGCCCACTTATCCATTAAATATTCCTTTTGTATTAACGTTTTCTCGCCTTGATGCACTCGAATGTAGCCACGCTGCTTTAGATTTGCGATGACATTGCTCACTGTACCCAAAGCCAAGCCAGTAGCTTTCGCTATTTCTCTGTATGTCATCATTTTAGCGAGCGGATCGCAAAGCAGTATGAATAGAATTCGAAGACCAGCTTCTCTGAATAGCCCCGGGGGTATTCTGTAGAGTTGTGGTGTTTCTTTCTTACCGACTATGTATATAAATACGAATGGATTTTCCTGTTGTATAAACATGTTTCCTGCTGTATCCAGGAATTGAATGTTTCTTCTTCGCAGCTCCTCTGCTTGTGGTGGTGTTATATACTTTGTTACCAGCATATTGGGTTTTGGTATTCTTTCTAGAAACGCTTGAATGGCACCAATTTCTTTGCGCCTTACTTGGTGTCTTATTTCTACATGGTAAGTCTTCATCAGAGCATCAAACTGTACTTTAGCATCTGCAACATGCTTGTCTATTTTCAACTCGTTCCAGAGTTGGTTTGCCTTGTCTATAGGCAATACATTCTCAAGACACACCAATGCATCCCCCAAAATTCTCTGTTCAGTTTTCCTTTTCTGTTGCATCATCTTTCTCCGTATTGTTGTTCACTAATTTTATCTGTTCATTGTTGGTGAACATAGGTGATTCGTGAACAATTGACAATAGCCTATATTGCAACTTTCTTACTATCCAGTTTTTAGAGTGCTCATTGAACGAATTGTTTCAAAGACCTACCGATTGGAGTGCTCCCCGAGTTTGGATTTATCGGTCAGACTTTCTATCACCGCCTGATATCCTTGAAACCCTTGATCTACATTAAAATGCGTTTCAAACGAAGCCCGGTCAGGGCTACCAAAGTTTAGAAGGTCGTTAAATCTTTTTCAGCGGCCTTTTAATTTCGATTGAACGAGGAGTACTCTAGCAGGGACATCCTGACTGGCTTGGAGCTGTGAAAGTTCAAGACAAATGGGTTCATTCAACCTGTTTCATAGAATCCCACCAGATCACACAGTATGCTGCAGAGCTCCTCGAATCTCGGTCCGGGCAGATCTATAGTCCTCTGAAGTTGCATAACTGTAGATGGAGCCGTTTGAAGCAGCTGTGGTAAGACCTTATGGATTGCCAGTATCAGCTCGTTTTCGATTGTCTGAATTGGCTCATTCTCCAGGATGGGATTATTCAGTGCCATCCAGATGATCTCAAGAGCCCTGAATGCCCTGGGCCAATTCATCCAGCTCGCTGTTCTGCCTTCCGGGCAAAGGAATGTCTGCCATGAGTTGTCCCTGAGGCTGTACAGAGATTCCCTTCCACTAATACGCTTATTCAGCTTCCCGGACATATACATCTCGGAGATGGCGTTGTAGATCGTTTTCGATGAGTACCCGGTTGCGGCAGCAATCTCTGTAGGATTTGCTTCCTTGTGCGTTAATAGATAGGAGATAACCTCGCATCTGGAATTTAAACCGAAGAGAGCTCGGAGTTTCAGTATCAAATTCGCGGAGAGATCTGGTTTAAACGGCATAACTGTATTGCGTTGTCTGAATTCCTGTCTTCTGTAACCCGCATTGCTGAATGTATCATCCGAATCGCCAAGCCAGGGGTGGGGAGTGCCGTCCTTAAGTCTGAAGAGCGGTTCCAACTTCGATGGATGGTTGAATATCTCCTTGCTGAGTCTCTCCCACTTAGACCTGGAGACCGGCTTCATCAGAAGGTGGGCAATGGCTGCAAGAAGCTGCTTTCCTGCGAAATTCTCACGCTGCTTGATCGTCTTCAAGCGCTGGATGTTGAGGAATCGCTGGTTGATGCTCAGCCACTCCAGCATTGAATCAAATACGCGGGCTTCATACCTGCCGACTGTGCATGTGAAGAGGACCAGGGCTTCAGGGTCAAGCACCCACTTCTCGACCAGACGGGCATTACCGGATATACCCAGAGTGATCCACTGCGACCAGACGAGGTCAAGCATTCGATTCAGCAGTCTGAGTTTACAGTCTTTCGGCGACATCGCTGTATCCAAGCTGCTCATACATTGAGATAAGAATCATCCTGAACCCTTCGGATGGATCATGTGTCATGCACCATCTGGCAGCGTTCTCCATTTCCTGATTGGAAGGATTCAGTGAGACAAGATCATCTATATGAACTCCAAGCCTGTCTGCGGAGGCAAAAACCTTGAAGTGTATTTGATCTATGCGGTCAATAAAGTAAGTAATCAAGTGAGATCCGTAGTCCTTCCTGTGCGCTCTGGCAAGCAGTCCTTCTGGTAATCCATTCTGGAACAGTCCACCTGAATCACGACTTGGTCCGTAATTCATCCAGTCCCCTGAAAGGTTCATCAAAATGGCGACTTCTCTGATAGACTCCTCCAGGTATTCCGGAAAGGGTACAGGACTGATCAATTGCTGATGGGCGTCTACGAGTGCTACAACATCAACATCATCTGTGGTCCTGGAAACAAGCCCCATGGCTATCAGTGCAGATCCTCCACATGCGACAAGTCTCACGGAGGGGGTATCCTTAAGACGCAGTCGCTCTCCGAGCATATTTAGCGCTGCTTCAAGGTTTGAGTTATTCAGTTCCACTGCAACTCTCCTTAACGCTGGTAGTTGTTGTCCCTATTATATACACAACAACTTCCATTGTCCAGAGTCTTTACTTGAATACACCGTTGGTCTTTCATCAAAAGAAGTGAGTGAGGTTCAGAATTATCGACAGGCTAGACATCAGTCGATTTACGATTTCGCAAGCGTGGTATCAGAAAGCAAAGCAGATTGCGCGCTCAAAACAGCAGAGTCATTACTGAAAAAGTTCCGGGAATGGATGAAGGCAAATCACCCTGAATTCAGTTAAACTGATTGATACTGGAGACAGAATTTCTGACTGCTCTAGATCAAATATCCTTAAAACCCTTGACCAACATTAAAATGCGGTTCAAACGAAGCTCGATTCCCGCTACCATAACAGGGGCGCATCTAACGGTGCGCCCTTTCATATAATTACCACACCTCAGCTAAAAAGCACTTGCCCGAAGTTATGCATGCTGTAACATTTACTGTATAGGTAGTATAAAACTCTGCATCTACTGTTAATAGATAAATCAGCGATTTCATTGCATCATTGGAAGAGGAAGCAGGAAAAGCTGTAATGTCAAGAGGAAAGATTTGACCCCTATTCTCCCTATTCTCACAGTAGAAATGCTGCAGGTATTATCATGAATGCAATGAAAAGAATGGCGGTCATGATCATTATTGCGTATGACCAGATAACTGCTCCCATTCTGCGATATATGAGATCGTTGCTTTCATATTCTCCCGGTACTCCTATTTCACGGGTGTATAAACCTATAAGCGCATAGATGAAAACCCAGCCGTTCAGCCCTGCTGCTGCAATGCAGTAAAGAAAAAGATATATGACGAGAAGCGGCAAACGGGTTGGTGACCCCGGTGACAAAGACAATGCGGGAAGCAGAATGACAGCAGCAGTAAGGAGAGCTATACCAAGCAGTGAAAGAAATCCTGCTTTCTTCGCTTTCTGTCTGAGATTATGCAGCTTCTTGATGAGCAGTTTAGAGTAATCTGCTTCTTCGGTCCGCTTTACCTCTTCTCTGTAGAATAGAGCCGAGTCAAATGCAGCAATGGAGAGCCACTCTTTTTCTGAAATGTTCTTCATGAAGTCCGTGCTTGTAGATCTTTGAAGATCAAGTGTCCGAAACCCCTTCCCAATATCTTTTCCGTCAGATACATGAACAGGAGCTGTTCCATGTTTCATTGATACTGCGACTGAGAAAAAGATCAAGGTCAGAAAGATATCGATTATGATGATGAACCAGAAAACCCCGGAATGGTCATCCGCGGAGGAAGTGCTGCTGAATGCGATTATCAGCATGAGTATGAAAAACACAAATGATACTGTGGCGCCGGCGAGGAACGCTCGTTCCCTGAAACGGATCACAACCCACGCAATATATTTCTCACGAGTTACCTGATGTTCTTCAAGCAACTGCTCTGACTGCTTCGAGAATTGAATATTCATAAACTCAATACAGAATTTCATCTGCCCCATAGGATCCAGTTTCCGTACTACTCCCGGGATATGAGTCCGGTCCGGGTATTTCCATGGTCAACAGGAAACTGGATTTTCGTCATATCAGAATCAGCTCCCAATATAGTTTTTCGATCCCCGACCGCAAGCCTTGTATCCATAGCCATCTGCAACGCTTCGCTACGAGTGCTTATGATGAATCCGGGTTAACCCGTTCTTCTACATATCTGTTTATCTGTTAATCACGAACCTACGGGCAAGCATCTCTCCATCTGCTGCGAGAAGACACATGTAAACCCCGTTGGGCATCCCGGCACAATCCCAGACCATCTCATGAAGACCGGCGGACTGTTCACCGCTACACAGCTTTGCTGCGCAGCGTCCGAGGATATCATATATCGCCAGGTCAACCGAACCGGTGCCCTGGATGGTATAGGTGACAGTCACAAAATCCTGGACCGGCGAGGAACATATCATGGTAAGGTGGCCCTGCGCGGGCCGGGAGGGAGTTTCTGTTCCCTGTCCCGAATCATACCAGGCATGTTTGAGAACGGCGCTGCTTCCCTGGGCATAGGAAATGTGGGGATTATCATCGCTTCCGATTGCGATGGAACTCTGTATTCCTGCGTTACTGCTTTCATCGAGAACAAGTATATCCCAGGTGGAACCGGTCCAGCTGGCATACTTGAGCACTGTACTTCGGTATGAGATGTGGGGACACTCCTCTGAATCAACTGCTATAGAGGGTTCTTTCCCGGTAATCGAGTTGTTGTCAACGGTTGTTATCTGCCAGTCCGAGCCATTGTAGTAAGCGTATTTCAAGTCATCGGTTATCCAGTATGTGTAGGCAATATGCGGATGATCCGACACATCAAGGGCAATAGAGGTGTTAATACCCTCGAAACCGTAATACCCAACTGTATCCAGCGTAACCTTTTCCCAGTCAGTACCGTTCCAGCGGGCGTACTTGAGATATTCAGCTGCACTGATGTACGATATGTGGGGATAATCGGAAGTGTCGAGGTCAAGCGAATTGCAATATCCCGTGCAGGAGCCTTCTTCCACCGTAGTTATCTGCCAGTTTGAACCATCCCATCTGGCGTATTTCAGAAACCCTCCTGTTTCATTACACCATGAAATATGAGGACGATCCTGAGAATCAAGCGCAAGTGATGGCCATATGAGCCCATAACCTGAATCAACTACATCAGCCAAATGCCACACAGTGCCGTCCCAATAGGCATATCTTATTGTATCACCCGGATTACCATGCATTGTAGAATAGGCTATATGGGGTTTTCCGGTTGAATCCAGTGCGATAGAGATGCTACCGTCCAGCTCGTCGGGGCTGATACCTGAGTCCACAGTCTCGATGAGCCATTCGTTACCCGTCCAGCATGCGTATTTCAATGTCTGGTTGTAGGCATCCAGATAGGCAATATGCGGATGATTATCCGAGTCAACAGCAATAGAGGAATAATATCCAACATTCACGGAGTTATCTACTATCTCGAAATTCCATTGAGCAGAGGATGTCCCCGCAGTTAACAGTAGTGTAGTAAAAACGAGTACAGTTCGTCCGGCCATAGTCATAACCTCATCTCCTGGGATGTAGGGGTCAAATCTTTACTCTTGACTTTTTGCTTTCATCATTATCATATCTTACTAAAGTTTTTAATGTCATATTTGATATCTTTCATTTGGTACCAATTAAATGTCAAGAGTAAAGATTTGACCCCTATCCCCCTATCCCGTTCTGATGATACTTTCAAGGCGTGTAAAAAAAGCCTGATCTCCAGGTTTTTCCCGTATTTTCTCAACACTGGATGGAGTCCAGCCGCCGGAATAGGAGACAATAATGTGTCCTTCTTCGCCGGTCACCATCTGTTCAACATCCTTATGCAGGCAATCAACTATTGTCCCTGTAACAGGATGAGGAAAAAGGCCTTTCCATCGCGGCTCGTTCTCCTCGTACCACTGCTGACTCCCGGCAGAGACTATGATCCTGTTTGGATTGATACGCTCGATGTAACGCAGGTCAGTACCGTGCATACTGCCGTGATGAGAAGATCGCAGAAGGTCACACTTCAGCTGATCAGAAGTGTCGTTACGTTCAACCAGTCCCAGAGCATCAGGTACGAACTGGATTCTGTGAGTACGGGGGAACTCTTCTGTGATTTTCCCCCAGGATTCATATTCAGCATCACCGGCTAGAATCACATATGAATTCCGCAGCTTGAATTTCAACACCACCGAAGCATTGTTCTTGTCAACACCGAATGTGTCAAAGCGGTTTCTAAGATCAATCGAAGGAGCTAGTACGGTCACATGTACGTTCCCGAAATCAAACTCGGACCCGGCTGCCAACCGCATGAAGGAGACATTATGGTTCAGGATGAGTTTCCTCAGGGTATTATTGTACCTTGAGGATGTTGTTCTGAACCCGCAATCCCAGAAGGAATCAAGCATGTTTTTAGATGAATCCGAAGAATCCGTGTATCTGTCAAGAAATTTTTTCAATGCGCCGTAGTGATCTTCATGTGGATGTGTAACGCAGGCGAATTCGATGCGGTACATGTCTGAATCCTGATCTGTTCTTATCCTGATCAATTCCCTCAAATAATCCAGCACAAGTTCAGGGCCTTTGCGTGGGCCAAAATCAATAATACCGAATCTTGCTATTGCGGGAGAACCGTAATCAGGGAACTCTACTATTGTTGCATCGCCGTGACCGACGTTGAGAAAGTGAAATCTGAGATCTTTATTCCTGATCATTTTCCACCCCCCGCCGCGCCTGCTCTCAGCAGTATCCCGTACATTGCAGAGGAGGCATTCCTTGCCTGTTGTGTGAAATCCAGCCACCGGGAGGATGGAACCATTATTATTTTCTCCAGTCCCTCTCTCCCAGTGAAAGCTTTACCCCAGACCCTCTCGAACTGTTTCTGATGAAACATGAACTGAAGAAAGACCATGTCTTCCGTGAGAACCCTCGGTATTTTCATCGATATGTAATCGTCCTGATGAAAAAGCAGGTTTCTTTTCGCAAGCGCTTCTAGGAACAGATCGGCACTGACCCATGACTGAATTTCACCAGTGGATTCATCCCACCAGTTGAACACATCTCTCGTAATGATTAAAGGATTACTTATGCAGGATCTCCAGAGTTTCAGGCAGGAATCAGAACCTCTTGTGACAGTTACCTGGATTTCTTCCGGTTCCTCAGGATATCTTTCCCTGAAAACGTCTTTTCGGCAAATATGCCACCTGAGCAATGCAATCGGCTGCTTCATAATACTCCTCCATCATGTCCGGAATTCTCTCGGACCGATAACCTTATTCTATTCCATCCCGACGAACCAGCGGTTCTTCTTCTTAGCCGGATGGAGCCTTAGCCAGAGATCATCAGGCAGATAAACATTGGTTTCGCAGTATTCACATATAACAATTCTGTCTTTTCCATCGATCATCAGAGATCCGCCGCATTGAGGACAGCTGAATGCGACCGGACCTGACAGCCCTCCGGGTTCATCAACATTTTCAATATCAGGCAACGCTCCCACAATCAATTTTGCTCTGCTCATAGCTCCCTTGAACCATTCCGGAGCGGGAAATACAGGGGTCTTTGCTCCGCAGTCCGGACAGACAAGCATATCCTGTCCGGTATATTCAGTTTCCATATCAAAATCTCTTTTGCAGTTCCTGCAGTACGCCTTCAATTTCGCGTATGTCATGCTCATGTTGAAATGACCGAAGATCGTGCTGTTGGATCCCTCCCCTTCTTCAAACTCGTTCACAACCTCTTCCTGCACATCCTCCAGGAGATCCTTCCAGACATCTCCCGGGAAATCGATCTCCGACTGGCAGCTTCCACAGAGGATTTTCCTGTATGGACCGTCTACATGAACGGGGGAATCGCAATGCGGACACTTGATACTCATCTCGATCATGGCCCATTTCATATTTCTCTCCTTTGACCGGATTCTATGTGACTCATTCTCTCGATCTGTATTCCTTTACAATATACCTTGTTTTCCTTCGGCTTTCGCTTTTACCCGTCCGTTCATTCCCGGTTATCAGGCTATTGTGAATGTCTTCAGGATAGAACCTGAGAGCTTTTTTCAGAAATGATTCAAGTTCACCGATGAACCGGTACTGCGGATTGAACCGGTAAAGAAGAGTTCTTCCCTTGAAGCAGCTCAGGAGTATTCCCCCTGCTTCAAGTCTCTTCAACTGTTTCTGAACGGGATCAAGACCTGTCTTGAAGAATCCGGCAATCTCACGGGCATAACCGGAACCCCGTGCATGAATGAAGATCAGAACCTGCTCACGGGTACTTGATCCAAGTAGCGGCTCAAGCATAATGTTCTATAATATAGGTCATATGTTCTATTTTGTATGTCATGTGTATTATTATAGTGTGCATTTGCCTGTCATGCAAGACGGAAACCTCAGACTGAAGTTGCTTCTTTCATCCAGTCCAGGTATTCCTGCAAAGCCTCACCTTTCCGGATTGAGTCTCCAGAGTCCCTTAATCCGTCTTTGAAGAGACAGCCACAGTACGGCACAGACCAGAACAGCAAAAGCAACTATCAGAATGATTCCGTATGAAAACCACCCTCCCTCGAACATCAGAGCGATTCTTCTCATCAATGATTGCGGGATGTAGGGAATAAGGAATTGAATGCTCAGCGGAATACCGAATGCTATCAGCATGAGAACCACAGCAAACCATTGCTGTCCGCTCCTTACCGTTTTTGCCTTCATGGAAACATGAAGTCCCGCAAGCGTTCCAATCACTGAAGACACAAGACCGCCGGCAAGAACTGCGCAGAAAACAGGAAGAGAGGGTACTGGCTTTGTACGTACTATTGACCAGACGGTAAACAGCAGCATAACCATCCATGAAGTACCGGCAGCGATCATTATGGAAAACAGAGTCTTGCCGCCAAGGAATTCCATGGGTGAAAGCGGTGCTGTAAGCAGTGTTTCCAGAGTGTTTCTCTCCCTCTCTCCCGCAATAGCGTCAACCGCAAGCGGCCCGGCTACATAAAGAGGTATTAAGGCAAAAACCGCGAACGCAGCGGTTGGATTGTCAAATGATCCGGGCAGAATGAACCCGAATATGATTCCATATATGGCTATGAACCGGAAAAGCCCCATTCTTCCCATGGCTCTGTAGAATCTGAGCCATTCCCTCAGAATGACAGCCTTCATCGTGAATTCTTCCCGGTGAGTTCCATGAATATGCTGGACAGGTCTTTTCTGAACGGTTTGAACTCGATTATCCGGTTGCCTGATTCAATTAGCTCGGCCAGAATATCAGCCGGCGGATCAGCACACCTGATAGTCACGAAACCGCGCTCTCCCGGTGAATATGATTCCCCTCTGAATAATAGAGAGCCTTCTTCAGTTCTAACTGTATACTTGCCGATGGAAGTGCTGTCCAGTTCCCCGGGCTTACCTGACAGAATCAGTTTTCCTGAATCAATTATAGCGACAGTATCGCTTAACTCCTCTGCTTCTGAGAGATTGTGAGTAGAAAGAAGAACGAGCCTGCTCTTCGAAAGAGTTTTAATAGCTTCCCTTACTTCGGAAGCTCTGACAGGATCAAGAGAGGATGTGGGCTCATCAAGAATGACCATATCAGAGGGCAGCATGAAAGTTCGCGCAACTGCGACAATTCTTCTGTTGCCGGTTGAGAGGTCACTCACCCTGGTTTGTTTCAGATCTTCAATTCCCAGTTTCCGAAGGATTTCACGGGTGAGAGTTCCGGCCTCCTCTTTTCCAAAGCCATGAAATCCGGCCCAGATGCTCAGGTTCTCATGAACGGTAAGAAAGGGGGCAAGGCCATCTTCCGCGAACAGAACAGAAATTCTGTTTCTTTGAAAACCTTTCTTCCACGGATTTTCTCCAAATACGTTCAGAACTCCTGCTGACAGCCATACGAGCCCGGTGATCGCCCTTATCGCAGTAGTCTTCCCTGCACCGTTTCTTCCAAGAAGTCCGAATACTCCCTTTTCCGGAATCGAAAGGTCGAGACCGTCAAGAGCGGTAACTGTTCCATATTTCACAAGCACATCGCGAAAAACAACAGCTGAATCAGTCCGCATATTTCACCAGAGTTACTACTGCAACGGTGCATAAGACACTCGCATACTGCGTTATGCTCAATCGGTTTTCCTTGAAGTATATATATACATCTGCGTCGACTTCATTCGTATGCCTTGTCTGCGAACGCTTCTACACCGTTTCGTTACGCAACCTGGTGAAATATGCGGACTAGGCATGTTTCTCCAGAGAGTTCAGATAATGACAGAGTCTGTTCACAAGGAAATCAAAGAATATTTTCCCTTTTTCCTCCGAAACGAAACTCAAATCAGAGCCAACGCCCCCGTCAGGATAGAGCTCTTTCCATCTATCAGATGATATGACCGAACCGGAAGGGGGCTCAGGAGGATACTTCATTTTGCTGAACTCAGGCATTTCCTTTCCCATAAGATGCCAGACCATCGAGACCTCTGTAACAGTCACATGGTATCCCGTGTCGGGGCAGAATAACATTTTCTGCTTCTCCGCAGCTCCTGGAAGTTCCCAGTAGGGAAGGTACCTCATATCAGCATCGGGGCAACTGTCCGAAGCTTCTCTTAAGCCGTCTATGACAGCATTTCTATTCCCGCCATGTCCATTCACAAAGAGTATCTTCCGGAAACCGTGGGTATAGAGAGATACAGAGATGTCCCTTGTTATCGCGGCGAGTGTGCTCGATCGGAGAGTTACAGTTCCCGGAAACGCCATATGACAATCCGACATACCGAATGTAACAGCAGGAGTGAAGGCTGTTCCAGTCTCATGCCCTGCCGCCGCACAGAGCCTTACCGGAATAATCGTGTCACAGGCCAGCGGCGCGGCAGAACCGTGCTGCTCCAGTGATCCAACCGGAACCATCACCGTGGTCTTCGTATTCAGATATTCCTCTACATCTTTGCTCAGAGCCCCCGCAAGATTCATCTTTTTCCTCCTCTTGTCTGCAGCTTTATGCTGAAGCATACTCGCCTTGAAGGGTCAGGTAAAATATGAAACAGATAGTAATTGATGCAGATGGTTGTTCCTGGCAGCGTATCCCTGTGAAAACACGGTTGATACTTAAGGGTGATGATCTTCTGGACGCTATTGGAGACGGCCTGAAAGAATCGGAGATAGCCCCTTTTCCGGATGATATACTATTCATAAGTGAAAAAGCAGTCGGTGCGAGTCAGGGAAGGTACTATCTTCTGGATGATGGCTCACTTCATCCAAGGCGCCTTGCAATATTCCTGAGCAGATTCGTAACAAAAACACCGCATGGAATCGGCCTTGGAATGCCGGAGACCATGGAGTGCGCTTTAAGAGAATGCGGTACTCTTCGAATACTGCTTTCGGCATTCATCGGCGCTCTGGGTAAGCTCTTCGGCAGAAAGGGTGACTTCTACCGGATTGCAGGTTCAAAAGCCAGATCAATTGACGGACCCACCAATGGAACAATTCCGCCATTTAACAGAGCAGTCAGTCTTGCCCCGGAGAATCCGAACGGGGTCTCGGAGAACATAGCAAAGCATTTCAGCTGTAAAGCTGCCGTGGTCGATATCAACGATCTCGGTGGAAATATCCTCGGTGTCTACCCGCCTGATCTGAATAGAGAGCTTCTTATAGAAATTCTAAGAGACAACCCGCTCGGTCAGGGAATGGAGAGCACACCCGCGGGCATTATCAGAAAAAACTCCTCCTGATCCCGGTCAGGAGCCCTTTCTACCCAGTAATTTGTCAATAGCTCCGGTTAATATGGAGATGATTACAGCTGCAAGGACTGCCCACCAGTAACTTGCCACATAAAATCCGCCTACCCAGTTTTTTGCGATTATCAGCACAAGACCACTGACAAGGAATCGTGACAAACCAAGGGTCAGCAGATAAACAGGGCATGTCATTAGATTAAGCAGCGGTGCAAGAATGAAATTCAGCAGACCAATTATCGCGGCAGCCCAGACAATGGACCAGAAACCGGCAAACTCCATGTTAGGACCGAGAATCAATGCTGTCAGCCAGAGCGCAAGTCCGGCAACCAGCCATGCGCCAATAAGTTTCTTCATGCTTTCTCCTTCATCTAAAAATACACCCAAGTATATTAAAGTTATTGAAGGTAGCTATCTTTTTGAAAACCTGTTACCAGAATGCGATATCACTCTGACTATATGATAAAATACAGCGGTTTGTGATTACATCCTTCCGCTATCAGCGGAGAAGAAGCGAAAATCACCGGTGTTGACTCATTCTTCATGGATAGGTACACTACCCTGTCAGTAATTTGAAGTAATTCTTAATCGGAGGTTGAAAAATGAGACCAGCGCTTTTATTCATCCTGGTTCTTACAGCAATCAGCTTTGCTGATATGGGTGATGTCATCAGTACGATCCCGGCGCCGGGTGGAAACCCTGACGGGCTCACCTGGATAGACGGAAGTCTGTGGATCACAAGTGACGACGATTTTATGATTTATGAGATCGACCCTTCAAACGGAAACGTTCTTTCTTCAATTCCCAGACACGGTAACGATTATCTCACGGGGCTTTCATACGACGGCAGTCAGCTGATCTCCTGCTGCCATCCGTGGATATATTTCCGTGATCTTCCATCCGGAACCGCTACCGATTCAATCCTGGGCCCGGATGCTAGTTGTAATGAAGGACTTGCCTGGGACGGATCTTCCGTCTGGAGTACGAACTGGAGTGGCAATTTTGTTTACGAACTCGATCCGGAAACCGGAGTGGAAATCAGTTCTTACTACCCTCAGAACGGTGGCGTCGGTTACGAAGGCCTTACGGGTCTTGCCTGGGACGGGTTCTATCTCTGGGTGACAGATCAGTCCTCTGATATGATCTTCGCCAACATCCCCGGGGATCCATACCCATGGAAGATGTTCCCCGCACCGTGTGGTGTTGTACAGGACCTCGCCTGGGACGGTCAGTACCTCTGGACTACCGATTACACCCCCGACTCACCCATGGTATATCAGATCGATCCGGGACCACCATTGGCACTCACTCCTGCAACATGGGGAAGTATAAAAACGGAATTCTAAGACATTCAGTATAGAGACGGATTCCTCAAGGGTATTACTTCCTGCCGGATTCCGTCTCTCCTGCTGCTAAGGTTATACAATCGATCAATTGAAGGGAGCGGCAGTAATCCATGAATAAAATACTTGTTCCTGTAATACTCCTGCTAATTGTATGCATCTCCTCATCAGATGATCTGAATGGTTCAATTGAATACATCGGGGAAATCAAAGTGTTGAATCTCTGGGGCAGCTGGGCAGATATGGGATATGCTCACGGTTATCTGCTCGGACCAGATATCAAAGAAATTTTCGAGAATTACTTCCTGGAAATGGTAGGAGGATCCTTCAATTTCGAGATTATTAGAAATTACTTCCTGGCTTATTTTGATATTCCTTCCGAGTTCCAGGAATACACTCAAAACATGGTTACAGGCGCTTCAGATACTATAAGCATCTATTCTGATTCTCTGGGTAGATATATCGACTACATTGATATCTGTGTGGTATCCGCCATACCTGATCTTTCCGCTTTAGCGGGAGTCAAGGCATTCATGTGCTCAAGTGTCAGTTCATGGGGAGAAGCGACAGCAGAAGATCCTGAACTTGCTGAATCACCTGCCGTCTCACGTAACCTTGATTACTACATAGACACGGGCGGCTCGATTCTGAATAACAATATTCTGATCACATTTGAACCGGACTCAGGCCAGGATTGGATAGCGATAGGCTTTCCCGGCTTCGCGGGTTGCCTGTCCGGGATGAACGAATCCGGTATAAGCGCATGCCTGAACATGGGTAACAATACCGGAACCAGTCAGTTTACCACCCTTTTCGTTCCAATCTGCATGGCACAGGCTATAGGGCTTTCAGATCTGGATTTCAATGGCAGCGGCGCATGTGATGTTGAAGACATGCAGAATGCTCTTACGGAATGGAACAGATGTAATTCATACGATATCCATATAGTCGCTGACAGATCTCTTGCCGGTGAGGATTCGTCATCGGTTGTTGTTGAAGTGAACAACCATATCGGTTATGCTTTCAGATACTCAACAGATGAACCGGATATAGCTCCGTGCAGGATGATACTCACAAACCATCATAGAGTACTTTACCATCCAATTACATGCTCCCGATACGCTAAACTCCTTGATTCACTCACAACAAATCCTGATGTAACACTAGACAGATTATGGAACTTCATGGGAGCGGTTGGATACCCGGCAATACCCGGTCTCGGAGGGACAATTCAATCCATGATCTTCATGCCTGAACAGCTGAAGATCGGACTTGCTTTCGCAACGATTTCCTCTCCTCCATACGAACAGATTCCGGAATGGATAGAGTGGGATGATCTTTTCCCAAATCACGATCCTTATGGAATTGAGGGTGATGTCTTAACAGATCTGCCTATCAGAATAGGACCAAACCCTTCAACCGGATATATCTCAGTATCATATACAGGAATACTGGAAAGCATTTCAATTTACGACTTAGCCGGCAGAAAACTGGACGTACCATTCCCCGAACAATCGGAAGGTTCTGTCAGTGCAGACCTTTCTGCTTTTCCTGAAGGTATTTACATTATAAACGTCAGTATTGAGGATTCCTGCTTTTCTGAAGACATCGTTATCATAAGATAATCAACGCTCCTTCTTGACACAGAAGGGCTTCGGTTCCTATAATTTGCGCTCTGCTGGCGGGTCGTCCAATGGCAGGACAACGGATTCTGGTTCCGTTTATCGGGGTTCGAATCCCTGCCCGCCAGCCACTTAGTGCCACCCACCATTAAAACGACAAAAGTGAATGCCCCCATCAAGGGGGCTTTTGCTTTTGTGTAGAAGTTCACGATTCGGACCTTTGATCGAAGATCATAATGGTGAGTTTATACTGAGCGAGCCTCACCAAAGATCTCGCTTGTTGCTCCCCTCCTGAAGGCGTATTGAATAATTTACGGATTCAATGGAACACTCAATCTGTCTCATCTGTCCAAGGTACCCACATTTCAACTCGACCTGAATCTCCTTTGAAAACTGCATCTACAGGTGTGGGCCGGTAAATCTTTGCCACAAATGGTGTTTGATGCTTTCCAAGAAAATCAATTACTCTCGGCATAGTCTGAACCAGATTCAGAGCCAGTATATCATGAGTGGTATTTCCAACTAGAACGAATAGCGGGATGCCTGCACGCAAAGTCATTTGCAGCGAATCGGAGGAATACCGAATCCTTTTGTCCCGAGTTAATGCAACCCAACCATTTATACCTACCTGGCGGAGCCAATTCAGATCGGGAGTGGTTGGTCCAAAATGAGAGTCGTGTCTTTCTACCGAGTATCCAGCATCTTCAAGCATATCGGGGATAATATTACCAAGATCACGATCAGTAAAAAAAGTCGGCTTAGGAGGCCGCCTCATACAGGATTGCCTCCTCCAGTTCATCTTTATTAAGATTATAATCCTTGAGGACTACATCCATCTTCTCTCCAGCTTCCAATCTCTGATTGATTGTCTGAGTAGTAACGCCTATTCTCCTGATAACAGGTCGCCCAAAAGAAATGAAGGGAGAAAGAACAATAATCCTCTTGGAGAAGTTTGATGGAAAACGCGCAAAAGGAAAAAAACTTGCTGGAAGCTTCTGTTCATCGAAATCGACTCTTTGAAGGTATTCAGACAGTATGCTCCTCATTGCATACTGCTTGGCCTCTGATAACTCAAGCAAATGCGTATAACTATCAAGAAATAATTGCCCTGCTTTCGCCCTCAGAAGAGGGCTGACAAGTAATCTCTCAATACCATACTCAATTTGAGCAATATCAAGTGCTTGACGGATATACTGGAGTGAAATCCCATGAACCTCACGTAATGCGCGAAGTGCATGAGCTTCAATTAAGTTTGTGAAGGATAGCCGCTTATCACTTTCCGAAGGACTTGATATAATAGGCTCAAAGTAACCCTCGCTACTTCCCGTTCTGTAGGA
Source organism: Candidatus Aegiribacteria sp. (assembly GCA_030620995.1). Lineage (GTDB taxonomy): Bacteria > Fermentibacterota > Fermentibacteria > Fermentibacterales > JCC-6 > Aegiribacteria. The sequence continues at coordinate 17,591 of JAUXIK010000036.1, forward strand.
TTGACCTCTCACCCATGATCTCAAAGTACTGACAGGAATGTGTATAGCCTTTGCAGCTTCTGTAAAGCTATACCGGGGATGTTCCCGTGGATCTGTTCCTCCATAGAGATCAAGATCTCTGTTCTCAAGCGAAATATTCATGTTGAATGCATACCTCCTTGTACTCACAACATGGTTGAATATAATATAAAGGAATATGATTGAATCTAATATGCAGAGGTAGACCTCTTTCAATAAGAATAGTATTAATCGAAATTAATTTCGCAAATAGGAATCCTCAACGGGATCCTGTTCTGATACAGAGGCTGTGGCCGTATCCACCTGAAACCGCCACAAAATCCGTGTTAGGTGAAGGCACATCGCACTGACCCTGGTCGTTCCAGCCCCATGCCACAATCGTAAAACCGGAACTCTCAGACACTCCAGGAGCAACCAGCAACATCGTTGCAGGCACTAGGAACAATGCCCATCGTTTCATTACTATCCCCCTTCTTCAGCGAACCTATAACTATTCAATTGGTCGTAGTTATTATAAATTGGGAATATCATTGATACACTCATTGAATTAGAAGGAGTGAAAAACACTTGGAGGGGGTATCCTTTCTCAGGAGTTGTGCTGCTTAAGCTGTAAACAATTTCCAAATACTACATGGCATAATATGAAAAGGTGAAGCGTCTTTTTGTAGCCATTCTAACATTTTCAGTAGGCTCACTCAAAGTGGGAAATGCTCGCTAAAACATCCTTTGAGACCAATCACCTACAAATATAGCTTATTTATTGCACTATTTCGTATAACCAAGCGCAGAAAGTGTTCCAACTCTCAGACAGGTGGCCAGCCACTTGTTTCCGATTTCGTAGACGCTTCCGTAAGAACCCTCTATCAGCATAATTAAGTGTGTTTCACATCTTATCGAAATCAACTACATTTTGATAGTTAGAATGGATAATTTGGAACCCAATCGGCACACTAATATCATTAAGGATCGATTCAGACTGATCAAGCAATTATTCTTCTAAATTACTCAACCACAACGAAGCGCTGCATGTCCTCCTGATCACCAAAGACAATCCTGCAAAAGTAGATTCCCGGAGTAAGGTCAGTCAGTGTGATGCTGTGGTTGCCTGTGGAATAATTTTCTGGTATTTGTTCGTAGATAAGTCTGCCTGTAAGATCGAATATCGATAATGAGACAGACATTGGTTCAGGTACAGTGAACCGCAACATTGAAGTGCTGTTGGCTGGATTCGGGCACATTGGAAGAAGCCTGAATTGCTCAGGTTCTTCGCCACTTTCGATACCAAGAATATCCCATGAGAAAGTTACTTCATCCAAAGTTGGTGTGATCGTACTGTCCACGGTTGTTAGGATAGCCTTATACTGTAGAAAACTATCATTATTCTCGAGGATACCAATTAGACTGCATGCAGAATAGAGAGTGTCAGACCAGGTTCCCATGTTGCTGGAATTGTCGGAAGCTCGGACTTGGAAAGCCACAGACGTTCCGGAAGGTTCAGCCGAGACCCAGCTAATTAAATCCCAAGTTGGGTCTCCTCCAATGTCTAGAACACTTGATTCCAGCGTGCCCATGTTTGCATATCCAATTAGATCCCACCATGTGATATCTCTGTTATGTAGAGCAGCACCAAGAACATCCATATCTCCGTCACCGTCCACATCCTCTGCGTATACGGAGAAGGCTCCTTCAAAATCACCATCCACAAGGTGCTTGGTCCAAGTAGTTCCTGTTCCATCATCGTTCTCCCACCAGGTGATCTCGTTGCCATCTAATGCAGCACCAAGAACATCCATATCTCCGTCACCGTCCATATCCTTAGCGTACACGGAAATGGCTTCGTCAAAATCACCATCTACAAGGTGCTCGGTCCAGATGATTCCTGATCCATCATTGTTCTCCCACCAAGTGATCTCGTCGTCATGAAAAGCAGAGGCAAGGATATCCATGTCCCCGTCACCGTCCACATCCTCGGCGAAGACGGAGCAGGCTCCTTCAAAATCACCATCCACAAGGTGCTCGGTCCAAGTGGTTCCTGTTCCATCATCGTTCTCCCACCAGGTGACATCATCGGCCAATGAAGCAGCACCAAGAACATCCATATCCCCGTCACCGTCCACATCCTCAGCGAAGACGGATTGTGCTCCATCAAAATAACCATCTATAATGTGCTCGGTCCAAGTAGTTCCTGTTCCATCATCGTTCTCCCACCAGGAGATCTCATCATCCCAAGTAGCAGCACCAAGAACATCCATATCCCCGTCACCGTTCACATCCTCAGCATATATGGCACATGCTCCATCAAAATAACCATCTACAATGTGCTCGGAAATTCCGAGTGTGATAGAACCATCAAAGAAAATACTCGTTTCAATGTAGAATCGAGTACCAAATAATGACACAGGACCCCATTCACCAGGTCCTCCAGACCAGTCGGTCTGAGTTGCTGAATTAGCGATTACTTCTAATGGAAATAAAACGATTGAAAGCAGAATCATACAGTATCTTAACATCTTAACCACCTGCAAAACCGCTTAACAGCAATATTTAATAGGTATTACTGCCTGCTGACGGTATTCATATATATAGATAACTCGAACTTATATGCGAGTCAACTTCTTATGGCAATCTTCAAATAGCATGAGAATCAGTATCTTCTGGTTTATCCAGTTTGGTATCAATACATCAATGGGATGAGAATCCTGAAGCCCAGTTTACATAAGTGTTCCAATTCTCAGACAGGTGGCCAGCCAGTTTTGATGGAGAAGCCTTTAACGCCTCTAAAGCGTTGAAGGCCTTCGCTATTCTGGGGTTCCACATTCTATAACATTTCCTTCATATTGATGTATAGATTGAACCATTTGGAACTCTTGAATCTTTTGCTATAACTAGAATTCCAGACTGCTGTACCCAAATACACTTACTGTGCTGGAACTGCTGTTAGCCACATATAAATACTCACCTGAAGGCAGTGAACACACACCATTCGGCCTTACTTCATAAGGAAGATAGCTTACTGCTATGGAAGTGCTAAGATCAACAATGTAGACTCTGTCATCAAGGTAACATGACACGTAAGCAAGGCTGCCGTTGGGAACAACGGCTATGCCTGTGGGACCAGCACCAACATCAATACCGGATTCTACTGAACCATCCGAGGTTCTGATGGGAAGCACTTCATTGGAAGAATAGTCACAGACATAGACGTAGTCTCCTAATATCGATGAGCAGATGCCCACAGGCTCCGAACCTGCATCCAGAGTTGAGACAACACTGTTATCCGAAATCCTTACAACCGAAACTGTTCCATCAAGCCTGTTGGTCAGATAGATGAAATCCCCTGAAGGAAGGACGCAGATGTCACGGGGGCCGTCTCCCACAGATATTACATCAAGAACGGTAAGTGAAGAAGCATCAAGACACCAAACCTCATCACTTCCGTAGCAGCAGGCATAAATCCTCTCGTCATCCGGAGTAATACACAGCCCAAAGGGTGAATCACCGATTGATACAGTTGATTCAACAATGTTGTCTGAAGTTCTTATCGAACTAACCTCGTTGCTGGAAGAACATGATACATACACGTAATCTGAACCGGCGCATACATCAAAAGGACCACCACTGAGGGGCACACTTGTGTATACGGCAGGATCATAAGTCTCCAGAACGTAGACAGAATTATCAAAATAGCATGCCACATAGACATAATCACCTGAGGGAATTGATGCGATGCCTCCTGGACCTCCACCAACATTTATCAGCGCAACAAGGGAATCCGGACCTCCGAATGTGTTCTGAGAAGGGATATCTATTGACACCTCGTTGCTCCAGGAAACTAGGTAGTCCACGTTGCTGGTCTCCAATGCGTAGTAATAGGTGGAATTCCAGTCAGTGTCTGAATCGAAAAACACAGTATCTGAAGCATCAAGAATGATTTGAAGCACTTCCGCCGAATCAGGATGATTCTCGATCCCAGGAGCGCTTGACCTGTAAAGCATGTATCTGTAGAAGGAGCTGTCGGGACACATCGTCCAGGATATCTGAACATCTTTGCTGACACCCTTTAAAGTGTCAGGAGGAGTCCAACCTCCTGTAAATAGAGCGCTTAGCACGGATGGTGTTGGATACTCAGGGTCTGAGGGACCGGAAGGGCTGTCTTTACAAGATATAACCATCAGAGCAGCAAGAATAGCCAGAAGCACAGCTCTACCTGACAATAACGCATTTCCTTGAAGTTGAAACATTACCTGCGATCAACCTTAGCACGTACATGCCGGAGCAGAGACCTGAGCCATCGAAATATTCAGAGTACATTCCTGCGGGAACAACCTCATCAACAAGGGCTTTAACAAGTCGACCGGAGAGATCAAACACTGAAAGAACCACATGTGAAGGCTGCTCAAGCTGGAAGCAGATCGTACATGAAGAGCTGAATGGATTGGGAAAGGATTTCAACACCAGCCCTGTTTCAGGCGGAGAGGATTCTTCCTCTTCGACAGTAAGCCAGTAATACACCCCGCCTCCTCCAAAGGCTCCCATGTCGTTACGTATAAGACCCATTGCTGGCCAGAGGGCATAACCGGGATTGAAAGGATCTTCAGGGTCGTTGTATTCATAGGCGGGATTACCTGCATCTATGCATGGAGAGACGTATGAAAGATGGTAATCACCGAAGTAACCGGTCTCGAACTGAGGATCGATATCGATGTTGCCGGGACCCCAAATCAAGGTTGATGTAGAATCAATCCAAACTGAATCAAGACCACCACCAATATTTGAATAACTGATAGTAATATAAGTATCGTAAATAAGTATATTCGGAACAGTACCATTCGGGGCCTGATTACCCCAAATGATATTATTGGTTACAAAAGCCGTATCACACTGAACTATTCTTAACCCACCAGTTCCATAAGGATCACTCAATGCTGTATTCATGCATACAGTGTTGTTTTCCATAAGAAGATAGTTACCATAACAAGCAATTCCTCCACCAATTCCTGCTTGATTTTCAACAATAATGTTTCCAATGAGTGTCACATTGCCGCTAATGGCAACTCCACCTCCGCGCGCGCCATCGTTGCCTGAGATATAATTGCTGTAGAGTAGGACGCTCGGACTGTTTATCCTTATGCCACCAGCACCTTGGGCACCAATACCTAAGTTGTTAATGATTGTGTTATTGATGATTTCAGCATTTGAATGAGTAATGCTCATTCCACCAGTAATTTGCGCTTCATTGTTGCTGATTATGCAGTCGATTATTCGTAATGGTTGCCCACTGACACTGCTGCCACCAGCCCTGATTCCTCCACCGGTTCCATGAGCATAACTATCAGTAATGGTATTTTCGGTCAGGCAGGAGGAGGAGTTCATGATATATATTCCTCCTCCGAATTCAGATACTTCACAGTTAATGATCACATTATTCCTGATTGTCGGAGAGGAGTTGGTTATGTAGATACCACCGCCATTAGCAACAGGATCCCTGCCTTCATGCGAAGTACCGTCGAAATTCATATTAGTTATACTGAATCCCTCAAGAACTGCGGTACTGTCCTCACCACCTGTGATCATCACGCAGTGGAAATCGGAGAATGGTGACTCGATGAAGGTATTGTTGGCACCGCCACTGCTCATAACAACTATGTTCTTCCCCTGGAAGCTGAAACCGCCACAATACTGTCCCGGGGATACCAGTACTGTATCACCGTCCTGCGCAGCGCTGATAGCATCGTGAATCGAAGGGTATTCAGAGGGAACAAGAAGGGTGTCGGCAAGAAGTAATGTGCAAAAGGCTATCAGAAGTAACACTGAATTCTTCATGATCAGTATGCACTCCGTTCATATATTGAATGTAACTGTTTACACTCCATATAACAATGTTGTATTCTTGATATAAAAAGAATATTGGTTAATTAGAAAGGTGTATAAAATGAAAAGCTTCAGACTGCAATTCATGATACTCCTCTTCATCTGCACAACACTGTTCGTTGTTTCATCCGGCGCAACGAATTATTATGAATGGCATGGCAACAACTTCATTTATCTTGAAAGTAATCCTTCAAATCAGTACGACACACTTACATACGCTCCTGTGATATGGGATATAAGAACTGCTTTTTTCGAGCTTCGTAATTACTATGCAAGCTATGGCTGGGAATCATCCTCCGGGTGTGACAGTTCATACAATGCAATAGATCTGCTCATGAAGGAAGCCTGGGATCATGGAGTGAATTTTGCCAATGCGAGGGGTGAGATACAACGTATGGATACTACAGCTTTGGATAGTGTACACAACGGGCAGTATTTCGTCAATGTCGCAAGAATAGTGAGAGAGGATTCCCTGCATCTTATCGCTGGAGGCTTCAAGACGGATACTTCAGTTACCAGCGATGCTCATAATGACGCTGTCATCAGTTATCTTTCTGAATACATGGATTATGATTACGAATGGCCAGAAAGTTCCGGAGAGTTCATTGGTGTATTCGGCTTTGATGAACCCGATCTCGGATATGAAGGTCCCGGAGAGAACCAGTGTTTGCATGATACAGCATGGTCTAACCTTGTAGAGAAGTACGCACAGTTGAGCAGAGATTCAATATCCGGTGATATTCTTCCATTCGGAACATTCGTGTGCAGGTGGAAAACACAGGATGAAGAGAACTTCTGGTATCGGACAACAATTCCAAAGTTTTGTGAAGAACTTGAGTATCCTGTCTTTGACTATTACCCCTGCAAGTACAGTCCTGCTGTTGACCGATCATATCCTGATCAGATCGAATTTGATGAGATAATAGGCGCTACCAATCTTATGCCTTCCGATTCTTTAGATTATGAAGTTTATGCAGACCAGGATGAGATCTTTGCGGTTGATAGTGATGGCTGGTTTCGGGTCTTTAAGTTTGAGAATGTGACCAGTCGAACTGATACCCTTGAGGTCATCAGGATAGACAGTATCCTGCTGCCTCAGTCACTACGGAATAATCCTGTATGGGCAGCAAGTGATTTCAGAGCAATTGATGTTGGTGATAGAAACTCCAACTCACACAAGCTAAACGGAGCGGTTGTATTCTTTGACCAGGATGATCCTGCTGAGAATATGGTGATCTTTCATAATGGTTCTGATATAGTATTTCTGGAAGACTCACTGGAAATGCCCGCAAATGCATGGAAAATGACCGCTGTCTGTGTTGGAGAGTATAACTATCCGATGCATCATCCAACGGATTCCTTAAGACGGGGAAGCCTGATCAGTCACGGTGAACTGAGGATTCTTGTCTGTTATCAAATCAGGCGAAGCGGAGTGATTTATGACAGAGCGAGGGTATTCGCATGGGATTACGACACAGAAGAGTTCAATGATGTTACTGGCGATTCTCAGGGTTTGTCCCTTGATATTGAACCGGCCAAAGCCGTCTGGGGCGTATTCTGGCCAACGCATAATTATTGGTCGTCTTATAATTCTAACGATCAGAGCGGATTTCTTATAATCGACAGCATTGGTAACTA
>JAUXIK010000007.1 GCA_030620995.1 Candidatus Aegiribacteria sp.
GAGATTCAGCCCCTCGGTTACAACCTGTACTATAACTGCAGCTGACATATCTATCCCTCCTAATGGGGAAAGATATAGTATTATCTATCCCTGTCAATAGGGAGAGATTTGAAGAAATCATACAATTGAGGTTGATGCCGTTCTGGAGATCGGAGACAGGATTCAGGATGTTGCGATAACTTCGGATGAAGAAAAGCTGATTGTCTGCTCTATTCTGCCATGGTCTGCAAGAAGCCCTGCTGCATACAGTGGCAGTTTAAGAGTCGGTCTATTTCTGCCGGTTATTGAATTTGTCCAGAAACCCAGTTTGATTACCAGGGGGGAAGAGTATTTGCCGGCAAAAATACCGGCTGATTTAGCCTGTGTTCTTTTGCCTGCTTTCACTTCAACCGGAATTGATATTCCATCAGATTGAAGAACGAATTCAACTTCTGCTTTGTTTTCATGCCAGCCGTGCAGTTGGTGTATTCCCGATGCTGTCAGCTCCTGAGCAACGAAGTTCTCGGCTACCCAGCCCTTGTAGAAACCCGGGATGAAAGCATCCCTTTTCAATAAAGGGATGTCAGCCAGAGTGGAAAGCACTCCAATATCATGCAGGTACAATTTAAACCTGTTATAGGATTCCCATGCGGAAAGAGGCTGTTCACCCCTGTTGGCTACAGGTGCTTTCAGAAGAATGCTGCTTGCAACCAGCCAGTTGATGACCCCTGCCAGATCTCGATACCTGCTTTTACCGGGAATTACTCCTTTGAACCTGAATCTTTCAGCATTCCCGTTTATTTCTCTGCCTAACTGCGAAGGAATGCTTTTCAGTATTTCTGCAATATGCATCGAGTTCACATTGCCGGCATGCTTCGCGATGTCTGCGAGATAGCTGGTAACAAGATTATCCATAATCCTGCTTACTTCTTCTACTGCTTGAAGTGTGCTTTTGTTTCTGAGGTTGCTGTAACAGTTTACCGCTTCGGGCATGCCTCCTATTGTAAGATATTCAGCAAACAAATTCCACAATCGGTTATGGTAGAGTTCCTCAAGGGGTTTTTCAAAGTCAAGATTTATCAGAACATCGGAAGCTTCATCCTCGTTAATACCCATTAAGAACTCGGTGAAACTCATGGGGTTAACATCAAGAATACTTACTTTGCCAACAGGGAAAGAACCTTTTCCCAGACTTACCCCAAGGAGACTTCCAGTGGCGGCTATGTATGCCATTGACATATCCTGCGCAAAATATTTCAAGGAAGTAAGAGCTCTTGGAGAAGCTTGTATCTCATCCAGAATAATCAGATCAGAGTGAATATCGATAGTGCTCTTTGAGATGAATTCAAGGGCTTTAATCAGTTCTTCAGGATCAAGAGAATCTCTTTTGAATATATTTGCTGCAGTACTGTCCCGCTCCAGATCAAAGTAATGCACCTTTGGGAACGATGGACCAAAGAGTTCTCTAAGCAGATATGTTTTACCGGACTGCCGAACTCCCCTGAGAAGCAGAGGTTTTCGAGATGGTTGATTTTTCCAGCGCTGAACATTTGTTTCTATTGTTCTTTTCATAGAACAAATATAGAAAAATGAGGAAGTAAGTCAATAAGTGTTAAGTTCTGCCAGAAAGTGGTATCACTTAGTGTATGATCTTGCCGAAAAATAGTAGCTCTTCAGTCCAGAGCATCTTCGATTCTCAATGTAAAGCTGAACCTTACGTAAGTGGACTGAATGCTTCCTAGATCGGCCAGTGTTAGATGTATACCATTAACGATAAGTAATGTTCGCGAACTTTTTTACATCAAAATCCGGGTTCTCTTACGAGAATAACGAATGCCATGTATAACCTTCGACAGTATGTTTCAATCTTCCTCATCATAGTCGGGATACTGAGGCGGAGATTCGCCCCTGGCAACTATGACCGCTGGCAGGTCTTCTATCCTGATGTCTTTAACTCCCTCGAAAGTCACTTCATTCCACCACTCGTCGCCCCAGTCAAAGAGGTAATAGAACTTCTGATTCAATCTGAGGTTAATGGACTGTATAATCGCCTCTGAAACTCCTGTCTCTGAAGCTCGAATACTGGTACAGTATCTCACCTTCCGGAATTGGGAGTTAAAAGAGCAATCTTTCCACTGGAATTCCTGCGGATTATCGAACAAAGACTACTTCCTTGCATAAAATACAATAATTGTAAAAAAGACCTTGCAGAAAATACCGCATTGTGATATTATATCCACATGAAACGTACAATCATAAAAGAGTTAACGGCATGGAAAAACAGTAAGGTTCGCAAGCCATTGATACTGCGTGGTGCCCGTCAGGTGGGAAAAACCTATATACTGCAGGAATTTGGCAAAACAGATTTTCCACGTTGTCATTATGTGAATTTTGAGAATGATGAACGATTGTGTGCTCTATTTGAAAAAGATATCTCACCTGTCCGAATAATCAATGAGCTTCAATTCTACCTTGATACCTCTATCAATATAGTTCGTGATCTGGTTATCTTCGATGAGATCCAGTGCTGTCCCCGGGCGCTTACCTCACTCAAATACTTCCACGAAATAATGCCGGAACTGGCATTGTGCAGCGCCGGTTCCCTGCCTGGAGTCAGTCTTGCCGGAGACTCTTTTCCCGTGGGAAAAGTTACTTTTTTGGATCTATTTCCTATGAATTTCAATGAATTCCTTACGGGAATCGGAAAATTGCGTTTAGCAGAACTGTTGCAGACGCATTTTCTTCAAGAACCACTGCCACAAATAGTGCATGACCAACTATGGGATTTATGGAAATATTACCTCATTATCGGAGGTTTGCCTGAAGCGGTCAATATCTACCGCGAGCGCCTTGAAAACCCGTATGAAGCTATCCAGGCGGCTCGAAGCGTCCATCGGGATCTTGTCGATACGTACATGGCGGATATCGCAAAACACTCCGGCAAAACAAATGCCCTGCATATAGAACGGCTCTGGCGCAATGTACCGGTTCAGCTTGCGCGTGCTCAAGACGGGGGTGCATCGAAGTTTCGTTTTAAAGATGCAGTACCTGGTTTTCGTGGTTATGAACGTCTGTCTTCTCCATTAGGCTGGTTGGAGAGTGCTCGGCTTATCCTGCGGACTTCTATTGTGAATCGAGCTGAAACTCCGTTGGCCGGATTCACAAGAGACAACCGGTTCAAGCAATACTTTTTTGATGTGGGTCTCCTGGCTGTTATCACCAATATTGATCCAGCTCATATTTTAAAGTACGATTACGGAAGTTACAAAGGCTATATCGCGGAAAACTATGTTGCGCAGGAACTACGCGCAGCAGGAGTTCGAAATTTGTTTTGCTGGAAAGGACGGACATCTGAGGTGGAGTTTCTACTGGAAACTTCATCGGGCATTATTCCTTTAGAAGTCAAATCAGGGTGGGTGACCCAATCTAAAAGTATGAATGTATTTGTGGAACGATACCAACCCCGGCAGAATATCATACTGAGCGCTAAAAATGTGAATTCATGCGGTTCACGGTTGTATGTTCCGATCTATGCCGCCGGTCGGTTGGCGAATTTGTTATTAAGTCAGTAACCATGATTTTCGGAAGACATTTCTGATTGAGTTATATAATAATCCGGATCTTTGCTCATTCTGTGAACAATAGAGTTCAACGAAAGTATTGGACATGCTGGAAATAACGTTTTGTAAAGATGGCTTTGGAGTGTGTGAAGTAAATATTGAGGCGTCACATGACGAACTTGAGCTGCTTGAGCAGTCCCTCTGCGCTTTGTCTGAAGGAGGTCGCGAGGAATACGTGTTTCCGGGCCGTACCGAGTTCAATCCGCACGGATAGAATCTATAACCGCTCTGACCGGGCTTTCAGAGGAATGTGGATATTCAAATTACTTAATACACTTTTCAAAACATGAGTAATCCTTAATTCGCTGAAGGACATGTTTCCCTGCTGCAAACCACCGGTCAGGGACCGCACATGATACCGAACATGATTCGTAACATGATAAAACACTGCAGGTGGCTCTGCAGGATGCCATGGGATGGCAGGACTATCATCTATCGCTCTTGTGTGTATTCCTATTATGAGTTATTTTCTTATTCAAGAAAATGAAAGGATTTGGGAAAATGCCAACTGAAATTGAAATGATGGATCAACTGCAAAATGGTAAACTTCAGGTATCACCACTTTCTTTGCGCTTGATTCAAGATCAACCTGTTATAAATGAAACCGGGAATTTCGATGCACTAGTAGAGATATCCTGGGTGGGTAAAACAGCAAGATTCATTGTTGAACTGAAATCAATATCAACACCAAAAGTATTTCAGAACGCTATTAATTTCCTGAAATCTTCCCTGCTTCCTCAGGGCTACCTACCCTTGCTTATAGTGCCGTTTTTCAGCGAACAGCAACTGAAGGAACTGGAATGTCAGGGTATTAGCGGAATAGACCTGTGCGGGAACTGTGTATTGATCGCACCGAACAAGTTCGCAGTATTACGCAGCGGGGCAAAAAACCGTTTCCCTTCCTCGGCTTCAATTAAGAACATCTATAGAAAAAACAGTTCCATGGTTGGAAGAGTATTTCTGACCGTTTCCAGTTACAGTAGTGTTCAGGGGGTTTGCGCAGAGATCAACCGGAGAAATATGCTTGTGAGATACGGCGTTAAGAAACCCATGAGCCTTTCAACGATTTCGAAATCATTGAAAACGCTCGAGAATGATTTGATTATAGGGCGCAAGGGTGATATTCACTTGCTTCAAGCTGACAAACTTCTATCAAAGCTGACGGAGAATTATTTCCCTCCGGAAACCAGGACAATTATACGACTTAAAGTGCCACAGACGAGGAACACAATTATGGAGTTATTAATGAACCAATCGCAGAAGTTAGATCTTCCTGTTACAGCTACTGGGATTTCATCCACTTCTCAGTATTCAGTAATGCAGCGGGGTGATTTGCTATCTATCTACTGCACAAATGTGAGTTCTATGTTGAAAAGCATACCCGGAAACCAGACGGATCGTTTCCCGAACCTTGAACTGGTCGAAACTAAAGATGAAAGGGTATTTTTTGATACCCGTGATGATCAAGGTTTTCAATGGGCTTCGCCAATACAGGTTTACCTTGAGTTAATGGACGGAGATAAGCGAGATCAGGAAACAGCGGAACAAGTCAGATCACTCATTCTGATGAATTGTCAACAGGAGGTGCAACTATAGTGTTTCAAACCCTTAAAACAGCTTTACTCGATATACTGAACGAAGTGCAAGGCACCGATGTTAATCTCATTATTGGCGGAGGTTACGGCTTATATCTAAGAACCATGTACAGACGTCAATCCGGCGAACGAACACTCTTTGTAGAATGGCCGGAAGCGCGATCAACTAGTGACATTGATTTGTTTCTCAGACCGGAATTGCTTATCGACTCAGACAAATTGAAACCTCTGTCAGAGGCTCTGGATAAACTGAGATATAAACCTGTTCCCGGTGCTGAGAAGTATCAGTTCAAGAAACCTGGGCCTGGAAATTCTGATGCAGGAGAAATAAAGATTGATATCCTCACTGGCCCTGAAAGTTCTTTTGATAGTACAAGAGTCAGGACAGATGCTCGACGAGCCAGACCTAATCCTTCTGTCGGGATTCATGCTCATCCCACTAACGAGGCCCTGACTTTAGAGGAGGGGTTATTGCCAGTGAAAATTACAGGCGAATTAAGCTCAGGTATATCTTTGACAGCCGAAGTATACTTGCCACACCCATTTACTTTTTTGATGATGAAACTTTTCGCTTTTAGAGATAGGCACGAAGATTTGAAAAAAGAATTTGGACGTTATCATGCTCTGGACATGTACAGCATCCTTGCGACAATAACCGAAAAAGAGTGGGCCCTGGGCATCATATTTCGAGACAAGTACTTGACTTCTCCTTCTATGAACGAAGCGTGTCATCTTGTCTCAAACTACTTTTCCACATCTGAAAGCTTGGGCATACTCCGTTTAAAGGAAAGCGAATATTACCGATCTGATTTTGAACTTGATAAATTCATATCAGCTCTGAATGAACTCTTCCCTCGTGGGGAATAATGATTTGTTCAAATACCGTGCATGACACCGTACATGATTCGTCACATGATAAAAGTTACTGGCTGTATATCGAATCAGGAAGGAAGCATCCATGAGCAGGTTTGACAGGAATTATACAGAAGAAGGCTATCTCATGAATTATGAGACACCAAAACTCAGCGCTTCCTTTAAAAGGCAGGTGCTGCAGTTCAGAATTGAGCTGGAAGATATTGAACCCGCGATATGGCGGAGAATACAGGTGCCATCTGACTGCAATTTCTGGGGCCTGCATGTGGCTCTGCAGGATGCCATGGGGTGGCTGGACTATCACCTGCATCGTTTTGAGATAAAGGGGAAGCATAAAAGGAATGAAGTTCACATCGGCATTCCTGACTTTGACAGATTTGGCGGTATTCAGGAGGTGTTCCCGGGCTGGGAGATCCCAGTGATAGACTACTTCAACGATCTGGGAGTAACCGCCAGATATCACTATGACTACGGAGACGACTGGTTTCATGCAGTGAAGCTTGAGGGTTACATCTTCAGGGAAAAAGAGCAGGAGTACCCCTGCTGCGTCGGAGGCGCCAGGGCCTGCCCCCACGAAGACTGCGGAGGTCCTCCGGGATATGTGAACATGATAGAAATTCTCTCAGACCCGGAGAACGAGGAATATGAAGAAATGCGCTCATGGGCGGAGGACTGGCACCAGGAGCGCTTTGAAAGAGAGAATATCAAGTTCGATAACCCGTATGGAAGATGGGTGTACGCTTTCCTGAGGAGATAAGAACTCTTCGGATAAGAAGATGAAGGAGTTGAGAACAATTTCATTTGCACAAGATCTGCGTACTTTCGTCAGTTTCTCGTTTCGAAGCAGCTTTTATAAAGGCTTTCTATCTCTTCGGTCTCTTCTTCGGTAAGCGCGGCGAACTCCCCTGATTTTGCCCTTTTCGATAGTCTGCCTCCGTTCTGCTGCAGGAATCTATGGAGTAGATCGATCTTGCTGGAGGGCATTTCCACTATCTCGCTCATACCTTTCTGGAACCTGTCGTAGTGTTGAAGAAAAGCCACTTCACGAGGCAAAATGGTTTCTATGGTTTGCTCTACGCACCTGTAGATGAACTCTGTCTGCTTTGTGGCATCGAAATAGCGGTAGAAGTCAGCTGTATCATTAAGAACCTTTACGTTGCCTTTTGTCGTGGACTCCCAGTCTATCATCGGAAGCAGACGGGTTGAGTAGCTCTCGAGTGTTGATCGGTACTCCTGAATCCGCTCAAGGATAGCCACGGACACCGGGAAGGGCAGCCCGGGAGGATTGAACCCCCTGCGGGTGAGTTCATGATGCATCAGAAGCCTGTGGATCCGGCCGTTTCCATCCTCGAACGGGTGGATATACACGAACCCGAAGGACAGTACAGATGCGGCCACAACAGGATCCAGCTCCGGAGCATAGTCCAGATCGAATATTATCATCCCGTTCATAAGGGAATCAAGGTCCTCAGGCCGGGCGCTGATGTGAACCGGCAGAGGATTTCCAGAACGACGATCATGCTGTCCTATAAAACCTCCTTCTTCTCTGAGCCCTTTTCGTACGAATCGGAAATCACTTATTACTATCTGCTGCAACCGAAGAAGCTCTTCCAGACTCAGGGACATTCTTCCGGACTCGCCGATGGCATGGCCCCACCGCTGGATACGGCTCTGCGGCGCCTGCTCCCCCTCTATCGCGAAACTGGCTCTGGAATCATCCACAAGCAGGAACGCAGCTGCTCTGGTCAGAATATCCTCGGGGACATCTCCTATTACCCCCCTGGCTCTGGCGGGGAGATCGGCTCTGTGATAACTCTCCAGCAATTCCGTCCGGAAAACAAGGGGACAGAACTCACGTGTTCCAGGCAGGTTGTTCCGTACGCGGTGTCTGGTAGAGGTCTTTCCGGGAACACAATACTGTAAATCCGGGTCAATCACAGGAATGTAAGCTCCTCCCTTCGATCGGGAATCGGGCAGATCAAGCTGCTCTCCCAAAAGCCATTCGTACAGGAACCAGAGTCGTCTGGCATAGCTGCCTGCAGGGGTTTCCCGGACCATCTGCAGGAGGGGTGCGGGACCGGTCTCCAGGAAAAGCCTTTTCAGTAAAGCAAGATCAAGACCCTCATACTTGAGAGCGAAAGTCAATTGTCCTCTGAGTGTGGGCTCAGGCATATGGCGGGGAGTGAGGATTTGCCAGCAGTCACGCACATACTTCCTGTGTCTGGCGCTGATCGCACTGAGCATCCGTGGAACGGGTACCCTGAGATCAAAGGCTTGAATAAGAGCTGCATAACCCACCGGAGCAGCCTTCTCGGGAAGCCGTCTGTTCATGAAAGTTCTAACAGGTCCAGGAGAACTTACCTTGAAAGTGGTCTTCATGAATATTTATCACCTTTCATGAATTATAGTCACTATTCGCGTCATTCCTGATAAACAAGTATAACTTATGATTGCAATGTACACAAGATCCATAATCATGAAAAACTATAACTACATGTGATACCTGTGAATCATATCATCTGACCGTCTAGTCCTTTGTCGACATAGATGAGAGTGATGTCTAGACATATCTCGACATAGAGGTCAATAGCGTATATATATATGTAGACATTGATGGATCTTTGTGACATTATTAGTAAACCGTTTCAGGAGAAGGAATATGAAAAGGAAAGCAAAGCTCATTCGGGAGCAACTGGAGAAAACTCTGCGGAAATTCGAACCCCTGAGGGATTCACCTCCTCCTGTCAAAGGGTGGATCCGTGCCATTAGAGATGCCCTGGGTATGAACGGAAGGCAGCTCGCTGACCGGCTCGGAGAACACCGATCCCGCACAAAGCAGATTGAGCAGCAGGAGATGACAGGATCGCTCACCCTCAAAACCATTCGAAGAATTGCCGAAGCGCTGGACTGTGTTTTCGTTTACGGCCTTGTTCCCCGAACAAGTCTTGAAGAAACTGTTCGTGATCAAGCGAAGAAAATTGCACTCAAACGTCTTACTCTAGCCTCTCATACAATGAAGCTTGAGAATCAGGCACTAGGTACAAAGGAAAGCAAGGAAATCCTGTCCGGTATGATCGAAGAAATCATGGATGAACTTCCATCATATCTATGGGATGAATGATGCATGGTTTCGATTATCCGGATGGTGCCACTCCCATTGATCCAGACGAAGCAGAAGACCTGCTTCTCACACATATAACCACACGTGGTGAATTAGATCGCTGGGAAGAGGAGAATATTATTGAGGCGATGGACTGGCTTGACAGAACAAAGCCGACAGATATTCTGAATGAACTATTCGTCAGGGAACTTCACCGGCGCATGTTTGCCAATGTCTGGAAATGGGCAGGACATTTTAGGCACAGCGACAAGAATATCGGCGGACCGTGGTATCAGATTTCTGCGAACCTGAAAGACCTTTGCGATGACGTGCGCTTATGGATAGAACTGCAGGAGTATCCACCCGATGAAGTGGCTATCCGTTTTCACCACCGGCTGGTGTTGATTCATCCATTTCCCAACGGCAACGGCCGCCATGCCCGGCTGATGACCGATCTTCTTCTTGAAAACATCCTCAATTACCCAAGGTTTACATGGGGAATCGAGGATCTGTCAAGAACCGGTAATGCCAGACAAAGATACATCGCAACTCTTCACGCAGCAGATAAATACAACTATGAACCCTTGCGGAAGTTTGTTAGAACATAGGACAGCATAAGCGAAGGAGGATAGGAAAGACCGGGGATTAATAGAATCCGTTATTTTGAAATGAGTCATCTTGATCCAAGTATTTTAGAGGAAGGATTCAAATGTTCAGAATATTCGCTGGAGTTGTTTCGCTGAGCCTTATGCTCGTGACTGGATGCGGCGGTGGTGACCAGCCGCAGACGGACGATACGGCAGGTGATGCCATCTCAGAAGAAGTCGCTGATGAGGTTATTGAAGAGGTTGTTGAGGAAGCGGTTCTTTATCCCGAGGGGAAACTGGATCCTTCAGCAGTAACTCCGGATGTCGCTGTTGATGCATGGGCACTGAATGAAGCCTACTTCGCATGGATGGGGAAGGAAGTCACGCTTGTTGCATATCCCTATATCTGGTACGGTGATGATACTGTAGTAGAGGATGAGCTTCGACTTGTTGCCGATCCTGAATCTACAGATGAGCTTGCTACAGCCTGTTTCGATGAGCTCCAGAACCGGACGCTCATGCGGGGGGAGATCATATCCGTGCGGGGAATAGTGGAGGAGGGCTGGAGCGGTCCTGAACTTACAGGCGCTATCTTCATAGATCCACCCGAAAGTTTTGAAAGGGTCGAAACCAGTCCCTGGGTATATGACGTTGAACCCATTCCTGTTGATCAGTTCAGTGAGATGTTCAATGTCTGGATGGGAAAGGAAGTAACCGTGGAGAGTTACTACCACTCCACAACAACTTCCACTACAGATTACGGCACTACCATCAGAATAGACCTTGCGGATCCTCAGGACACCTACACGAAGTACGCAGCATGCGAGATGCTGGAACCTCTTTCCGCTGTTTCCGAGTCACTTATCGTGGCTGATCGCGTCGGCGTTCAGATCAGAGGAACCATCGCAGATCCGTTCTTCGACAAGGTAAGGCTGGAAGGCTGTGTTCTGGTTAACAGGTAAAGATTATTTGAGCTTTTGTTTGGGGGGACACGCACCAGAGGCAAGGTTAACCGGGGACACGCACCAGAGCGTGCATGTCCCCAGATGGAGAATGCTATGCAGTCAGAGAATAAGAAACTTTCTGTCTTCAAGAGGGTGGGCGGGTTCCTGCTCATCATTGTTGTGCTTCTTGGCTTTTTCTTTCTGGGAGGGAAACTGACCGGCCTGTTCTCTTCTCATATGCGCGTTCAAGATTTCTCTCGCACCACAGGATCCTTTGCCAATGTTGCGCTCACTGCTGCGTTTTGTACTCTTTTCGCAGCTGTGGTTGTGTATGTCGTGGTTTTTCTCACCAATTGTTTTACGTTTAATTTTAGCAGACCCTTCTTCGCGGGGTTTAAAAAGAAGCTCTATTTCATCCATATCATCGTTGGTCTGGGCTTATCACTGGCGGCCGGTTTTTCCGTTTCTGTTCCCGTTACACCGATCCTGGTGCGCCTTGGCCTGCCGGAGCCATTACCGTTCATCGCTCCTATACTGATCTCGTTGATCTGCGTTCAGCTCATTCTGGTATGGGTTAATATCTGGACACCGCTGAACAGAACAATCGTCAGAAAAAGGGCAGCTGCGCTTGGAATCGATCCCATCAATCTTGAGAAGGGAATTATTGTTGGAGTATCGGATCCTGAGAGAAGCAGCTTCAAAAAGCTGACTCTGGTAGAAGATGATGTTGGCGTGCTCTGGATAGAGTCAGCACAGCTTGTGTACAAAGGGGATACATCAAACTTCGAGCTGAAACGTGATAATGTGATTTCCGTTGAATGCAAGGCAGATTCTGGAAGCATGGCATCATACGCGGGTGCGGTATATCCCATATTGCGATATCGAAACCCAGACGGAAGTGAGCGCAGCATACGTTTTCATGCCTGGGGCAATTGGACTCTGGGCGGTATGTCGAAATCCCTGAAACTTCTGTCCCTGAAGCTCGAATCCTGGTACAAAACCTAATCTTCCGGAACCGGGAGCTAGCCCGCATAGATAGAGTCTAAAACCTTATTGTATGGGCTTTCAGAGTAATGCGGAAATATTAATACTGAATGTGCTCTTGCTAGCAGGTTGAAACTACTAACAAATGTGTTAGTAACATTATGGTTAGTAATTATGTGAAATCCTTCTTCATCCACTGGTTCAAAACCTCAGGGCTGGTCTGACTTAGATCTGCGGATTAACTGCATGAATAATGAAAAGGTGGATATTACATTGTAGACAGCATGGAAGCGCAACGGGGTTATTTCTGATGATTCCTTCACGAAATTCAGTAACGAAACACAGCAAACGGTACTGGAGTTTAACAAACCATTAAGCTAATTGTCAATATAACTTTCAGTTCACACGAATGTGAAGATCTATAACACTTTTTACTAATACTACGTTCTATTGACACTATAGTCTTATAACACTATAGTCTTAATACAATGGAGGTCGAGTTGAATATGAAGATATTCGTGGATCGGAAGAATGAGCTAGAGGAGCTAAGAGCTCTATCCCAATCGGAGGAGCCGGCAATGGCGCTTCTTTACGGACGGCGGAGGGTTGGCAAAACCTATCTTCTGGGAAGGGTCTGGGAGAACCCTTTCTATTTCCTGGCCGCCGACACAACCCTTGAGACTAACCGCACAGACCTGCTGCGGGAACTGGGGCAATGGAGCGGCATGGATATGCTTCCCGAAGACTATCCCACCTGGCGGTCGGTATTCAGATTGATGACCCGGATCGTTCGAGATGGGCAGCAAGTCTTCATACTTGATGAGTTCCAGTACCTGCTGGGTCATAAGGACGATGTGGTATCACAGCTCACCGCGATCTGGGACAGGGAGATGGGTGATTCGTCAATGCTTCTGGTACTATGTGGTTCGGAGGTGTCAACGATGGAAGCTCTGCAGGCGAGAGATTCTCCACTGTTCGGCAGGCTTTCATGGTCATCCAGGCTGCGACCCTTCGATTATTTCGATTCATCACGGATGCTGCCCTGGCTTTCGCTAAGGGAAGCTATGTACCTGTACGGCGCACTGGGGGGGATGCCCCGCTACCTTTCCTCGGTAAAGCGTGGTGAGGGGTTTCGGGAATCGCTTTGCAGGATACTGCTGTCACCCCGCGGTGAGGTACATGTCCAGCTTCAGAACCTCATAGCAGGAGAGAAAGGTATACGTAATACGGCAGAGTATGACGCAGTACTGCGGGCTGTAGCATCCGGTCGTCGGGAGCTGAGTGAAATAGCTTCGCGTGCCGGACTGCAGGACCGGGTCTATGTAGCCAGGAGAGTCCTTGAAGTGATGGAAGATCTGAATATGATCCGAAGGGAACGCAACTACGGGGCTGGTTCGAAATCGCCCTGGAGGTACAGAATAGCAGATAACGCTTTGCTTTTCTGGCACCGATTCATAGAACCGAACAGGAGTCGGCTGGAAAGAAACATGATCGACAGCGTCTGGAAAACTTCTATCGAACCACTGCTGGATACTTACATGGGACTTATCTTTGAAGATGCCGTCAGGCAGACCCTTCTCCGCTTTAATGCTGAACTGGGACTACCGGTGGTCTCCACGTGCAGTCGCTGGGAGGGGCTGGACAGGAATCGTCGTTCTATAGAACTGGACATCGTTGGTAGACTTGAGAACGGTGAAATGCTTACCGGAGAGACCAAGTGGTCGTCATCGCCTGTTGATCCCGACGTTCATTTCCAGCTGCTGCGAAACCTGGAGGACCTGGCAGCTTCAGGACAAAGCTGGGCAACGCACGCCCTGCAGGGGTGGTTCGTTTATTTCTCTGCGGCTGGTTTCTCGGAGTATATGGTAAATTTGGCGGAGGAAAGGGCCAGGGTAATCCTGGTTTCGCTGAAGGACATGTTCCCCGATGACGGGAATGAATTGAGTTCAGCTCTCTGACTGTGATCACGAGAACGAGGGAATGGTTCAGAGAATACTGCTTATCGACGCGGAGTATCCCTGAAACTGATCATTCCGGACAACTTCGTCAGTTGATGGTTTACATGTTAGATGAATAATTGCCGTTTATAAAGCATTATCTGATAAGAAATTTAATGAATAGACAAAATATATGAACTCTTTCCGATGGCCGGAGCACACAGAACACACCGGAGAAGATATTAAAGTTCCTTCACAACCTCGTAGATGATGAAATTTGTGGACTACCGCGGTCTGCTGATGAATCCTTCCAGCAGGGTTACCATATTATCCTCGGTTAAAAACTCAGCTTCGGATGGTCTCTCCAGGAATGGAGTTACATCCCTTCTGATCTCTTTCCAGTTGACGGTTCTGAATTTCTCCTTCAATTCCCGGACGACATCCATGGATAATACACGCTCCCTTTTCCATCCGGTCTGAATCAGAGCATTACGTAAAAAGTTCATGTTGGGCGGGGGCCAGTTCGGGTCGGTCATATACCACATCAGGTCGTAGTAATCACGGCCCTTGGTAAAATTTCTTACGAAGACAGCATGCAGTTTCCCGGCCAGCAGAGACGATCTGTCGTGATGCTGCAACCGGAGCAGGATGAACCTCCGAACCATGCTTACTTCCAGGCCAGCCCCTTCAGGCGGGTTGGTATCCACTTCAACCTTAATAGACAGTACCTGTCCGGCATGAGGAGACAGGCCTAGTTCGAAGGGCAGCCCCGGGAATTTAATCATGACGCCATGAACGGCTGATACAGATCTACTCCTAAGCTCAATATCGTACCCTTCCCTGGCCAAACCGTCAGCAACCCGCTTAATGCAGGACTCAAGATGGAAGTCGGAGGACTTTCTTTCCAGTGAAAAATCAAGATCCTCCGAGAATCTCGGCAGGGAGTAGAGGAATCGGAGGGCGGTACCGCCACAGAATGCCAGAGGAATCATGGCCCCGGTTTCCTGCAGGAGTCCGAGTATCCTGGCCTGAAGATATTCCCGTGCCCGGTTCCAGGCAGAAAGATCGTTTTCAGCCTCCCGGACAATACGGCCCAGTTCTTCTTTCATGAAGTGTTTTCCTCCTCCCTCGCAAGAATAGAAAGAATTCTGCCCGCTGCTCTCTCAAGCTTGGGTTTTCCCCAGCGATAAGCAAATGAAACGAGTTTTTTTCTGTCCAGCTCGTCGGTGTTCTGAAGCCGGAGCTGTTCCAGATAACCTTCTGAATCTCCCTCCGGCTCAAGATAAACGAGGTCCAGGAGCGCCTTCTCGGGAAGAGCAAGTCTGGCATTTTCCCCCTTCGATACGTTCATGGTCTCGAAACCCCATAACAGCGATGATTTAACATGTCTGTAAATGAAGTTGCCAAGTTCGTTGCTAACTGTATCCGTACGTCCGTAAGTAACGGAAACCACAGAGGGAACATACTCCGGGATCAACCCATACCATGCCAATGCGGACTGGCAACTGACATAGGAAGCCGGTTTCATCGCGTTGGCAAGGACAAAGGATGATGGAATCCTGCCTGAATAGGGAGGTGCAAGAGTATAGCATCCCCTTTCAAGCCTGATTACCTTCCCTTCCCTGACCCATCGGGAGATCTGGGAACGAATAACGGCTTTATCCACATCACCTGCCAGCAGCAGTCCGGTGGTAAAGACAGGCGCGTTCTTCACAATTTGAAGCAGTTCGTTGAATTTCATAGCAGGAACATAACGATTATGTTAATATATTGCAATGGAATTGATTTCCGTACACAGCATAATAATTTTCGGGTCAGCAATAACTGATGAAGATATACGTTACCCTGGCGCGAAGTTTAATTCTGCTGTAATATTGGTGTGTTGTAGTATAAAACCTCATTGGGGTCTCCCTCTTGTTGGGGGATCCCCTCCAGCATTACACGCATCGGGGAAGGTCCCAATGAGCTATCAATTACATGCAGCCGGCAAGCAGGCTGAAACACAGGGCTGAAAACACATTTTCATTGCACAAAGAGGGAAGATTAGATGAAACAGATCGAACCAGGTTCAATATTACTCAGTACAGGCGGAAGTTTCCTGAACAGAGCATCTTTGCTGGTGCTGCTCCCCCTTTTATTGTTCACCTTTTCCGCTTACGCAGATACAACTGGAATCGTTGGCGGAATCGTCACGGATACTGACGGAGATCCGCTTATCGGTGCTACTGTAATGATAGATGATACTTTTCTGGGCGCCATGACCAATTCCAATGGAGAATACATCATTGCAGGGGTTTCTCCCGGCAGCTACTCTGTAACCGCGAGCATGGTGGGCAGAACCACCTCCAGGATGGAAGGTGTCCGCGTGGTTATCGATCTGCTGAGCAGGGTTGATTTCGAGCTGTCTGAAGATCCCACGGGTTCAACTGTTATCCATGTTCAAGAGTCAAGAACCCATATTCTTCAGGACGTTCCCACCACCCTGCACCTGATGGACTTCACCGATATAACCACTCAGACCTCAAGAAACATTGTAGACCTTGTTTCCTCCCAGCCCGGTGTGGTAACCAGCCACGGTGAACTGCACGTACGGGGAGGCCGCAGCGGGGAGGTGGATTACCTTCTTGACGGTATCTCAATCCGATCACCCATAAACAATACATTCAACCTGGAACTTCCCCTGAGCGCTATATCAAATGCATCTCTGATGACCGGAGGACTTGGTGTTGAATACGGAAATTCCATGTCAGGAGTTGTTAACCTCATCGGAAAAGAGGGTGGCGATACTTACCATGGCACGGTGATAGCCCGCCACGGGGACATTACTACAGCTTCAACTGAATCCGGAGAACAGGTTTTCATGGAAGAAGCGGATGTGGAGCAATGCAGAAGCAACCTTAACGGTATTGAAGGGTCTGTTTCGGGGCCTGAACCCATCACGGAAATGCTTCTTCCCCTCATCGGAATTCATATCCCGGGTCAGATGACCTTCAGCGCATCCGGACAGATCTCTTTAAGCGGATGGGACACCTTGGATACCCGCGGCAGCTGGGAGAACAACTGGCAGAATGATATGTCGGGTGTAACCAAGTTAACCTACAGGCCGTTCAGCAAAACAAGCTTCGCTTTCACCGTCCTGGGTTCTCACAGGGAAAAGGGATGGAATGAATGGGCCTGGTCCAGATATCATCTCCCAGCCTATATAGATGACATCGCATACCTCGGGAGAAGTCAGGACTTCGCCCTTCCTGTCCTCTTCAGCGAGACAGCCGGGATGACTTTCAACGCCACGCAGTTGCTTGGAAGCGAAACCGTCCTGAAGCTTTCAATGGGCATTATGAAGTTCCAGGACTGGAACCGCATACGGTTACAGGAGGGGGGTTACATAGGAGAAGATACTTTCCCCATATACTGGTTCACCCAGTACATGCCGGAAGATAGAATTGCCGACTCCCTGGGATTCTATCACACGGGGGTTCACCCTAATGTGTGGTTCGATTCCAAGGCAACGGTAAGCAGCATAATGCTGGGTTTCGATTCGAACCCCAACACCAGAACACGCATAAAGGCGGGGTTAGCAGGCGATTACTATGACCTCTACCAGTACAATGTATACGCCCAGACCTACCGCAACATATTCATTTCTCAGTGGAACGCTTACCCTCATTCCGGATCCTGCTACCTCCAGGGAAGTTACAGATTTGGAGGAGGAGTGATAACCACAGGCGGGGTCAGAGCTGATATGTTCGATGCCAACACCTCTGTATTCGATTCCGAAGCCGGCGGCCAGGTTCAGGTTGAACCAAAATGGCATATCAGTCCAAGAGTGGGCTTCTCCGTTCCCTTCAGCGAGAATTCTATTTTCTTCTCTACATACGGACACCATTTCCAGATGCCTCCAATGAACTGCCTCTTCGTTGAGACATCCTACAATCTTGCCGAGAACAGGATAGTGGCGGGCAATCCGAACCTTGATCCTGAGCTGACGCAGAGCTTTGAAGTTGGAATAAGACATTTTATCGACAGGATCACTGAGTTTTCAATGGCAGCCTACTACAAGGATATTACGGCTCTGGTGAACACCGAATACCACAGTGAGGGCACGTACTTCGTTTTTTCCAACGACGACAGCCATGGAATGGTTAGAGGTATTGAAACCACTCTCAGCAGGAGAGCGGGAAGCAATATCTCGGGACAGATTTCGTATTCTCTTTCCATTGCCAAGGGCAAATACTCATCCATGCTGGAGAGATACAATTATGCTCAGATAGGAATTACGTACGTTTCCAACGAGGATAACTACCTTGACTGGGATCAGACACATACGGCGTCTGCAGCTGTTGAGGTGAGGGCTTTTGAATCTGAGGGACCGGAAATAGCGGGAATCCATCCCCTGGAAAACACCAGGCTTGGAATTTCATGGCAATACGGAAGCGGGATGCCGTATACACTCCCGCCTGCGGAGGAGGAACTTGTGATAACCAATACCGAGAGATATCCCTTTTCCATGCAGACTGATGTAACCGTTTCCAGGATGTTCCGCATAGGCCCCGCCGAGATGAACCTGCTTCTGGGAGTATTCAACATTTTCAACAGAAAGAACGTGGTTCACATTTACGATACTTCCTTTTTCCACTCAACCGGGAATCCCGGCGGTGCAGCGGGTAACCCGAGGGGCTGGTCTCCAGCCCGGCATTTCATTCTGTCAGCGGGGATATCATGGTAAATATGCATGTCAGATTCAGAATAGTCTTCATTGCGGCAGCGCTTCTGATACAAAGCGGCTGCACTGATCTTACGGAGTTCGATCATACGCTGAAGGCGGGAATCAATATCATGTACCCGCCGGATCTTTCCGTTGTTCATACAATTGAGAACATCTCCGGAGCCAGGTCTTTGTGTGTCCTTCCAGACTGCTTCATTGTGGCCACCACAGATGGAACAGTGTTCCGTTTCGACCTTGAATCGTGGGAGCAGACAGGTAGCTTCAACATCGGCAATCCTTCCCCTTCAGGATACTTCGAAATAGAGTACAGCCCGAGCGAAAGCACTGTCTACATCATCGGAGCATTGGGACAGATATTGGAATACAATGTACCGGATATGGAATTCCTTCATAGTTTCAGCATCTGCGAAACTCCTGTGGATATTGAAATAGCCTCTGGGAAACCTTTCTTTTATGTTGCCGGGGCGAATACATGCAGAATCTACGAAGTCAGTAAAGAGAACAACTTACCCGGCAGATACTGCACCCTGGCGTCCAGCCCCACTTGCATGGCAATCGATCAGTGTCAGGATACGATGCTCGTCGGAACCATGGGAGAAGTTGAGCTTGTTTCCACCGGACCAGACCTGATGCGGCGAAGAATAGCGGACTACTTTCCCGGGATACTGGCCATTGAAACCATTCCCGACGAAAACGATGAAACCCGTCTATGCGCAGTGCTCGACTACGGCTATACCGTGATGATTGCCACTGTACTGAATTACTGGCCGGGTTTTTCGAGTAATCCACTGTTGGCCGGATTAGTACCGATTGAAGGAGAATCCCACTACATCTGCACTGACGCTTCCGGCGACTATGCTTATGTACTCAGCTATCTGGGAGACAACACCAGCAGATTGATTTGCTATAACTGCACTTACTACAACATCGAAAGCCAGGTCGATATCCAGGGTTTCCCTCTTGACCTTGAAATAAGCTCTGGGGGAACTTTGCTGGTTCTCACTACTGATTAGTTCTGCCTGCATATTTATACTGGTAGCTACTGTAACGACACATACAATATCTGTATACATCGAGGTGAGGTTTATTGAGTTGGAGGAATCGAAAGTGGTAATCAGATGGACGATAGCCTTTGCAGCAGCAGCACTTCTGATACTAAGCGGTTGCACTGATCTTACGGAGTACGACCATACTCTGAAGGCGGGAATCAATATCATGTACCCACCGGATCTTTCCATTGTTCATACAATTGAAAATATCTCAGGAGCCAGATCCCTGTGTATCGTTCCGAACTGCTTTATTGTGGCCACTACAGAGGGAACAGTGATCCGTTTCGACCTTGAATCGTGGGAGCAGACAGGTTGCTTCACCATTGGCAGCCCTTCCCCTTCAGGCTACTTCGAAATTGAGTACAGTCCGACCGAAAGCAGTGTCTACATCATTGGAGCATTAGGACAGATAGTGGAATCTCATGTACCTGATATGGAATTCATGGACAGTTTCATCGTCTGCGAGACTCCTGTAGATATTGAAATAGCCTCCGGGAAACCTTTCTTTTATGTAGCCGGGGCCAGTTCATGCAGAATCTACGAAGTCAGTCTGGAGAATAACGCCGCAGGGAGGTACTGCACCCTGGAGTCCATCCCCACATGCATGGCCATCGATCAGTGTCAGGATACGATACTCGTTGGAACCATGGCGGAAACCGAGCTTGTTTCCACCGGAGTAGATGTAATGCGGCGAAGAAAAATGGGTGAATTTCCCACAATACTGGCCATTGAGACCATTCCCGACGAAAACGATGAAACCCGTCTATGCGCCGTGTTTGACTATTCAATTGGAACAATTGCGACCATACTGTACTTTTTTCGCCCTGATTTATATACACTACCCTGGACCGGAACAGTACCTGTTACCGGAGATCTCCACTACATCTGCACTGACTCCCTCGGCGACTATGCTTATGTACTCAGCTATCTGGGAGATAACACCAGCAGGCTGGTTTCCTACAACTGCAGTAACTACAACATTGAAGGTCAGGTCGATCTGCAGGGTTACCCCATTGACCTTGATTTAAGCCCTGATGGAACGCTGATGATTCTTACTGCTGAATAAGTCTACCGTACGACCATTTCAAGGGCGGCATCAAGTACCGGGTCAACTCCTGCTGCAAAATCATCCTCGGAAACCTCTATTAGAATATCGGGAGCTATGCCTGAATTGAATAAAAGGGTGCCGTCAAGGGAATAGGTCACCATGGAAGGTATCTCAATACTCCAGCCTTCAGTAAGGTTGTATGAAACGGCAGGATTGGCAAAACCGGCTGTGGTATCCCCTATTACGGTGACATGCTCCTGAGATCTGAGAAGGAGTACCAGCTGCTCTCCCGCGCCCCGGGTAAACCTCCCTGTGAGAAGAATTATTGGTTCCGTAAACTGCCATGCGCCGTTTTTGTACGAATATACTTCCAGTTTTTCACCCATATCGTTTCTTCCGGGACCTTCCCTGAAAGCTCTGTAGTAACTCAGGGCATTCTTATCAATAAACCTTCCGGAAGCATAATGAGCATTGATCTCGGAACCGCTTTCACCGCACATGCGCAGATCAAGAATAATACCGCTGCAATCTGCAACCACGCTCGTTGCCGAATAAAATTCAATCATATCGAACCCACTACCCAGATCGCTCAAGTATACGTATCCTACTTTTTCGGTGGAAATTATGTTTATTACAGTGGCTCCGTAAGCTTCGAGGTCCATATGGAAAACCTGGAACCATTCCTGCATGTAATCCATCCAGACGGTCAGGTCCCAGTTCAGGAAATCACCCTCGTTCCAGCTGTCCAGCCTGGTTCCGGCTGAATCCCGCAGGATCAGGTTCTGATCCATCATCGAACTCATCAGTTCAAGGCAGATATCTTTAAGCTGATCTCTGTTCTGAAGGTTTTCAGCTTCGGGTTTAAACGTCTGGTACGATTGGTCCCAGTCCACATTCTCATTCGCAAAGAAGCAGGCATAGTGATTGTTCACCAGCTCCCAGACAAGAACATATTCGGAGAAAAGTGAATCCGGCTCGCCTACACTGTAGGGATCGGGAAAGCAGCCGGAGATACTGGAAGCCAATAAAGCAATGCCTCCGGATACAACGAGTAATGCGTATTTCAATGTTTTATTTCTCATTTCCTTTTTCCCTTGTCTCGTGATGTGGCGTCCTTATCAACCGGTTTAGCATACTAACAACACAAAGGATACGGTAGAGCAGTTCTTTCTAATCCCTCAATTACTCCAGCGGCTGCATCCGGTCATCAATTCCCCCTGCGATGGAACAGGACTGCTGATGCCTGTCGCTGCAAATCGGAAAACAGACAAATTTGACAATATGCACACATTGTGATACAATTGGAACATGAAGCTTTTTGACTGGAATGATGAAAAGAACGAATTGTTAAAGAAAGAACGAGGTGTATCGTTCGAGGAGATCGTATATCATATTACTCATGGCGGACTCCTTAATACAATTGAGCACCCGAACCAGAAGAAATATTCCGGACAACGGATATTCATTGTGAATGTTGAGGGATACGCATGTATTGTTCCTTTTGTCGAGACAGAAACCCGAATATTTTTGAAGACTATCATTCCCAGCAGAAAGATGACGGGACTGTATCTGAGAGGTGATTCTGAATGAAACTCACAAAGTACGAGAAAGATATAAAGGAATCTGTAGAGCGCGGTGAATGGGAACAGATTCCAAATTTCAAGGAGGAAGCAAAGCGCTATCAGGAAGTTGCCAGATCTACGCTTCGGAAAGACAGGCGCGTTAATATCAGAATGACAGAGAGAGACTTCATTCATATTCAGAAAAAGGCAATGGATGAAGGCCTTCCTTATCAGACGTATATCTCAAGTATTCTGCACAAGTTTATTAATGACCGGTTTGTTGAGAAAACAACACAGTAAGCTTCCCCGGAAAATTCATTAATCCAACTGCCCCTCAATTACTCCAGGGGCTGCATCCGGTCATCAATTCCCCCCGCGACGGAGATAAACCATTTTCCCGTGAAATACTTTTCCGCCACTTCTCTTATTACATCAGGGGTGAGAGCCAGAATCGCTTCCAGATTCATTATGTCCTGGTCGAGCGGCATGCCCAGTGTTTCCTGGGTGACAAGGAATCTCGCGACTGAATCGTAATCATCGAACGCAAGAGAGTTTCGCCCGATGGAACGGGACTGCTGCAGCAGGAGTTCCGATTCCTCAACACCACCTTCGGCAATCCTGTCGCACTCGTACATGGCGGCTTCAAGCGCCCTTTCCACCAGAGGCGCTCCTGTCGAGAAATAGGTCTGGAATCTTGTTCCTGTGGGTGTTCCGGATGCCGAGCCGTCAACCCAGCAGCCTACAGAGTAGGCGAGCCCCTGGGTCTCGCGGATATTCCGCCCCATCCGGGAACTGATTCCACTGCCCAGAATCTGGCACATTGCGCTGAATGGAATGTAGTCGGGTGACAGCACTTCCGGGGCCGGGCAGGCAATCACTGCCGCTGCCTGTACCCTTCCTTCGATTGTCTCAATGATGGTATCACCGGGGCATGAACTGAAGATGAAGTCCTCTGCGGCAGGCAATTCCGATGATGGGTTTTCCCAGTCTCCGAAATACAGTTCCGCCAGTTCAAGCGCCCTCCCGGACGAGATGTCTCCCACTACAGCCAGCACAGTGCCGTCGGGTCTGACGCAGGTTTCCAGCCAGGATTCCACATCTTCAAAATCGATATTCTCGAGAGTAGTGCTGTCCGCTCTGCGGCTTCCCCCTTCTTCAAGGAGAATACTGTCGATGTTATTGAATGCCCTGGTAGAGGGTCTATCGTTCCACATCGCATTCATCGCGATCGTTCGATCCTTTACCTTCAGGAAATCTTCGGTGCGCATGGCGGGACGGATGAGCAGATCGGACAGCGATGTGAAGTAGAGATCGGCGTAATCACTGTGTCCGTAGACATTCCCCAGTGTGAAGGAGTTGAAGGACATGAGCCAGGTCGTGCTTCCCTTTTCAGCAAGCCTGGCATGAAATGCCGTCTGATCGAGTTCTTCGGTTCCATGCAACATTACTTCCGCGGTAAGTGAACTTATTCCGGAAAGATCCTGCTCCGCTCTTCTGTCTCCCATCGGGACTGTTATCATCATCTCTATGATGGGAAAGCTGTGATCTTCCTTCACCAGAAGTATGAACCCGTTGTCCAGCTCGAATCGCCGCATTCCGTGGGAGATAGAATATTCGGGAACGTTCAGCGCTTCATAGTTGAGGTTCAATCCCTCCCAGTCGGTTATTTCGGGTACTTCGATATCGGAGATGCCTTCGGTGGAGGCATGCCTTGCGGCGGCGGCTGCTCCTTCCTGAGCGTTCAGAACCGCTGTCAGCATTCTGTCGGGAGTGAAGTATTTCGCGGCAACCGCTCTGACCTCCTCCGGTGTCAGAACCATAACCTCTTCTATCAGTTTCTGATGCGCCAGAGGGTCTCCATGCGTTGACTGGCTGAAGGTCACAGCAAGCGCCCTTTCAAGCGGGGTGATTTCATTCATCACTTCCCGACCCTGAATATAATTTCTGATTGTATCGAATTCGGCTGAATCGATAGCTGTTTCAGCGAGGTGGTACATTTCAGCCTCTATAACAGCGATCAGGCTGTCGGGCGAGACACCTTCCGCGGGAACTGCCGAGATTGAGAATGGAGAGGTATCCACTCCGTACGGGGTTGAAGCCCATGCCGTCGTTGCGATGCCCGGTGTCACCAGGTTTCTTTCAAACCAGGAAATCCTGCCCCGGCCAAGGTAGTACGCAAGCAGAGTAAGCGCGGGAAGATCCGGATCATCTACTCTGCATCCGTCGAAGCAGAGCAGCACTCTGTCGGATTCAGCGGGGAAATCCATTTCCATACGGAAAGGGCCGTCAAACGTTTCTCTTTCATCCAGAGAGAGAACCGGGATATCACAGAAAGGGATTCCTCCGAAGTATTGTTCCACAAGAGCCATTACATCGTCCGGGTTGAAATCTCCTACTATTGTCAATATCGCGTTTGAGGGCTGATACCAGGTGTTGTAGTAATCGGTAACTATCTCCCTGTCATAGGCAGCTATGGCTTCACTCGTTCCCAGAACGGTTCGGCTGTATGGATGTTCACCATAGAAGACGGAACTGGCCTCGAAATAAAGAACTCTGTCAGGAGAGTCCTGGGAAAGACGCCATTCATCCATCACCACACCTATCTCCTGCGCGATTCCCGCTGAATCCATAAGGCAGTTCCGCATCCTGTCGCTTTCTACCAGCAGAGCCTCCTCGAGAGCAGTGGCGGGAAAATAGTGGTAGTATGTCGTGAAATCATAACTTGTGAAGCCGTTCGACTGTCCGCCGTTTTTCTTTGTTATCTGCCAGAACCTGAGCCCGGATATATCCGGGGTACCGTTGAACAGCATGTGCTCAACGAAATGACTGATTCCCGTTATCTCATCCGTTTCGTACCGGGCGCCGACATTGTACCTTGTTACTACCGCCACTGTCGGTGAGTAATGCATCTCCTCGAGTACTACGGTCAGGCCGTTATCAAGCATGTAGACAACCGGGTCGGCGTGAAGAACCTGTATCGAACAGACCAGCAGAAGCAAACAGAAAAACTTTTTCATATCGGAGCGTCCCTTCGTTGAAAGGTATTCGCGCAGGTGGTTGAAAAATGTATTGTTGTTTAAAACGTTAATATTTCAAGCAAATCGCATTATCGAATAACATAATCCAATTGTCCCTGATCGTCTCCATTTTCCGCATGCAGGAAAATCAGTATATAAACAGATGATTTCAGGAAACTGACAGAGAAACTCTTCTGGAAGATGTCGTACAGAAATGATTTTTCTTTGAAAAGTGAGGTGTATTCATGATAAGTTATATTGCTATTCTATTCTGTTTTCTTCTTTTTTGCGGTTCTTCCGAGTATGGAGATCCGGCTGATGGATTTGAGCAGCTGGACGTTCGCAGTGGTGTTACCGCTGATCAGATACTTCCGGTGCCGGGGGCATGTTTCGCTGAAACGATAACAAATCTTGATCCGGGAGTAGTTCCCGAGGGGGACTACCTCATGAACATCACCTTTACCAATGACGGACAGACAATCCTTATCTGTAACTACATGACAGAGAATATCTCCGTGATTGACTGGTCTTCCATGTCTGTTGATACAACTTTTGCCGTTGATGGCCGCCCCGGAGGGATTGCCTGTTCGGATGATTACGCTGTTGTAGCGTTTCCTTTTTCCGACAGGATTGATGTTTACTCTCTGTCTGACTGGTCGGTTGCGGGATCGTTCGCTTCCGGGGAGCAGCCCTGGGCCGTGAGGATCAGCAATGACGGCAGCCATGCTTATGTGTCCTGTGATATCGATAACGTCTGCGAAGTCATTGATCTGGCCGGCATGACTCATGAACTGACAATAAATAATTTCCCCGTATGGCTCAGCAGTTACGGCTTCGGGAGCGAAAGCTATCGCTTCTCCGTCAAATTCTCCGGCTTTGAACCTGTTTCCGGAGATACACACCTTGCTGTAGGCGACGGTACAGATAACCTTTATTTCATCAATACCTCAACCGGAAACGTGGATTACACTCTTTCTGTTCCTGATTGTGATAATGTCGCCCTTTCAGGAGACGGGGCATACCTCATAGCAATTTCAACCGTCAATCCGGCTGTGCTTTACAAGGTGGATCTAGCCTCCCATACGATTGAAACATCCGTTGCCGTTACCGGATACACCTTCGGCATGACAAGAGAAATAGCTGTTAACCACGATGGCTCCAAGGCTTACATTTCAACCAGCAGCAATACAAGTACGCTTGTAAAATTCAACACAGGGGATTTCAAGACCTTTTCGAGCACCTACTCCGCTTTCTGGATAGGTGTTTCAAATGACCATACACTCGCTGTAAGCGGACAGTACAGGTATTCTATTATTGATTTCGCGAGCGAGAACATGGTAGCACAGTCCCAGGGCATCAGCCAGTATTTCGGCTGTGTCTCTCCTGTCGCGAACAATACCGCCAGTTACAACCCCTACGGCTACGAGGGAGCGTATCTGTACAGTTTCGACGGCTCTTCGATCACGTATAGAGGCGGTGTTCAAAGCGGCTCTGAAATAGAGGGTGACGGAACCAGAAGATCTGCTATAGCTCCCGATGGTTCTGTTGCCGTTCTGTCGAACACCATGTCCGACAATGTCAGCATTGTGGATCTTTCAAGTCTTGAGGTTGTCGCAGTTCTGGAAATCGGCGACAGGGTGCAGGACGCTGCTGTCACGCCGGATTCGAAGTGGGCTGTTGTCTGCGGCTTCAACTCCAATTCAGTGAAAATCATCGATCTCGAGACGAACACCATAGTGGCTGATGTTCCAACCGGAACAAGAGCTTCGGTTGTATCGCTCACTCCGGATGGCAATTATGCCTACGTGGGCAATGTTTCTTCCAATACCGTTTCTGTTGTTGAACTGGATGGAGCTTCGAGCCAGGAGATAGCTGAAATACCCTGCGGCATTATCGGTGTGGTCTGGGCCGCCTGCGGAGTCACAAGCGATGTCCGTGTAAGCCCCGACGGCGCTTACTGTCTTGTAGCCGCGTCTTTTGATGACAGAGTCAAGGTAATCGATACAGTTTCCAATACAGTTGTCGCTGATCTTGCTGTCGGTGATTTCCCTATTCAGATAGTTTTCAATGCCGATGGATCTCGCGCGCTTGTATCCAACTATTTTGCTGATACCTTTTCAATCATAGATGTTAACGGAGCTTCTTCATCCGTGATCGGCACCTGGAATTCAGGGGACGGCCCTCTCCGTGTTGCTTACGACAGTGTTACCGACCAGTTCGCCGTAGGACTGTATTCCGACAAGTGCGTGAAAACAGTTGATCCTGAGACAGGTCAGATTACCGGTACTTACAGCTACGCCAGTTCCGGAAGCGTTATTGATCTTGATTACGCGGATGACGGCTCCAGGCTGGTTCTTACCGCAGCCGGGACTTCCACTCCCTGCAGGCTTCATCGGGATTCGGAGCAGAATGATCTTTTGGGCAGCGCTGTGTATTTTGACTACTGTAACGCTGCTGATGTGGCCATTGCCGCAGTACCGGGGCCTGACTACGGGATAGTCGTCAACTGGAGTCCTCAGGGAGTTTCCGGGAATGAATTTGTAGTTGAGGATCTGCCCGGGCTTGCTGTCTCACCTAATCCTGGTGTGGGCTGCTTTGCGTTTCGTGTGGTTCTCCCTTCCGCCTCTTCCGTAAACATCGGTGTTTATGACCTTTGCGGGAGACTTGTCTCCGGGGTTGCGGAAAGTTCCTTTGCTTCAGGAATTACCGCGGTGGAGTGGGATGCGGTAGATGAGAACGGCGCTGCCCTTCCTCCGGGGGTATATGCGGTGCGGCTGGACGCCTGCGGTAAGACTGTTTCGAGGCTTATGACCGTATGTGAATGAAGCTGGTTACATTTGCGGATCAGAATGAGCTGTTGAATCTTCTTTTCAGCCAGAGAGTCATGAAACGATCTGTTATGAAATATTCTCCTTCGAGAGGTTCAACCAGATCACGCAAAACAAGATATTCAAGCCCGCTTCTGGCGCTGGATGGATTCGCAAGATTGTACTTGTAGACGATATCCCCTGAGAATGGATTTATCAGGGGGTTCTCAAACGCGACAGCAAGAAGCATTTTTCTGGGATTTGAAGGCAGAGATTCCCAAACGGCGTGATAGCCCTCTGCTTCTCTGTCAAGAACTATGCTAAGAATTTCATTGAGCATTTCTTTATCAGGTTCCAGTCCCGGTTCGCATGAATCCCACAGGATATCACAGATCATCTGAGTATAAAAGGGATGTCCTTCTGTCAGTGAGCAGATATCTTCGATAATAGTGTTCTCAAGCGATACTCCCTTTATCAGGAATCGCTCTTTAATGAAAGGAATCCAGTGCTCGGTTCCGATGCATCCTATTGGAAAATGCGCTGCGCTTCTATACAGAGGACTTCCTCCCTTCAGGAACATTTCCCTGAGCAGGTGCTTCCTGCTTCCACAAAAGATATAGGCAATGTTCTGCTGCTTCTGAATCGTGCTTCTCAGAACTCTTTCTATTCGCTCATCTTTGAAGTTCCGGATTTCCTGGAATTCATCGAAAACTACAAGAACCCGGTGAGCCGGCGATGATTCCGCTATCCTTTCAGGGGCGCTGAGAACCTCGGATAAAAGTGGAGTATCCGGTTTTCTGTTGATGTTTGAAATAGTAAGTTGTGGCCTTCCACTATCGTCAACTGTAACCGCAGGTCTGAGACCGGTGAAAAGGCTTGCCGCCCGTTGAAGGAGTTTCTTTGATGATTGAGAACCTGCGGATCCGAATGCTTCCGCGCATTTGCGAACAAAATCCGAGGTGTCAACGCATCGCCACACATCTACGAAGGCGACAATGTACCTGTCATCGCTGAGACTGTCTATGAAATACTTCAGAAGAGAGGTTTTTCCTATGCGCCGCTCACCGTGAATAAACAGCTTCCCGGAATTCTCCACAGACCGCCCAAGTTCCCGAAGTTCATGCTCTCTGTTACAGAAGAATTCCCTGCTGACTACTCCCCCGTATTTGAAAGGACTTATCATGTTGCCCCTTTTATTATAGGAACCTTATAACGACGTTCTTATAATCTTTATCCTGTTGCAAGTCAAGTCACAAGGAAGGCTTCATCTCTGGCTGAGCAGGCTTTTCCAGAAGAGCTGCTATTCTTCTTCTCAGTTTCAATTCGTTGACCAGAGTAAACCCGGCATTCGACGCTGTTTTAATAGTATTCGAAAAATCCTCCGACGATACATGATGTGAAGGTTCGATCACAAGGAGAGCACCACCTTCTTTCAGCGTACTGAACAGCTGCGTGAAGAAAGAGCTGCTGTCAGGTACTTCGTGAACAACCGCCGAAGCCAGAACGAAGTCAGCCACACCATCGAGGTTATCAGTTCTGAGAGAATCCTGCCTGCATACTCTAACTTCGATTCTGTCGTTCAAGTTCTTCTTTTTAGCCTTCCTGTAAAGCTTTGAGATCATTTTCTCCTGCATATCAATGCAGATGACTTTGCCGTTCGGTCCAACCATCAGAGCCATTGGAAGGCTGAAGAAACCCATTGCGCAGCCTGCATCGATAACGGTCATACCTTCTTTGATATACGGTGATAGTATCTTGAACGGGTTCTCGAACAGCTTCCTCAAAGGGCTTGATAGAAGATGTCCCACCCAGACCGGACAGACATGTTGTTCCGACATTAATCCTCCTGTACAATTGCTATTTTTTCATTGATGCAAATCAGATTGAATATAACAACAGAGTTCAGCCTCTGCTGCGTGTCACTGAATTTTCTTCCAGTATTTCCTTTTCCTGCCGTTCGCCTCATCGTAGATGAAATCTCTATAACCCCATTCGCGGGATATCATTACATCGTGAATGTTTCCACTGGTATCTTTGACCGCCGATCCCGGGCAGTGAATGATGCTCCCTCCTTCTTTCACGACTCTTTCGAATTCCTTCAGCTCATCCTCCAGTTTCCATCCCAGGGCATGCGATGTTATCAGTACATCCGCGAAAGAATCAGGGAAGGGAAGTTCATTCAGAAAACCGTCCACAACGAAAAGATTCGATATTCCGGATAATACAGCCTTCTGCCTGATGAACTGCCTGAGTCTCGAAACCGGTTCTACCGCGTATACGGTTTTTGCCTGTTCCGCCGCCTCAAGGGCAACCCTGCCCGTACCGGAGTCGGCATCAATAACAATCCTGTCTGCCAGGGAAGTGATTGAAATTATTTCGGAGAAATCCCATTTATGAAATTTCAGAGAATCGTAGACTTCCGGACATTTGCTGTAGACCAGCATATCCGCGATTGTCCATAAAACTGTGTCAGCGGATCCGGAATAACCGGGTTTATCCGATGCTGCGGGGTACTTATTTTCAATTCTATCAAGAAAGGATTCGATCTCCGGGCATTTTTTCAACAGGAAGACTCTGATCTCCGGACGGTTTTCAAGCACTGCAGCGAATTCCCGCTCGGGTATCCAGCCGGGCAGATAAGCTATCTGAAATGGTTCGAGAAGGTAGATATCCTCGATTTCAAGTACGACTCCCTTGAAAATCTCCTTGAAAAGCTCAACTGATGCCATAATCTCCTTAAGTACCCGGGGACACGCAGCAGAGCCTGCATGTCCCCGATAGCTAAAGCATCCCCATTACTCTTGCGGTAAAAACAGCTCTACTTCGAATTCAATACGCTCAATCCATACATCGTCACCGTCTTCATCACTTCCGAGTTCAATATCTGTAATGTGCAGTATTCCGGATTCACGAATGATTCCATTATGGATTTCAACAGCGTTCTCATACGCCTCATCGCTTTCAGGCCAGAGCATTGCTGAGAGTGCCTCGAAACCTGATTCGAAGGTTTCCTGATCTGTCACGAACCAGAATGTTCTTTCTGCTCCGGGAGTGTTTTCAGAACCATCGTTCGGCCATGTCCCATCCTCGTTCTGGAAATGATACTCGTATATGTAGAGAGCGTTTGTGCCTCTGTAGGGGGGAGTTACAATTTTGGTGTAATCGTAGTTTGGCTGATCAGGGTTGATTATCCTGATAATCCATCCATCCACATCCGCCTCGTAATCAAGCTGAAATTCAAGATCAGGTGTGATTTCCTGTGTGAAATCCTCGAAGCGGTTGACGCTTCCGCTGAAACTGAAGGTTCCTTCAGCGTATTGTCCATACACCGCGCTGACGCAAAGCAGCAGATTCAAGGTGATTATCATCCATTGTAATTTGAACTTTTTCAATTCCATACCCCTGTTCATTCATGAGACTTTTCCATAATTCTTTCCATAAGTATTAAATCGGGGCAGAAATGTCAAATTCTGCGGGGACACGCAGCAGAGGCTGGGGTTTTGGGGGACACCCATAGAGTTGGGTGTCCCCGAGTTGAGTGTCCCCGTTGGGCGTCCCCTTTTGATGTTGTATTGTAATGATGTGGTTTATACAGATTAAGATGGAGAGACTATGAAAAAAGCATTGATAACCGGGATTACGGGTCAGGACGGTTCCTACCTTGCAGAGCTGCTCATTGATAAAGGATATGAAGTACACGGGATAGTAAGGCGGTCGAGCAGTTTCAACCGCGAACGAATAGAGCATCTCATCCAGGATCCTGATGTGTACAGGAATGTACTGTTCCTTCATTACGGTGATATGACTGACTCCAGCGCTATTAACCGAATACTGGAAAAGATCGGACCCGATGAGATCTACAATCTTGCCGCGCAGAGTCATGTTCGCATATCCTTCGACATGCCTGAATACACCGGTGATGTTGACGGTATAGGTGTGACAAGGCTCCTGGACGCCATAAGGGAGGTCGGTCTTGTTGGTGAATGCAAGTTCTATCAGGCCTCCACCAGTGAGATGTTCGGATCTTCTCCCCCGCCCCAGAGCGAAAATACGCCTTTCCATCCCAGAAGCCCCTACGCTGCCGCTAAACTCTACGCTCACTGGATGGTCGTGAACTACAGGCAGGGTTACGGACTGCATGCCTCAAGTGGAATTCTGTTCAATCATGAGTCTCCCAGAAGGGGGAGAAACTTCGTGACGCGAAAGGTTGCCACAGCGGCTGCACGGATTAAGATGGGCCTTCAGGACAGCCTTGCCCTGGGAAACCTGGACGCAAAAAGAGACTGGGGACATGCGAAGGATTACGTCCGGGCGATGTATCTCATGCTGCAGCAGCCCGGAGGCGATGACTTCGTGATAGCTACCGGAAAAACTCATTCCATCAGGGATCTGCTCGATACAGCTTTCGGGAGTCTGGAACTTGACTGGGAAAATTTTGTTAAGGTTGACGAAAGATACTTCCGGCCAACCGAGGTGGACATTCTTATGGGTGATTCTTCCAAGGCAAAGAGAATTCTTGGCTGGAAAGCGGAGATAAGCTTTGAGGAAATGATCATTGAACTTGTTGACAGCGAGATGAGGTTTCTCAAGGCGTAGTTAGTCCGCAACCAGCTTGACAGTACATACGCGGTTCCGAGCAGATGTCCGGAAAACTGCTTTGCAGACGGAAATATCTGTTACTCTTTTCAAGGGGGACACAATACATTATAGTTTTAATAGGAATATGATCAATCAGAGATTTTTCTGAACAAATCCAATTACCATAACTTAAGGAGAATAGTATGAAATTTGTGCTACCTGCTATTCTTGTCGTCAGTATGTTCGCGGCGGCAGGAGAACTCAGTTTCAGCTACGATATCTCCCTGGATGACGTTGAAATGACGACATTCGAGGGTTACGATTTCCCGCTGATCCCGAACGGCCTTACCACATTCAACGACGGATACCCGAATCTTCCCGGCGTTGCTTACTCCTTCCTTATTCCACAGGGGACTGCTCTTGTTGATATAGCAGTCGAAATACATGAAATTCAAACAATTGAAGGAAACTGGGTTATAGATCCGGTAAGATCCTGCCGGCTGAACGAGGCACTGGGTCCCAGAGTTTTGAATTCTCTTGTTTACAATTCAGACGATGTGTTTCCCTCGGAACAGGCGCTGTTCATGCAAAGCGGAAACAAAACCGGTTTCAGGGTGGGAAGCTTCACTTTTGTGCCCTTCCAGTACAAACCTCTCAGCAGAGAACTCTGCGTAATTACATCAGCATCCATAACGGTTACTTACACTGAAGACGCTTCCGTCAGAATGCTCTCACTTACAGATCAGCAGATAACCCTTGCTGGAAATGGCCTGAGGAACATCGTTTCCAACTCCGAGATGCTTGACCAGTGGGCTCCTTCCCTGAGCACCGGAACAGATGGCGCCAGCTGGCTTGTATTAGCTGATCCCATCTACGAAACAATGCTTGAACCTCTCGTTGCTCACAGAGACAACACAACAGGTTGTGCCGATTATGTCTCCCTTGACTGGATCTATGCCAACTACACCGGATATGACACCCAGGAACAGATAAGGAACTACCTGATCGACAGGTTCGAGAACCACGGTCTTATCTACGTTCTTATCGTTGGTGACTACGGACCTACTACAAGGATTTCGGAGCTTACTCTTTCGGGTCAACATCTTGACTCCGTATCCGATCTCTACTACTCCGATCTCGATGGCACCTGGGATGGCAACGGAAACCATAAATACGGTGAATACGGCGACGGTATTGATTACTACTCCGACATCTACGTTGGAAGATACAGCTCCGAAGTCGACTACAGAATAGAAGCAATGATAAACAGGACCCTGGCCTACGAACAAACACCTACAGCAGGAGACTGGCAGCAGACCGCTCTTCTCCTTG
The DNA here is from genome assembly GCA_030620995.1 of Candidatus Aegiribacteria sp. Taxonomy (GTDB): domain Bacteria; phylum Fermentibacterota; class Fermentibacteria; order Fermentibacterales; family JCC-6; genus Aegiribacteria. The sequence continues at coordinate 33,739 of JAUXIK010000007.1, forward strand.
GCGCGCTGCTCTGGCCTCCATACGGTGGAAAAACCGTTTGTGATACGATCGCCAAGAGAATCCCGCTTGACTGGACTGTTCATAAGCTCTATGAGACCGGTTCCGGACATCCCACAAACCAGATCGATCTTCTTAATGACGGAGCCTGTTTCTGCGAACCGACAGGTCATGGCTGGACAAACGGAATCTACTGGTACTACGCGCCCGACAACATGATAACCAATTACAACTATACCGACCTTACGAACATTGATATGCTGACTGTTTTTTCCTCCATAACATGTCTTGCCGGCAAGATCAGTGTGGGATGCATAGCTGAAAAACTGATGTACCTGTCTACAGGTGGCGCCATAGCTGTCATGTTCAACTCTGACAACGGATGGGGACTTCCTCCCAATATGGGTCCTTCCGAAATTCTGGAGGTCTGCATTTCAGACCAGCTGTTCACATACGGACAGCAGGAAATCGGAGTCATGCATTCACTCGCCAAAGATCAGATGAGAGCCGGACCCCACGTAACCTTCGAAGAATGGGTACTTCAGGAGCATAACCTTCTCGGTGATCCCGCATTGCTCTTCTCACCGGGATACTACGGTATTGAAGACGGACCGGAAATAAATCTTCTTCTTCCCTCTCTTTCCGCTCCCACTCCCAACCCATCGGTTGGAAACTGCTCCATAGCTTTCGACATGCCTTATTCAGGCAACGCCGAGATAACTGTATATGACCTCAGCGGAAGAGCTGTTGCAACCGTACTCAGTGGAACGCTGAATGCGGGATCAGGTTCTGTAGCGTTTGACGGAAGAAACAATTCCGGCAATCAGCTGCCGTCCGGATGTTATACGGTTGTATTGACCGGTACTGCCGGTGCAGCTTCTACGAGAATGATCATAGTCAGATAGGAATATCCTGTTTGAAAAGGCGGGGCGGTTAATTCCGCCCCGCTTTTTTTATGAGGGCAGGTTAGAAAAGTCCCGTGATATTACCGTCAGCATCAACATCCATTTGAGTGGCCGCGGGTTCGTCAGGCAATCCGGGCATGCGCATAATATCTCCTGTTATGGGGACAAGGTAACCTGCTCCAGCTGATATCTCTATTTCCCGCACCGTCACAATGAAATCCTTCGGTCTGCCAAGCAGTTTTGGATTATCCGAGAGCGACTTCTGAGTTTTAGCGATGCATACGGGAAGTTTGTCGTAACCCTTCTTTTTAATAGTTCGCAGATCTTTCCTGGCGAGCTTTGTGTAATCTATGTGCTCGGCCCCGTAGATTTCCTTCGCTACTATTTCAATTTTCTCCTTAACGCCCAGGTTCCAATCGTAGAGAGGTTTGAAGGTTTTACTGCAGTCCCTTACATTCTCAATCACGAGAGAAGCTACTTCCTCCATCCCTTTGCCGCCGTTGACGAATCCGTCTCCCACCGACGCGGGCTCACCCATTTCAGAGCAGCGATCCAGGATCACCTGCAGTTCTTCATCGGTATCACCCTGGAATCTGTTCACACAAACCACAGAGGGAAGACCAAACTTGTCAATATTCTCAAGGTGCTTCTCCAGGTTGGGAAGCCCGGCCGCAACCGCATCCGGATTCGGTATTTCAAGATCCTTCTTCTTTACACCCCCGTGCATTTTCAGGGCGCGGCACGTTACGACAAGCACAACAAGACCCGGGTGGAGGTTACCGTACGGACACGTTATATCGAAAAATTTCTCCGCTCCCAGATCAAAACCGAATCCGGCCTCGGTTATAGCCCAGTCAGAGAAGGCAACGGACATCTGCGTCGCGAGAATTGAGTTGCAGCCATGCGCGATGTTGGCGAATGGGCCGCAATGCACGAACGCCGGATTACCTTCCAGCGTCTGAACAAGGTTCGGTTTAATTGCATCTTTCAGGAGCATTGCTATTGCGCCCGAAATATTCATTTCCTTTGCTGTAACCTCTTCCATGTCATACGTGAGACCCAGGAAGATTCTGTCCACTTTTCTTTTAAGATCTTCCAGATCCTTCGAAAGAGAGAGGATGGCCATTATCTCGCTGGCAGCGGTTATATCGAACCCGGATTCCCGCGGAACGCCCTGGGTTCTTCCTCCAAGCCCGATGATCACATCCCTCAGGGATCTGTCATTCATGTCGATCACCCGTTTGAAGCTGATGGTTCTGGGATCCAGTCGGGATAGATTGCCCTTGTGAAGGTAGTTGTCTATCGTTGCGGCAAGGAGATTGTTGGCTGAAGTAATCGCGTGAATATCCCCGGTAAAATGAAGATTGATGTCTTCCATCGGGATAATTTGCGAATGACCTCCTCCCGCGGCGCCTCCTTTTATTCCGAATATGGGTCCGAGAGATGGTTCACGTATGGCACAGCTGACCGATTCGCCCAGTCTGGCCAGCCCCTGCGTAAGCCCTATGGTCATGGTGGTCTTGCCCTCTCCAGCGGGGGTGGGCGTCATGGCGGAAACCAGAACCAGTTTTCCGAATCCTTTTCGCTTCTTCTCCAGAGTATCAAGATGAACTTTCGCCTTATCCCGACCGTAGAGATCAAGGTCTTCCTCTGAAAGTCCCAGCTGTTCCGCAATTTCAACAATAGGACGCGGGGTGGTTTTTCGCGCTATCTCAATATCAGTCGGGAATGAATTCACTTCTCTCCTCCGTATTCAGAATCCGTTAGAGCTGGTTTTCTCCTGAGGTTCTATTTCAATTCTTTCTAATGCAGGTTCTACAACTTTTTCCTGTGTGCCTTCGGGCGGCAGATCAAAGCCTTTCGTTCCGGTATGAGCAGTATTGCAGACAGAATGGTTTTTAGCAACTCCATGTACCAACAGAGAAGGGGAAGGCTTCTGTGCCTTCCCCTTCAGTGGGAGGGAGAATGTGGTGTGCTCGGGCAGTATTATCTTACAGAACCGCGTCGCATTTCGTGCTCGGCCGCCACTTCTGCCAGCTTATCAAGCTGTTCAGCGGTAAGAACATTATGCAGATCAACGATAGCTACATAGACCACATCTCTGACCGCGTCTCTGGTTTCATCCATAGCGCCAAGAGTTGTCTCAAGGTCTCTTACTGTAAGTGTCGGAGAAGTGAACAGTTCTATGAACAAAGTGCGCATATCTGATGCTTCAGCAGCATCCATGATTATTCTTATCTCTTCTCTCGTATCTGCTATTATACCCTCTACCTGTTCGGTTTGATCGTTTGAAAGATCCAGTACTCTGAACATCATCCTGAATCTTTCCAGATTCTCAAACACGGATCCGCCGACATTACCGCCGGGTCCGCCGGGACTTCTGGAATCATGCATCATGGCTCCACCGGGGCGCCCGGCACCCGAAGGCGAATGATCTCCAAACCTCTGAGCCATTGCCGTTCCGGCAAGCAGACTGACTGCAATCGCGATTATTCCAATTACTTTGATCTTCTGTTTCATTACAGACCCTTTCCTATTCCTTCAGCGCGATCATTCCCCATGCGCCGGAATCGTAATCGTCTTCTTCCTGATCGAGCATTGTATCGGCATCAATAATGTCAGCCGCTATGAACCAGTGATCTGAAGACGCTTCCGCGTACCATTCGTAACTGTAGATACCATCTGAAGCAACTCTGTCTCCCCATAATCCCTCATCATTCATGAAATGGCGTGGCCATGAAGGACAGGGGCCATGAGCGTACAGATAGAATTCGGGATCATACTGAGGATTAGTATGAAGAACTTCAACTTCGAGTCGAATAAGCTCGCCTGATTCAATCACTGGAAGACCTGTTTCAATATCGTAGAAGGTATCAGGGGAATCGCACTCCCAGGCGAGATCATCCCCTTTGTAGATCTTCATTGACTGTATGAAGACTTCCTGCGGTATATCCGAGTTAAGGGAATACTCCGCTGGTGTGATGTGAGTGAGAACCCATCCTCCGTGTATGCTGACATCGTCATACCGCTCAACGACAGCTCTTCTTGTTCTGATATCACTGATAGGCTTGATGCCCGGGTTGAATTCCCCGTCATGAACAACATCGATATAGAAATCCGCATAAAGATTCCTAACTACTGTTACAGTACATATCCCTGTTGACGGATCATTCTCCAGAATCACTTCAAATGCTGCTGATTCATTCGCGAGTTGCCTGAACCAGAATTCAGGATGGGTACCGTCTTTTCCATCTCCATCCTCTCCCTGGCCTTCAAGAGGTCTCATCTCGACAGTACCGTTACTGGCGAGAAGATTGTAAATGTGATCCGAATCACTCAGTTCGGTAGCATCCTGCACACATCCACCGACAAGAACAACGAGCGCAACTGTAATTCCTAGAAGCTTTGTCATTATAGCTCCTCCTTTCTTCACGGTTATTCTGCAGGGGAATTACGAACGGATTATGAGCGGAGTGTAACAGAATGTAACAATATTTCAGCTATCCGGGGACACGCAGCAGATGTTAAGTTTATGGGGGACACCCACCAGAGGCTGGGTTTTTGGGGACACGCAGCAGAGCGGCATGTTTTTTGGGGACACCCACCAATAGAGTGGGTGTCCCCGTATGCTCTATCTGAAGCTTATTTCAGCTCCCAGGCCGAAGTACCATAAGCTCTTGTTGTAAGTACAGTCCTCAAATGTGTCTGTGCCTTTCCCCTCGTCATAGATATTGTGTCCACCGGCAAGAGTAAGGGCCATATTCTCTGTTACCGCATAGCGGAGCCCTCCGCCAATGCAGTGACAATCGAGGTTATACTCGAAATCACTGTAAGTATCTTCACTGCCGCCGAGATCGGATCGGAGATAAGCCAGTCCGCCAAGAAGCCTTGGAGTGAACTGATAATCAATTCCTATTCCGATATCGAGACCATTCTTGTAGTCGTCATCAAGTCCGTCGAGCGAATCTTCAGCAGCATCCTCAACCATATAGTAATTGAAAGTGGTACTCAGCAGGAATTCAGGTGAGAAACGGTACGAAATGCCACCGGAGATTATTGCGGGAAGATCTCTTCTCTGCTTGTAGCCGTCAGTGAACGAGGAATCCGGAAGCCCGAATGCGGCCCAGCTGTTCTCCGTAACACTTGTCTCAAATTCGAGATTCGTGCGGGTTTCGTATTTGAGGGCAATATTAAGGTTTTCAACAGGCACTGCATTAACACTGATTATCCCGTTGAAACCGCTTGCGGTCTTCTCAACATCAAGAGTGCGGCTTACCTGCGACTGGTGTGTCGTAGTGTCTATCCAGGTAACTGTGAAATCACCTTGTCCATCGTATGTTTTCTTCGCGGTCGTATACCTTCCGGCAAGCGAAAGGGATATTACATCATTTACCTCATAGGATGCTCCTGCTGTCCCCGCGAGGTATCGTGAAGACGCTTTGATATATCCGCTGTCCATTATCGCGAAACATATCGTTCCCGGATGCATCATCTGCTCAAGGCCGGTCTCTATCAGTGACATGGCATAGATACCATCCTTGTAATCCAGAGTCCCTCCCCCTGCGGGAACTGTAAAGGCTCCAAATACCGCCCAGTCTCCTGTTCTGAAAACAGCATAGAAATCAGGATAGAACAGCGTTGGTTCTGTTGACCGGTATGTTTCCACGGATGTTGTGTCCCAGAAGGGAACAGCATCAATACTGTAGTCCTTCAAAAGGAACTCGTTACCGAAGCTGATGTGGAAACCTTCCTCCAGGAAGACCAGCCCGGCTGGATTGTAGCTTACCAGATCCGCGCCTTCTATTGCCACGTTTCTGGCGAAGTTCCTGAAGTAGTTCACGCTCCTGTTTGTAAGGTAATCAATGTTTCCACCAATTACTGATCCTGTGAAGATTGCAACAAGCAATACAACATAAAGGATCTTCATAAAAACCCTCTCTTTCTCAGACCCCTTTTCAGGGCCACAGACGCATCTGTGTAACCCGCAAATTATTGAAGTAAGTATCCTATGATTGCTCCGCAACGTCCACCCATGAGGTTACATTGCGAAAAACTGAAAAAAAGCATGTCACTTTTATTAGTGGGTGGCACTATTCAAGACCTCATCTCAGAAGATCTGAACCTATCCTGAAGAACTCGACGGAGTTGTTCGCAAGGCTCCTTTTCACCAAAATCGTTCTGCCCCTGTCTTTCGGGAAGGCCGCCCTGTGGTAGACCATTACGAGATGTTCATCAGTCAACCCGCATACATGGAGTTTTCCAGTGTAATGAGAAATGATATAACGGGCTCTGGCCGCAAGTCCTGAGCAACGACACTGGGCCTCTCTGATTATCATGTATGCCTCCAGAGGCGGAACCGCGTATATGCTGTTTCCCACGGTTGGCCTGATCTGGAACATGTAGTAGGGTGATACTCCCGCTGAAACAAGATTATTGAAAAGGTTTTCCAGAGTGTCCGCACTATCATTCACTCCTCTGATTATCGGTGTCTGGTTGCATATAACCACTCCACAGCGTTTGAGCAGCCTGATTGCCTCCAGAGCTTCCACACACAGTTCCCTTGAATGAGTGAAATGGGTCATGATATAGATCTGCACATCACTTAGCTCACTCAATCCCTGAAGCAGCAGACGATCTGCAATCACTCTGCCGGGATCCCAGGACAGCATTCTCGTGCCGATCCTGACAGCCTCGATCCGGGGCAGCTCTGTTATTTTTCGAATGATTTCCATCAGCTGCTCACCGGAAAGAGTAAGGGGGTCGCCGCCCGTGAGCAATATATTTCGTATTTCGGGATGATCGCGGATGTAGTCGATGCAACTGTTGATATTCGGGGGATACTCATTGATACCTCTTCGAAGGAACAGCCTTTTCCGGAAGCAGTAGCGACAGTATCCGGCGCACTGGCGGCCTACAAGAAGCAGAGCAGTGTCAGAATACTTGTGCTGCATGCCGGGAAGAACATAGAAGCTTTTCTCTCTGCTTGGATCAAGGCTCCCGCCTGACTCCAGCTCTCCTGCGTCAGGCACCACGACCCTTCTCAGAGGATCATGCGGATTCTCCCAGTCCACAAGTGAAAAATAGTGTGATGTTGCTCGAAAGGGATAAAATTCCGTAACGCGCTGAATGATCTCTGTTTCTTCAGGATTCAGTCCTGGAATAGCTTTGATATCCGTAATTGATTCTGACATGGAACCATCCGCCCGTGCCGGTACTGGCTACCATAACTCATTTCATCATGATCGTTTTAGAGAACATGACACAGGCGGGATTTGCACCTCCACTGTTTATGTGTGAAAATCATAGGAGATTGTCAAGCTTTATCACTTGCCCCGGTTTCTGAAATAACCCTGTAAATTACCTCGCTCAGTTCCTCCAGTTTGTATGGCTTGGCGATGATTCCACTGAATCCATACTTCCTATAATCAGCCATTACCGCGTCTGTTGAGTAACCACTGGAGACAATAGCCCTTACATCCGGGTCGAGTTTTAAAAGTTCCTGAATTGTCTCTCTGCCTCCCATACTTCCCGGTACGGTCAGGTCCAGGATGACTGCATTAAAGGGATTTTTTTCTTCCCGGGCCTTTCGATATTTCTCGATTGCCTCGATGCCGTTTGAGGCTCCTTCCACCTCGTAACCAAGATATCTCAGAATACGGGCCAGGATCATCTGAATTCTATCATCATCGTCCATTATCAGTATTCTGCCTTCCCCCCTGACAATTTTATTCTCCTGGCTTTCCTCTCTCAAGGCCTGACGGTCCGAAGCTGGAAGATAAATTGAGAAGGAGGTCCCGCTGCCCGTTTCTGATTCAACGGTGATCTGCCCGTTATGGTTTTTGATTATTGAATATACAGTAGCCAGCCCGAGGCCACTTCCCTGTTTTTTTGTCGTGAAATAGGGATCGAAGATTTTGTCCAGATATTCCTCCGGTATACCGACCCCGATGTCCTTGAAAGTCAGCAGGACATACTTTCCTTCCTCGAGGGAAAGATCTGTTTTCCCGTCCAGGACTATGTTCTCCGCGCTGATTTCTATGATTCCACCATCGAACATCGCCTGATCAGCGTTGATTACCAGATTATTGACCACCTGGTAGAGTTGGCCGGTATCGACATCCAGTGGCCATAGATCATCCACGATCGAAAAGACAACCTTGCTTCCGGAACCGCTCAGGGCGAACAGCGCCGATTCCTGCAGGATATCGGCGAAGTTCACTGTCTTCTTGAGCGGCTTCCCCCCCATGGAAAAGGTGAGAAGCTGCTGGGTCAGGTTCTTCGCCTGCATGCATGAAAACTCTGCCTCGGTAAGGATCCTGTCGATCTCCATAACGTCAATTTCTTTCAGCTTCGCGAAGGAGATATTTCCCATGATTGACATCAGAAGGTTGTTGAAATCATGAGCGATCCCACCGGCGAGGATACCGAGAGATTCGAGCTTCTGGGTATTCAGAAGCGCTTCCTCCGCTCGCTTGCGCTCGGTGATATCGCTCACTATATGAACTGCACCTTCCAGAGTCCCCTCTTCATCGAACAGCGGGTCAACGATCACCTCAAGCCATTGATCATCAATCTTGACAGCAAGGATTTCCCGTTGTTTCGAACCACGCATCTTCACAAGCGGGCATTCCGCCAGGGGCTGAGAATTTCCGTGAATTACTTCACAGCAGATCCGGCCGACAAGCTCCTTCTGCGAATTTCCGGCTAATTTCTCCATCGCCCGGTTGCACTGGATAATCCGAACATCCCCGTCCAGCAGACAGACCGCATCCCTTATTCCGTTAAATGTGGTCCGCCACCGCTCAAACATAGTCCGGTAATTCTCCTCGCTCTTTCTCAGTGATCGGATCATATAGATTCGCTGAATGATCATCCCTGCCAGGCTCAGGTAGGTATCGACCATATCCTTCATTTTCAGCTTCTGCCCGGGCGCCAGCTGTACCAGACCGGCAGCGATCAGCTCACCTTCCCGGACACATGAAAGCCGGTAGCAGTTCTTTCCCTCGCGGAGATGAAGGCGATCGAGTACTGAACCGGCGAAGATCTCCACCAGACACTTCCGGTGCGCTTCACAGTGTTGAACCTGTTTTTCCTGAAAACTCCGGATAACAGAGCTGGAAACCTTTATTTCCTCACCGGGTAGTTCCAGAACGGAGATGTTACCGTTCTCTTCTCTCTGACAGACATAATCCAGGAACATGGTCTGCTGTTCGGAATTGAAGGTGGCGATTGCGGCAACCTGCCCACCGCAGATCATGAGGAGATTACGGCAGAGAATGGACAGGATATCTTCATCGCTCGCGCCCTCGACCTCCACGGCAGTATCGTAAAGTATCCTGAAGGCCCGGTTGCGCTCTTCGAAGATCAGAAGGGAGTGATCATCAGTCCTTCTTATCTTTTCCCTTTTCTCTTGCATATTGATCTGACCGGGTTATGACTTGCGTCGCATAAGGATCAGGAGCCAGATAAGGGCTCCCATAATCAGAGTCCCGGTAATAAAGGGAGCAGCTACCCCCAGCAGGTCGGGAAGAAGGACATTATGAATATTGTAGTTTTTCTCCAGCAGTGGATTCAGCCCATAGACCACCAGTGCCATTCCTGGAATCATGGAGACAAAGACAACGATAAAGGTCATGTTGCCTTCTCCGATCTGACGGAGCGTCCCCAGAATACAGCCCCCGTTCAGGAAGATACCAGCACCGAAAAAAATGCCGGACAGGAGGTTATAGAAACCGAATCCTCTCAGTTGTCCGATCGTTTTCAACCCGAGTTCCGGAGAGATGTAACCGGAGATGAGAAAGCCCGCTGCGGTGATGATGAAGATAACGGCGAACATCCGGCAGATGCGCTTTCCCTTTCCGATGAATATCTCGCCCAGCCCGTGGGCGAAGCAGAGACCGGCCCTCTGGACGAAGTATCCGAAGCCGATTCCGAACAGAAATCCGACCGCGACCAGCGTAGTGAAGTTCATGGTTTCCTCCATATTATGCGGAAGACGATGTAGCCGCCTATGAAAATCCCTGCGCCGGAGAGGAACGACGAAACGGAGAGCATCGGCATTCCGGTGACGAAACTCGTGGTACAGGTTCCCGGCGCGAGTGTAACACCGATCCCGATCAGGATTCCACCAAGAATCGCCTTTGGAAGGTCCGCGACCGAGGGGAGACGGAACCGGAACTCGCCACTTGTGAGGGCGCCGAGAGCCGCTCCTGCTATTACCCCCATGTTAACGATAAAGGCAAAGATGAACTTATTCTCCGGGCCACCTATTCCGATCATTGGGAGAAAACTGCTTCCTCCTATCCAGAACCGGTGAATGAGGAGATACATGGCAACATTCAGAAAAGCAAACCCGCTGACCAGAACAAGCGGTTTGGTAAATGATCTTCTTGTTCTCACGATCCCGTTTCCTTTCTTTGATATTATTCATTCAACCGGAGATGATTCTCCTGTTTTGAGATCTTTCTCTCCTTCCCTGGAGATAACGATTTCCCAGTACCTGCCCTGCCGCCTGATAGAAAAAGATATATCCGCGTATTCCTCAAGTTCCTCCGGAACCGACTTGATAGCCAGAGGATCATCCACAAAAAACCGAAGTATCTCGCCGGGACGCATCTGATCCACGCCCTGGATAATATGCATCACCGGAAAAGGACATATCTGCCCGCGAAGTTCAACTTCCTTCTCAGACATGGTTTCCTTCCTCCGGCGATGATTTCCATAATCGATAACACCGGCATCGGCAGCAGTTATTCCGCATGATCAGGATATTCACCATCATTACCCTTTCAGAAGTGCCCGGGCTATCGTCTTGAACAGATCATTCATAGTGTAAGGCTTACTGAGGAAGATCATCTGTCCCTTCTGGATAACATCAGGATCGGACATATAATTTGCATATCCACTCGTCAGTACTATGGGGAGTTCCGGATTGATTGAAAGAATCCGATTCGCAAGTTCTGTACCCGGCATGCCGGACAGAATCACATCACTGAAAATCAGATCGATCTTTCCTTTTTCTTTCCTGAAGGTTTCAAGCGCCTCTTCCGCTGTAACGGCTTCCACAACAGTATAGCCTTTCATTCGCAATGCGCTGGAAGCAAACGAAAGAACCTTTTCATCGTCTTCCACAACAAGAATTTTCTCATTGCATTCCCTGCCGACAGCGATTTCCAGGGGACTTTTTTCTTTCCTGACACTCTTCTTTATGTCAGATGTTAAAGCGGGCAGATATACTTTAAAGCATGAACCTTCTTCCAGCCTGCTTTCAACGTCCACCCATCCACCATGCTGCTTCACAATACCGTACACCGTCGAAAGCCCCAGTCCTGTACCCTGAGTACCTTTAGTCGAGAAGAAGGGTTCAAAAACTCTGCCTGTCGTTTCTGCATCCATCCCGATGCCGGAATCTTCAACTGACAGGAACACGAATCTACCGGTTGATGTTTCAGCTTCTGTATCTTTTACTTCAAGGTCAAGAAATTGATTTCCCGTTGTAATCGTAAGGATGCCCCCATCCGGCATTGCGTCACGGGCATTGATAATCAGATTAAGGATAATCTGTCCGATCTGCCCGTCATCAGCCTCCGTGTTCCATAGATTTTTATCAGTACGAACCACCACTTCGATGTTCTCACCTATCACTCTGCGTATCATGCTCGTTATACCGGAAATGGTATCGTTGAGATTGATAATGCCAAGCTTCAGCACCTGCCTGCGGCTGATTGCAAGGAGCCTCTGGCAGAGTTCTGCGGCTCGAGCTGTATTCTCTTTTATCTCCCGGATATCAGCAGTGACAGGATTGTTCGGTCCGGTCTGGAGCAGGGCAAGGTCACAGCAACCCATTATTGCTGTTAATGTGTTGTTGAAATCATGTGCTACTCCGCCTGCAAGCCTTCCTATGGCCTCCATCTTCTGTGCCTGCCGAAGATCATCCTCGAGTCGCCTATGGTCGGTAATATCGATGAAACTCTCCAGTCCGCCGGCTATTTCACCCTTTGAGTCTCTTAGAAAATCAAGATTCTTCAATATCGTGATTTCCTTTCCATCGACATGCATTGTACACTCCCTGTGATAGGCCGGCTTCTTCACAGTCTCCGAGAAAAGCGCGCATCCTTTCCTGCATGCATCACAGCCCATCGCGTTAAGACAATCCTGACCGATAACTTCCTCTGCTTTCAGCCCCGTAATCATCTCGGCCTGCTTATTCCATGAAGTAATGCGTCTGTCCATATCTATCGTGAAAAGACCGCTCGGCATCGTCTCGAGTATCAGACGTAACCTTTCCTCGCTGTCCCGTACGGCTCTCTCCGCTTCCCTGCGCTCGGTGACATCGATTCCATGAGCAATCGTGGCAACAATTGTCGCTCCATCTTCAGCATAGATATTCGCCGAGTTCCAAAGCGCGTATCGAATACTGCCGTCAGTATGAAGAATCGGGATATCAACCGACTCCCAGAACTGACCGTTCAGAGTGCTTTCGATCTTCTCAAGTGACTTCTCCATGCTCTCCTCTGGAAACAGTACGGAAAGCTTCTGTCCAACGATCTCGTGGGCCTTGCGACCTGCAAGAATCTCAAAGGCGTGATTGAATCGTGTAATGGTCGTGACCGGATCCCAGACTATTATCGGAGCGTTGGCGCAATAGATGATGCTTTCCAGATAGGAGCTTGTTTTTAACAGTTCTTCCTGTGTACGTTTGAGATCGCTGATATCGCTGAGGGTTACAATTGCAGTATCAGGCCTTCCTTCTGCGTCCCTTATGAACGAAATACCAAGGAGTACAGCTGTTTTCCGACCATTTTTGGATATAATCGTAATCGTGGCTGGAGCTGGAACAGCGCCTCTGAGAGTGGCTTCAATAGCTCTCATAGTTACCGGTCCGTCATCCTGACTTAACAACATCATACCGATCTCGGTTACGTCTTTACCAAGGAGCTCGCTCATTTCGTAGCCGGACATCTTTTCAAAAGCCTGATTGGCGAAGGTTATCCTGCCGTCCCGGTCGTGCATAAGAAGCCCGGCGCCCATCGCGTTGACTGCATTGGAAACTGCCGCGAGACGTTCCTGTTCAGCCCTCTTCCTGCTGTTAATACTGATTCTGAAAACCAGCAGCACAAAAACACCGAACCCGAGAACAAAGACTGTCTCGGTCAATGCTTCTCTCCAGTTGACCGGGGTTGGTGGAGCGCCAAGAACATGATGGGGAATATCAAGAATTTCATTCAACCACAGAAACGAGATAATTACAATAATAGCTGCGGTGACTATATACAGAATCCCATCGATCTGTGCTTTTTTCCGGATACGGGTTTTTCCGATATGATTCGATTCAGATGCGTTGAACAACTTCTGCGAAATCACTATGCTTCTTTCTTCCTGCTGCTCATATCAGGATATTCACACCTTTATGATCGGGAAGATCATGAAGTTCTCTATTTGCAACTTCATATTCAATACACTACAAATAACATGAACACAACCTTACCCGGACAGAAGCCTGAATAAGTATCTCAATCTACCTATGAGGATAGATAGGGAAGAAGGGAGCGGACGGCAAAGCCCGTCCCCTTTTTGATCTAGAATGAATTCTTTATAGAACCCCACGTTGAATTATCAAGTGCTGAAAATGCTCCGAACTGAGCATTTGCGAAAAGTTCGCCGTTAGTTGCGGGCTCTATGAATTCTATCCTGGTGATATCATAATCGCTGTAAACTCCCCAGAATACACCGGCAAGCGTACCGTTCGAGGAGGAAATACCAAGAGAACCTCCGATTCCGAATACTTCGATATTTACCAGGCCGCTCCCCATGGGCATTACAATCTCAATTCCGAACACATTAACCGGAACGGAGAACGAGTACTCGGCATTGTCTTCGAATGCATTTGGACCCACTGTAACACTGGTCACTCCCATGAAAGGTGGAGTAAGAACAACGTTCTCGTTTCCCTCAAGGTTATCAAGAGATATCCCCTCCACAATATCATCCGGGGAGAAACATGCATTATCCGTGAAACTGTCGAAGGGCCCCGGGTCAGCACCAGTGCTGTTGGGAGAGATGTTTGTATTGGAGTAGTCCTCTGTGGTAAGGCCGGGATAAAGACTTTCGAACAGAGCCTGATCCGTATAGAAATATATACCCGCCGAAGCCATGCAGGCTCCAGACAGAAGAACGGACATTAAAACAGTAAGATTCTTCAAATGAATCCTCCTTCATTGAGCGCGTTCCACTGTGGAGAATCGCGCCCTGGTATACCGGGATTATTCCCGGACAGGAGCATCCGGATACGGATCAGAAAGATCTTGCTCCGGGTAACCTTCATATTCTTTAACTAACAATTATTATCTATCTGTCAAGGACATGCTTAACGGTGCTGGTTATTAGTCTCCTTTTAGTATTGACTCTCCTGACTAAAGCTGGAAATTGGAATCAGAGGATTGCATGTAAAGCACACGGGACATGATTATCATGTCCCATGTGCAGAGCATTTATCTGACCATGAGAGCTAGAACTGTGTTTTAAGACTTCCCCAGGTGGATTGCTCGAGCGCGGACTCGGTGAACTCTATCTCGGCTATCCATCGGATCGTACCGTATACTTTATAGCTCCAGAAAAACGTGTTTGTGTCAGGGTGATAGGCCAGTCCATATGACATTGAAAAATTACTCAACCCGGGATCACCTGATCCTATATAGGTCAGGCTGGAACCGTCGAATTCGTAGAGGAACCAATCCTGGAAATTGTAACAGGTAACGAATATTCCCAGATTACCGTTATATGGAAACACTGTAAGTCCGCTCATCTGATCCGGAATCTCGGATACGGTGTAATAGGTAAAGCTGCCAGTCTCGTCTATCCTGAAAATACCATGCGTAGTACCGCTGCTGTACGTTTCCCAGATGTAGTTTCCGTCATTCTGGAAATCCATGCCTCTGCCACTTGTTCCGGCAGGATTTGGAAATGCAACATTCCAGGAAGTAAGGTAATAGTATATATTAGTGTTTGCAATATAGCAGTTTACGTACCATCCATAAGGGGAAGGCCAGTTGTGACAGCAGCCGAAAGTGTAGGTATAAGGAGTAGGAATTGTCCACAAAGGATTTCCGGTACCCATATCCACCCCTCTGATCAAGTTGTCGTTGTTATCCATAACCACAAGCTGGTCCGATCCATCCTGAGTATCCAGACCGAGCATCTGACTTGCAGATGACACCTGGAAGGTATTCAGAATAGTCAGCGTAATCGCGTCACCACCCGCGGGAAGTGTTCCTTGGGGAATCGAAGAGTCTCGTCCATCCTCATCCACCCATCCAGGGGCAATGACTGCAAAGGCGAACAGAAAAATAAGATATTTCATTTTGTTTCCTTTCTTTTAGACATGTTAAGTATATTAAATCAAAATTCAGTGACCTACTTTGAATTACAAAAGATAGGAAAAATCTATGATCGAAAAGTCAGTTAAAATGGAATCTGTCATCAAGGTTAACAGTCTCACGAGAAGGTTCGGGAATCTTACAGCTGTTGACGGTATCGATTTCCAGGTTAACAAAGGGGAAATTTTCGGTTTCCTGGGTCCCAACGGTGCCGGCAAGACAACAACCATCCGGATGCTGACCGGCATTATTGACCCTACCAGCGGTTCCGCCATGATTCAGGATCACGATATCAGGAAAGAATCAATCCTCTCAAGGGAGCATATAGCAGTGGTTCCCGAGCAGGCTAATGTCTACCTCGATTTTTCCGTCTGGAGAAACCTTATGCTCATGGCTGAGCTTTACGGGGTTCCCAGAAACAGGCGGATCAATGAAGGGGAAAGGCTTCTGGATGCCCTTGGGCTTATGAATAAAAAAGACAGTAAGGCTCGTGAACTGTCAAAGGGTTTCAAACAGAGGCTTATGCTGTGCGCGGCTCTTGTTACAGATCCCGAAGTACTCTTCCTGGATGAACCCACAAGCGGCCTTGACGTACATAGCGCCAGGTTGATAAGGAAAATAGTAAGGGAACTGAACAATGACGGTCTCACTGTTTTCCTTACCACACACAACATGATTGAGGCCGGGGATATCTGTTCACGGGTAGCAATAATCAACAACGGACGAATAGCTGCAATTGATACCCCGGGTAATCTCAGATCAATGGTTAGAAAACGTCACTACGTTGAAGCGGTATTCAAAGAGCAGGTTCCGCCTCTTAATAAGTTGGAATCCATCCCCGGCGTTGCCAGGGTGGAGTCCGACCAGGATATTTTCAGGCTGTACACCGAAACTCCCGGAAGCGTTGCTACTCTGCTTGTAGTACTTACCCTGGACCTGGGGCTTGAGCTTGAGCAGCTGAACACCCGTAAACCCAGCCTGGAAGATGTATTTCTTTACTACACCACCGGGAAAGGAGGCTCCAAATGAGCGGGTATTCAGATGTGAACAGATGGCACAAACAGTTAAACGGTTCGCTGGTAATTCTGAAGAAGAACATTTTTCTTTACTACATGAAGTCCCCCGTTCTGATATTCGGCGTTCTCTTTCCGGTGTTCTTCTTCCTCGCTTTTAAAATGGGAAGAGATATCTCGCCCGGGAATGTTGTACCCGGAATGGTCGCTATGGCGCTTTGGTTTTCCGCCAGTGCCATAGGCCCTCTGGTAACCCCCTGGGAGCGGGGGGCGAAAACCTGGGAACGTTTAATTTCCACTCCCATATCTCTCCGCTCAATACTTACGGGTGACGTTCTGAGCGGTTTCGTATTCGGCTGTGCTATCTCGGTGATACCTGTGGTTCTGGGCTTGCTCCTTACCGATGCCAGAATTATGAACCTGCCTCTTCTCATCGGTGGCATTCTGGCTGGAGCGCTGTGTTTTTCCTCTCTGGGTGTTCTTCTCTCATCACCCCCTGCAGCCAGTCCTTCCAACATCATGCTTCTTTCAAACCTGGTTCGACTTCCCCTGTTGTTTGTAAGCGGAATATTCGTTCCAATAGCACAGATGCCGGCATGGGCAGGATGGATAGCACCGCTATCTCCTTTGTCCTATGCAAGCGCCCTTATAAGAGCATCGTACGGAAGCGTTCCTTACTTCCCGGCATGGCTGTGCTTTCTTATGCTGTTTATTTTCACATCTGTTCTGTTCACGATTTCGTGCCGATTCCACAGGATGTACCGGGCAAAGGGACTTTAAAGGAGGAAGAATGAGCATCAGGATTACTCTGCTGATGGTTATGGTTACACTTCTATTGACAGGTGTCTCATTTGCCAATCCCGCGCCCTGGCCCGGGACTGATAACCAGTTCACCATCATGCAGACAGTGGAGTTCACATTCCACATCGAAGGATCAATACAACCGGATACTATGGGTACATGGATACTTTATGGCGGGCCGACACTGGTCAACATCCTGAGCCCCGCCGAGACAAAAGGTACGGGTTTCGGCATTGAGATGGGAGCTGAACTTCGCAAGTACTTCATGCGGCCCCTGTCAGGTCTTTTCGCCGGAGCGTATCTGGGCGCAGGCGCGCTCTGGAGATCGGGAGAGGAACAGGTGGAGGCTGTCTCAGCCGGTGTCAAGCTGGGATGGCGGATACCACTGTTCAGTCGTGGATTACAATTGGACGTTGAACCATACATCTGCGTGGGAGCGAAGCTCCTGGGCAGCAATAAAGATGAAAACAGCGACCTCTTAGATGCAGCTCTTTACCTGGGAACCAAGTTCGATTTCTACTGATCCCGCAGGACTGTCATCTTTGGTCTGATAATTGAAAAGGAATAAGTAATGAATGTATTCTGCGAGTTCTGGCGGCGCCATTTGGAAGCTGCTGCTTTTTCTTCTTTTCTCATCGCTATGATCTTCACCGGGCTGATGGGCTGCGGCAACAATCCCTCCGGGCTCGTACCACCCAACTTCACCATTGTCTCCATTATTTTCACCGGTGACTCAACAGGCAGTAAAGAACGGCCTTCTGTCAGTTGCCAACTGGAAAGAAGGTGCGCCCGGGGCAAAGATGAATCTTACTGCGAGGTAACGGTTACCTGGAATTCTCCTGCAGATCAGACTGTACTGAGCTACTCCTTGAACAGGTCAACTGAACCGGGAATCTCTTCAGGCGGCTCCGATGTCAGAATTGTTGGAACCACCACCGATACGCTCCTTGCCGATTCTGACTCCCTGCTATGGGCAACCACATACTACTATGCGGTCAGCGCTCTCAGCTCCGATTCTACAGTACATTGGAGCAATGAGGGAAGCATAACAACTCCTTTGTCACAGTTGCCTACGCCATCTCAGATCTCCGCAACCGATTTGCCAATGGGGCGCTGCATTCTCACCTGGACTGCCTGCCCGGATGAGGATTTCTCCTATTACACGCTGGTAAGGCGACAGTACAGCGGGTCGCTTCACGGGGATACGCTGGGAATCTTCTATGGAGCGCAGGACACCATGTTCCTGGACTCGGTACCCCCGACGTATACACCCAGATACTATCAGGTAACAACGACAAACACTCTGGGTCTCAGCGCCAAAAGCAACATGCTGACATACACATCCGACTATGGGCTGCCGTGGTATATGGACATATACTGGGACGGACCCTATTCCTTCGACAAATACTGGATAATAGATGAAACTCTCACACCATCATGGGACGGAGAACAGATCTACTTTGTGGAGTACATTGAAAACCAGTATCCATATTTCGTCTACTCCTGCATAAGGAGAATGAACACCAATAACGCGGGCAGCACTAACGGCTGCGGATCCGATGAGATCCATGGTTTCGCCCATGCACCGGGGGAGAACGCTCTGCTGGTCTCACGATCGATCGAAAGCAGGGCCTATTATCTTGATCTGTATGACGATTACTCTCTTGAGCTTATGAGCAGCATAACGGTGGATTTCGAATGCGACGGAATGCTGGTCCTTCCCTACAGCGGAATTGCGCTTATCCATCCCCTCAACAGCTCCAGCTCTCTGATACTGGACCTCGGAGCGATGGAGTTGGTGGATACGCTCAGCTACTATTTCTCCTACGGACAGGTGATCAAGGATTTCGGAGCCTACATATGGGGAGTGGGAGGCGGCCTCAGGAGAGTGGATCTGACCACGCTTGAAATTGTGGCCTGGGGCAGCAGTTATCCCGGGCATCAGCAAATGGTTGTATCCTCAAAAGGGGAATTATGTTACATTTCAGGCAGTACCTTCCATCGATGCGACCCCTTCAGCCTTGCATCGTTGTACACTGTTACTCTTCCATCCCACGAGGCATCCGCGCTTGTGGAAGCGCAGGATACCGTTTTCGCCTATCTGTACACCAGCCTTGAACCAATTGTGGTTTACAACACGGAGAATCTGACCAGCCCGGGCTATGTGCTTTACAAAGAAGGAACGGATGATATAGAGATCTCCGACATGATTCCATTAACGGAGCAGGAGGAGATATGGTGCACCTGTCGAGACTACTACTCCGCCAGGGATGGTGCCTTCAGTATAGCCAGATGATGCTTGCACAAAATGCCGGTATGAAGTACATTTTCCCTGTTCAGGAATCAGGGTTTTATAAGTAAAACCAAATCATTCAACGTACTACAGGAGGATCAGTGTGAAATTCACGAAAATACTAGTACTTTTAGCTGCAATTTCTCTATTTGCCGTCAGCGGCTGTGGCAGCAGCGGTGAATCGAACGATTCCCGGGAAGACACCTCAAGCTCGGATACCGAACAAGTTAATGCAGATGCTGAAATCTCTGAGCCTTCTGGAACATCCTCATCTTCTGAGGAAGGATCAGAATATGACCCCGATCCTACCGACATTAATTACGCCAACCTGAATGAGGGTATCCCTGCGAATTTCCCTGATGTGATCCCTGTTTACAATTCTGCAAACACTACTGTTCTTGGAGGTATAGAACAGGATGCCGGCGGAACCATGATATATGATCTCGTTCTTGGCAGCAACGATCAGGTTTCAGACGTGACAAGTATCATTGTTGGCAGTGTCGAGAACATAGATATGAATATATCCGTTGAAGGTTCAACCATGCTTATGGGTTACATGGGCGACTGGGATTATGCAATAACGATTGATAACGGTGAAGCGGACGGATACACCACGATTATCACATACGCTTTAACTGAAATGCAATAATTTATAGAATAGTGTGATTCAACAGCTTTCAGGGGACACGCGGCAGATCCTGCATGTCCCCTGATTTTGTATATGGTATAGAGCCGATGGAAATTGGTTTTGAAAAGTACTTGTATGATTATGCAAGTGCCGCAAGTGGCGTCCGACCCCATACGCTCAGATATCGCTTACGGTGAGGACTCCGACATGTTCTTCGATTTAATCGGAGAACCTATGAGTGCTCTTGAATCCGAAACCTGGGGCAGCATCAAAACCCTCTTCTGAAGACTCGAACTGCGCACGAACATATCACATAAAGAAATAGCCCCCTGGTCGGGGGCTTTGTCCTCTGTGGCGAGCCACAGTAGACAATATTCGAACTATTCTGCTGTTTGGTGAATTTACTTATCAGTCAATACAAGTTCCAGGGAAGCCTTCATTAATTCAAAGTGCTGGTCGAGGGTGTAGATTTCACAGTGATTCTGAAGTGCATTCTGTGCGATGATTAAGTCGGGTATACCAATACCGTTTATCCCTTGTTTCAAGCATTTGTGTTGAAATTCGATGATCTCTTTCCAATCAATATTCAAACTCAGCCGTTCGACGAAGTTCAACAGATCAATCAGTTTGTGTTGATTCTTAATTTTCAGGAATGGAATCAGTTCAGCAAGGATAAGGTCATTAATGACTAAAATGTTTTCATCAATCAAAAAATCCAGCTTGCCCGAGTTACTTCCGCCCCTGAAATAATCAACCCAGACTGAAGAATCAACTAAAACCTGCATTCACGACTCCGGACGCTGTCCATATCAATATCCAGATCGATTTTACCTTTGAATTCCTTCAGGCCAGAGATAGTATATTTACGAATTAGTTCCTCCAAGGCTGTGATGATAACTTTGGTCTTCGTCTCGATATGGGTTGTTCGCATTGCTTCGATCATTAACTCTTCAGGTAAATTTAGAGTTGTTCTCATTTTGACACCTCCATATGCATAATTTTACATTTTTATGCATACGCTGTCAAGCGTTGATTCCCTTTTCAACACTACAACATAGTGTTGACAGTAATGTATTGTTAATCAGATGAATACTCTTCGTAAGTGCCGCAAGTGGCGTCCGACCCCATCATTGACATAACGTAAGCATCAGGATACATTTTAGTTGTGTTTATCTTCATAAAAGGACGTGAATGATGAGACAAATCCTATCCGCTATTCTGATCTTAGCTCTGTCTTCCGCACTGGCCGATCAACCTGCTCAGCTGGGTTCCCGCCACATTCCAAGATCAGGTCCTATTGAGATTGATGGGTTGGTTTATTAGCAGCCTTACCATTATTCGCTTATTCTGAACGGTTATAGTAACTATGGTGCAGGCGATCGCTGGGTCTGCGATGATTTCACTCTTGAAGACGACTGTGATATCCGAGAGATCTACGTCTGGATGCAATATACCGGCGGGATACCCACATATATGAATCTCATCATCTCCGAAGATGATACCGGTGATTCAGACCCCAACACCAGCAGCCATATATGGAGCGAATCCATACCCTGTACTCATATTATTGTGGAGATGTACCCCTTCTATGTCTGGGAGACTCACTGCACGATTCCTCTGGACTATCCTGAGCTTGAAGCGGGTGTCCATTACTACTTCGAGACACAGGCCGATATTTGCGATAACTGCTTTTTTTTTGTACGTCATAATTACGTTGGTGACTACTGCTGGTACGATGACGGGTCAGGTGTGTATGTAAGATCCGATGTTGCTTTCGATGAGGATTCCGACATGTTCTTCGATTTCTACGGTGAGTCAACAAGTGCTCTTGAATCAGAGACCTGGGGCAGTATCAAGACCCTCTTCTAGAAATTTCCTAATAAAGAAAGCCACCCATGTCGTTTTTAACGGTGGGTGGCACTCATTCATCTCTGTGGCGGTCCGGACGAGACTCGAACTCGCAACTTCCGGCGTGACAGGCCGGTGCTCTAGCCGATTGAACTACCGGACCGCTCAGAGTTGGATGAGAAATATCGAAAATTCTCAGCTGATGTCAAGGATATACAATGACGGATATCGGTATGGGGAACATTTACGCCGTATCAGAACTAAGTATACTTATAATATAGGTAGGAATAAGAATTCAGAAAGGAGTCTTTATGAAGTTATCTTCTTTGCTGCTCGCGTGTCTGGCCGGTATCAGCCTTTCGAGTACAATTGAAATTGGAACTGCGGAGTTTCCCTCAACCTCCCCCTGGTGTGCCGATTGAACTGAGTCAACACGCTACCAGGTGGTAGTGCTGGCGAGTGAAATCGGTGACGCTATTGAAATTGAGAGTCTTTCCTGGAAACGTCATATTACCGGTGACTCTCAGGGAACTTACAATGATTACTCTCTTTATATGGGATTCTGCTCCAGTGATGTGCTGGGCACAAATTTCGACGATAACTACATTTCAGGCACGCGGATTCTCGTTATGAGTTCATCCCTGTACACAACACCTTCTGCTGATCCAAACGAATGGTTTGATAATATTCTGGACACTTCGTTCTGGTACAACGGTGAGGATAATCTGATAATAGAGATCGAATGGTCCGACGGAGTTGGATCACTGTATACATGGCACTGGGATAGTGGCGGTCAAAGGTGTGTCATTGGTCCTTATGGAGCATCTACCGGGTATCCCTCAACAAATGTGCCAAACCTCAGACTCAACGGAGTCCTCTCTCTTTCAAATACCACCTTTGGACGGATCAAGGCGGCTTTCATCTGATATAATGTTTCTCATAACCGGTCTCCCCTTGGCCGGGGGGACCGGTTTTCCTATTATCGGTTCAATTCATGGAAATTCATCAACACAGCTTGAAGGACAGGATAGATGAGGCTTTCTGCTCTGGCGCTGGTTCTTTTTACAGCTGTGTTGTTTGCTTTCTGCCCGCTTGGACTACCTCCCGAAGAAGCCTGTTCCGCTGACAATCCTTTATGTGCTCTATATCAGGATAACGACGGCGATGATCTCTGTGACAACCCCGAGCCACAGCCTGAAAGCAGTTCTGATCAGGACACACAACTCCCCCCTGACAGTGCTCAGCAAGCAGACATTCCCGAAGTGATCGCGGAAGAAGATGATCCTGTCATTACCGAGGAATTTTCGGAGGAAGTCACCGAATCAGCTGTGATAATTGAAGAAACAGAGATCGATGTGCCTGAGGATTCCGTTATAGTCGATATCTCCGAAACAACATACCCTCTGCAGATCGAATCAAGCGGCTGTCCGCTTGATCTCCCCCCTGAAGCAGCATGCCCGACCCCTGAAGACCGCCTCTGTCCTCACTTCCGCGGAGGGGAGAGCTGTATCAATCCATCCGGGGGAGGTGTTCGAAGAACACAGTTGATAGTAATAGCCACTACCGTTCTACTCTTTGCAGCCACATTTCTGAAACGTCAATATAGAGGCCGCAGGAAGACTGATCGGCACAGGAGGAAAATCGCCCATATCATCATACAGACAATCTCGATTCTGGTTCTTGGTTTTTTCGTGCAGGGATGCTACTGTCCGCTGGGTGTTTTTCAATATATCTTCCTTCCCGGCGGAGTGGGTTTTCTCGGTGGAGTCGGTATCGCGGTTCTGCTGCTGCCTGCTCTGTGGAGTCTTTTCATCGGAAGGATCTATTGCGGCTGGGTATGCCCGTTCGGAGCCCTGCAGGATCTTCTTGGTAAACTGAACGTTCCCCGACCTCCAGCTTTTCCGAAGAAGGTTCACAGATTTCTCATTAACTTCAAGTATGTTCTGGCTGTAGCTTTCATTGGCGCGCTGATTCTTACAGGGAAAGGGTTCTTCGGCAGAATTATTCCAGCTTCTCTTTTCTGCCAGATAGATCCCTTCCATACTATTTTCTCGTATTTCATTGTCGGATCATTTACAGGGGCAATTGCTTCCCTGTGCTTGCTGACATTCTTTCCAAGATTTTTCTGTAAATACCTCTGTTTCTACGGAGCTGTTCTCAGTGTTCTTGGAAGAGCACGCCTGTGGGCCAGGATTAGCAGAAGGCATAAGCAGTAACCAGCTTCTCCCCCCTTGACCTGACCGGGTATCATTTTGCAGTAATTTACAGTGCGTAACGGGGTTCTTTCCATAATATGATAACTGAAGGAGAGAATAATGGCCGCTCGTAGAGAAACCTGGAATAGCAGAACCGCTTTTATCCTTGCCGCAATAGGATCAGCCATCGGACTGGGAAACATCTGGCGGTTCCCGTATATCACGTACGAAAATGGCGGGGGCGCTTTCCTTGTCGCCTATTTCATCTGCCTGTTCCTGGCGGGAATTCCACTGCTGATGCTTGAGTTCAGCATCGGGCACAAGTTCCACCAGGCGGCTCCTGGAGCATTCAAAAAAATAAACCCCAGACTTGAGTGGTTCGGATGGTTCGCTGTAGGTGTAGGTTTCATCATTGTTACTTACTACGCAATCATTATGGCCTGGAGCGTAAATTACACTTATGAGGCAGCTACTCTCGGGTGGGTACAGGAATCGGGAAAATACGCTGACATACAGTATGCCATAACCGGCACCGATCTTGAGGATATGGAGGTGATGACGGACATCCCTGCCTTCCTTACAGGACAATCTTTCGTGTCACCTGTCAGCGGGGAAACAGGCATCATCCTTACCGAACCGGACGGTTCTCAGGAGGTCGGCACCATTCTGGTGGCTTTCGAAGGAAGTTTATACGGTTTCAACAGTGTAGCTGACGCAAATACATTCATGGGTTCTCCGGGAGACTTCTTCTTCAACGACTTTCTGGGAGTCACATCTGAACCATGGGATATCGGTGAGTTCAAATGGCCTCTCTTCATCGGGTTCACGCTGGCCTGGATATGGATCGTCGCTTCAGTCTGGAGAGGCACGAAAACGGTCAGCAAGGTTGTCTTTTATACCGTTCTGATTCCGTGGGGACTGCTTGTCCTTTTCGTCATAAGAGGTATCACGCTGCCGGGAGCGGGAGTAGGTCTTAAATACTATCTGACTCCTGTGTGGTCGAAACTGCTCAGCTCTGATATCTGGCTGGCGGCTATTTCCCAGGTGTTTTTCAGCCTGAGCGTAGGCTTTGCTATAATGATCGCATACGGCAGTTTTCTCCCTAAAAAAACAAACATAGCGGCCAATGCCATGATTATAGGTATTGCCGATGCTCTAACGGCGTTCTTCGGCGGAATGGCTGTTTTTTCTGCTCTCGGACATCATGCATCGAGTCTTGGCGTACCTGTTTCCCAGGTGGTCGAGAGCGGTCCCGGATTGGCGTTCGTTGCATACCCGCATATTATCTGCACTCTGCCTGCCCCCAGGATTTTCGGAGTTCTCTTCTTCATAATGCTTTTAACTCTGGCTGTTGATTCCGCTTTCAGCCTTCTGGAGGCTGCCACCGCCTCGGTTAAGGACAAATGGAAAACATCGCACAGGAAGGCCAATCTTATCGTGGGTGGAACCGCTTTCCTTCTCGGGCTACCGATGCTGACAGGTATGGGGATTCACATACTTGATATCGCGGATCACTTCATGAACTGCTATGGCCTTACTTTTGTCGTTCTTGGCGAAGTACTGATTATCGGATGGGGCACCGGCGCGAACAAGCAGAGAAAATACATCAACGAGAACTCCAGCTTTAATGTCGGCCGCTGGTGGAACATCTGTATTTGCTGGCTCATTCCGATGGGCATCGTCTGGATGATCTACAGTGAGATCCTGGAGAGAACAGTCCCCTATGGAAGCTTCGGTCTTCGCAGCCAGGAGTTCCTGTTCGGATGGCTGCTTATTATTCTACTTCCAATAGTCGGTGTCATCCTCGCCAAAGCCAGGGGAAAGCAGGCTCAGTAGCAGCGCATATATTACGCAAACGGACTTCTGAAGTTCTCTATTATTCTGGCGATTGTTCTGTGTTCTGCCAGAACACGATATTCTAGAAGCTTAAGAACCGTCCTGAAGTGCTTCCACTCTTTCCCGAAGTTATCACTTGCCTCGATCAGCTCCTGCATTTCCTTGATGCTTATTTTCAGGAATTCGGAAGCGGAAGTACTGTCGATATCTTCTTCCAGAGCTCTGATAATCGCATTGAATTCCCCTTTATCCAGCCAGATTCCTCCACATTCCCTGCAGTAGTCCAGTTCAACTTCTGTATCAGTATATCCGATTAAAGCCATCTTTCCACCGCATGAAGGACATTTAGAAGAGTCCTTCCTGACATGGAAACCATCTGTTTCCTTCCACAGATTGAATTCCATCCAGGCAAGGTCGGGATCAGCTATGTTCCTTGCCTGTCTCAATTCATCTCTGTCGAACCAGCTTCCACCACAACCGGGACAGGTTTCAATTCTCACACCGGCAAATTCTGTTCCTTCCAGTTCCGTATTGCATCTGGGGCATATCATTAATCTTCCTCCTCTTCGCGCCAGTTCATAGAAATCAAACCTAAACTGATGGCATTATCGATAACAATCTGTGCTTGCTTTGCTACAGGAGGATCTATCATTTTCGAACCAAGAACCACTGCTCCAAGACCCTCTTTTTCCGCTTGCTCCATAGCAACTACGACCTTTTTTGCCCTGCTTACCACGCCGGATTCGGGAAGGAATCCTTCATTGATTATCGGAACCTGGATGGGATGAATGCACCCTTTGCCGATAAAACCAAGGGTCTTTGCTCTTCTGATCGATTCACGAAGCCCTTCTTCGTTTTTTACATCGGCGTAAACGGTGTCTATCGGCTGAAGTCCGGCAGCTCTTGCAGCAAGGACTATCAAACTCCGTGCCGTGAAGCTCTCTGTTCCCTCAACTGTTGGCGTAACACCCATCTCCGCTGAAAGATCCTGCAGCCCAAGCGTCAGCGCGACTGACTCCTCCGGAACCGACATGGCAATTGAAAGAGCGTTGAAGATTCCAAGGGGGCTCTCTATTATCGGCATCAGCCAGACAGGTGCTTCCCTGCCGTATATCTCAGCAAGTTTCTCGATCATATCCCTTATGGAAGAAACTTCGTCCGCCAGTTCAACCTTGGGCAGCAGTATGTGCTGAACAGGCTGAGGTATAATCCAGTCAAGATCATCAATTGACAATTCGCCCTGATTGATTCGCACCATTACTTCCATCCCGCCGAAATCAAGATTCTGCAGCGAGTAAGCCACAAGAATACGGGCTTCGAATTTCCTGTCCGGAGACACACTGTCCTCAAGATCGAGAATAACGGCGTCCGCTCCGGATGAGAGTGATTTCTCCATAAATCGTGGACGGTTACCGGGAACATACAGCCTCGATCTTCTGGGTCTGTATCGCTCGGATGAAATGATATTCACAACAGGAGGTAAAGCCGGAAAATCATCTCCAAGCACTTTCCGTGAAGCAGCTTCGAATCTTGCGGCGGCAACAAATGGCGCAGCGCCACAATCCTCTATATTGACACAGCCTGTTTGAATTCCCATCCGCTCCGCTGTTTTCCGGACTGCTTCCTCAATAAGATCGGGGGAAGAGCTGCCGTTTATGGTAATAGAAAGTTCTGCATCAGTGTATTCGTAGGTAATTTTACAGTCTGATTTGACTTTAGGGCCGGAATATCCGCATGAAGCTTTACCTGGCATCAGATCTCCTTCGAATAATATTTCTGTATTAACGGCATGTATAATCTAATGGGTAATATCGCAGGAAGAACAATCAGCCGGATCACACCCGAGAGGATTCAGCATGAGAAAAGTAAATCCTGAGTCAGGGTGACAGCGAAAAGCATACATCTCAAGAAATGACTGTACCCTATACCCCCGTTCGGAACACCAGGGTTCGTATTCAACAGCAAAGATTCTCATTCTCATACTCTCAAGGTATGCTGATACGCTGTCCTGCCAGGGAGAGGTATCAATCCCTGATCTGGAATCGATCCATACAGGAGTAATAACAGCGGACAGCTCCGGAACTGAGCTGATCTGCTGCAGCCAGCGGTCTTTATCGAACAGGATAACCTTCAGTGGCGGGAGATTCGCGCCGCTTATCTGTTCAGCAAGTTCAACTCCCATGTCTTTCTCATCCTCTGCAAATGCCAGAATGTACAATGTATCGGCATCCTCAACTGAAAATATTGATATATCCGCATCTCCATGGGATTCATGAACTGCCGTTTCAGACAGTTCCTGCCGCATGGAGGATTGTGATATCCATTGCGCAAGTCCTCTGATTCCAATCGCTCCAAAATAGATGGCAACGATAACAGCGATCACTCTGGCTGCCTTTGTAACCCAATCCTTAGCAGTTAGAAGACCGAAGACTGCAAAGGGGAGCATGTATACAGTGGTGCCTGCAAAGAATCCGATAAATAGCATCATGCCCCTGATCGGACCGCTGGTATTGAAAGCGCTGGTAACAGCAATGAGGAACGCAGGGCAGATAGAAAATCCTGTAAGTAATCCGAGCAGGAAAGCGCTTCTTGTAATCTTGAGCAGTTTTCCTGTCTGACATCCTGAACAGGTTTTCCTGACTCTGACAACCGAAAGAAGAAGATATACCGAGAAAAGGAGATAGCCGAACAGAACTATCGGAGTTCTGACGGAAGCAGGAATTACTCCTCCCAGCTGTCCTATAAGCGCTCCGAACATAGCGTATGCGATGAACCTTCCGGCGTTTAGCTTCAGGATCACCCACAATGCCTGGAATCCGGTTCGCTTCTCCCCGAGAAGGTAAACCCCATAGACAGGACCACAGGAAGCAAGACAGGTCAAACCTGTTGCCAGACCCAGTGATAACCCTGCACTCAGTGATTCAAACAACAGGTGATCCTTTCAAAAACCGTACAGGGACACGAAATGTGTCCCTGCTGATAAGTATCCCTGGATAAAAGTAATGCTATAAACTCAGCGAACCCGGATAGAACTCCAGCCCTGTCCGAACACGCCACCAGACCTCAACTTCTTCCAGGTCAGTTCTTTCCTGCTCAATGATACCCCATACGCGAAGGGTGGTTGCAAGCTGATATTCCAGCCCGGGGCCGAATACAATCCACTTTCTTGTATCACCGGCTCCGGCAACCGAGGTCGGGGTTGAGCGGGCTTCAGCATTCAGCAGAAGTGATAATCCCCTGTAGAAATTGATTCTAGAGAATAGAACAGCTCGTTCAGTTCGGATCGAAGAGGTTGAAAGCTTACCTGACAATGTGATTATCGATGGCACTTCCCTCGATCTCATGAAGTGATAGATAATCCTTGATTCGGCGGAAGTGCAGGCAGGTCTGATCTCTCCATCGTAATCGATTACGGACTCGAATGTGGTGTTCACCGCAAGTGATGGAACTATCATGCGAACCAATCGGATCCTCGAGGTAAACCTGTCAGCCAGATCATTCCCCAGAAAATTGGTACCGTTGTAGAATGAGTATGTAACATCGCCTGTCACATAGAAGTGGGCGGGAAGGGATTGCGGCTCAGTGGAAAACGCAATATCAAACCTGCCCCAGGTAGACTCATAATCAATGAAATCGGAGTTCGTCTTATGGTACAAACCTGACATGTTTAATGTAAATCCTGATGTTTCACAGGAAATTCCGCCGTTCAGACGGGATTCCGTCCACGCGAGATCGTAACCATTCTCCTGCTTTAAATCTCTGTTCCAGTACAGTCCTTTTACAAAGACATGATAATTCTCTGAAAAATCAGCAGCAAGAGACAGTCCGGGTCTGATAAAACCTTCTCTATATGCCACCCCGGCCTGCACCGGAAGAACCATCTCCGGCTTATCGCCCAGATCAACAGTCCAGCATAGATCAGGATTTATGGTAACAGGCCCTGCATCGACTATGAAATCAATGTCAGTCCGGCTATACGTATTAAGTATCCTTGGCACAATACCGGAGCTGTCCTCGTGAGAATACTGTTCCTCAAGTATAAGTGTCCAGTTGTCAGTGCTGAGCATTCCTCCAAGTTCGAGTCTGCCGGGTTCAGGCGAAAGGCTGTCGCCTCCTGTCTGAACATCCATCCACCCGTCAAGAGAAGCCGCAAATACAAGAGCTGGAAGCAGAAGAAGCAGTGGAATCGTTTTACCGATCATCAGTATATCGCTCCTTCTGGACACTGCTCAACACATCTGTAGCAGAAGTGACAGAGGGAAGGATCGATCACGGCGTTACCATCAATTATTTCTATGGCGCCGTAGGGACAGACTTCAACACATTCTCCGCAGCCGGTACAAGCATCGGTATCTACAATCAGCTGGGTACTTTCGACCGGTCCTTTGCATGCAGACAGCAGCACCAGGACAGCAGCGACTATAACAAGAACCCTAGCGTATGGCGTCATAGCTGCACACCCCCTGACAGAACCCGCATCCTATGCAAGCCTGGGGATCTATATAGGATTTACCATCGATGATCTCTATCGCGTCAACCGGACAGACAAGTTTACAATCTCCGCAGCCCGTGCACCTGGCTCGATCAACCCTGTAGACAACCTCTGCCACAGCTATTGATACAATGACCAGAAGCAGTATCGATGTAAGAACAAGTGCTTTTCGGCTCATTGCTCGATCCCCTGAAGAAAGATTTCCGAGCCTTCTTCGGAAACGCCGAACAGAGCGAAATGAGTTCTGGAAGATGGCGCGAATATGGTATTGACAGGACAGGCATTTGCACACAGTCCGCAGGCTATGCATAGTTCAGGATTTACTATCGCGATATTGTCATCTCCCATAGTAATCGCGTCTACAGGGCATGCATTAATACAGAGCTGGCAGGATATGCAGCCACCCGGCTCAACGATAAATGCCCCTGGAATCATTACCGAGCAGGGAAACACTCCTGCTGAATCGGAATATATCGTAGCAAACACCGCTCCCCAGTCAGGATCGTCAGTATCATACTCCGCCTGAGACCCTCTCAGTACGAGGTGCTGGTAATCAACTTCTACCGGATCCCACTGGATAAGCCCGCCGTTTGCATCCTGTGAGTAGACAACCGAACCGGCAGCTAAAAAACTCAGTATCAGTAAAATTGCTGGAACAAACTTTTTCATTCCGCAACAACCTGTCTTTTAATTGACCATAACCCGTACTCGTGGCACTGGATGAAGCATTGGCCGCAGTTTATGCATTTATCGTAGTCAATATGAACCATCCCGGAATCCACTCCGGGTGTGTTCCAGTCCGGTGTGTACCAGACTGCATCAACCGGACATCCGGGACCGCAGGAATCAAGAAGAATGTAACATCCGTAAGCACAATGACCGCACCATTTAGGATCATTAAAGTAGCGGAGCCTGTAGCTACCGGAAGCAGTAACTACTTCCGACGGCGCGTCTCCGGAACCCATGGCTCTGATGCCAAAGAAGTAAGCCTGCCCATACCTGCTGTCTGAGATCGCGTTCACGGGACATACACGAACACATTCACCACATGCAGTACACCTGTCCAGATCAATAACGGCTTTTCCATCAATGAGATGTATGGCATCCTGCGGACATGCGTCAACACACAAACCGCACCCGATACATGTATTCTCGAACACTTCGGGCTGAACCTGAACATGCGCGACCATGCTGGCGCTGTCTCCGACTGGAACCGAGGCGATCGGCACCGCATTATCCCAGTTAGAATCATCTATGGGATCTGGTGATATTCTTATCTCATACCACTCCGCATCATCAGCGGCTGTCCAGCGCAATGTAAATGTTGAAGTTTCTCCTTCGGCAATATCACCATAGGTAAAGCCCGTATCCACAGTCAGTTCTGTGTCGAATTCAGGACCAGAGCCTGGTATCTGATCCTGCGAAAGACAAGAGGTCATAACCACAGTCATGGCCAGAAATATCAAAGGTATAGCTTGCTTTCTCAATTTTTATCCTCCTGAAACTAATTCTGAATTCCGGGTAACTATAATCCTGCAATAGCTTAATGTCAGCAATGAATATTCATACTAGTATTATATGATATAGTTCCTGAAGTTATCTATAACGGAAAACTCTTGCTGAACGAAAGTTTTCAAGGCATATTCATGTCCCGCGGAGGGGTGCCGGAGCGGTTGAACGGGACGGTCTCGAAAACCGTTGACCCCCTATGCGAGGTCCGTGGGTTCGAATCCCACCCCCTCCGCCAGTTCACTAAATTCCCGGAAATTCCAGCATTTTCAACAGATAATTCGCGGTAGGCGAGTATTTTC